>JAKLKF010000009.1 GCA_023150805.1 Myxococcota bacterium | reverse complement strand
TCACGGGGCCGCCGTCACTCCGAGACCTGGTAGGCGTCGACCAGGCGCTGCATCCGGCGCCGGATGGTCGCCGGATCCTCCTCGCTGTCGTCCAGCATGCCGTGCACCTCGCCGGTCAGCCGCCGCTGCCGCTCGCAGAGCACGCGGGCCATGCCGAGCACGAGCTGGTGCGCCGCCAGGTTGCCCTCGCTCAGCAGCTCCTGGAAGGCGCCGCGGGGGAAGCGGAGCAGCACCGTCTCCTCGACCGCCTCCACGGTGGCCGAGCGCGGCGACCCGTCGAGCACGGCCATCTCGCCGAAGCAGGCGCGGGCCCCCATGCGCGCCACCGGCCGCATCCGCCGGTGGGCCCCCTCGCGGGAGACCTCCACCTCGCCGTCGAAGACGACGTACCAGGCGTCGCCCACGTCCCCCTGCTGGAACAGGGTCTGCCCGGGCGACAGGTGCTGGATCTGCATGATCTTGACGATGTCGGCGATGCCTTCGGGCGAGAGGTCGCCGAAGAGCGGCGCCTCCAGGAGGAAGGTGAGGATCTGCTCGAGGGTGATGTCGCTGGCGTCCATGGATGCTCCGTTGCCGTCGGAGCATAGGGCAGGCGCGGCGACCCTGCACGACGGAGCGCGCCGGCGCGGGTAGACTGCCGGCACCCCCTCGAGCTGGAGCCCGCCATGGGACTGCGCGACCGCATCGGCCGCCGCGTGCGCAAGGTCGTCGACCGCTTCTCCGGCGAGTTCTCGGCGCCGGCGCCCGAGACCCTGACCCCCTACGAGCGTCCCGGCGTGCCGACCGAGCAGGCCGAGGTCGTGATGGCGCGCCTGAACCGCCCCACGCCGGGCGCCGCCAAGGACGACGAGGGCTGAGGGAGCGACGCCCCGCGTCGTCAGGCGCGGGCCAGCACCCACATGAAGGCGCTGTTCGCCGGGTCCAGGGGCCGCGCCTGGGCCGGCACGCGCCACCCGTCCATGCCGACCACCCGCACGTCCTGGAAGCCGGCGGCCAGGACCAGGGCCTTCAGCTCGGTGGGGACCCAGGCGCGCAGCCACTGCACCGGCAGCTCCAGGGGCTCGGCGCCGCCGCGGAAGACGGTCAGGTGGTCCTCGATCCGGCCCAGGTCGGCGTCGAAGCGGTAGGTCCGCACGATGTGGGCGTCGGCGGCCAGCGATCCGGGCGGGTAGTGCCGGGTGTGCTGGTGCCGGGCCCAGAAGTAGGGGTTGGGCACCTCGACCAGCAGCCGCCCCCCCGGCGCCAGGCGCTCCGCCGCGCCGACCAGCACGGCCAGGTGCTCCGCGTCGTCCTGGAAGACGCCGAAGGCCGCGTCCATCGACATCACCACGTCGAAGGGGCCCATCACCGACGGCTCGCGCATGTCGCCCTGCACCCAGCGGGGCCCGGCCTCCGCGCCGTGGCGGCGCTGCCAGGCGGCGCGCGCCAGCTCCAGCACCTCGCCCGACAGGTCCAGGCCGGTCACGTGGTAGCCCCGCTCCTGGAGCAGGATCGCGTGCCGGCCGGCGCCGCAGCCCAGGTCCAGCGCGCGGTCCCCCGGCTGCAGGCGGAGCAGGCGCTCGGCCAGGTCGACCTGGTCCTCGGCGAGTCGGTCGATCTCGCCGGCGAAGGCTGGGTCGATGGCGGCCATCGCGGCCGCCCGGGTGGTCCACCAGGTGGGCTCGGGGGTGCTCATGCGCGGGACCGTAGCACGCCGGGCTGCTACCCTGGCCGCCCCGCACCGCGCCCCGGAGGTCCCGTGCTGCTCGCGTCCCACATCGACGACCAGACCACGCTCTACATCGACACCGAGGTCGCCGGCGGCTTCGCCAAGGGGGACGACGACCTGGGCTTCCACCCCGACCAGGTGCTCGACAACGTCGTGAAGGTCGCCTCCCTCGTCGCCCGGCGCCTGGCCGAGGCCGCGGCCCACGACAGCGAGGGTGCGCAGTCGACGGCCTCCCGCCTGTCGCTGTCCTTCGGCATCAAGGTCGACGGCGCCGCCGTCGTCAGCGTGGCCAGCAGCGCCTCGGCCGCGCACTTCCTGGTCACGGCGGAGTGGACGCCCCAGCGCTGACGGGGCGGTCAGCCCGGGCCGTCCCCCTCGCGCGGCGCCGGCAGGGGCGCGGGGGGCTGCCCGCGGACCTCGGCCCAGCGCCGACGCATCCGGTCCCCCAGCGCGACCCGCCGCGCCTCGACCGCCGCCCGATCCGCCGGGTCGGGCGCCGGATCGAGCAGGCCGTAGTGGAGCTCGACCCGCGCGAAGGGCAGGGGCACCTCGAACCGGTCCCAGGAGCGGAGCCGGAGGACCGGCCACGCCCGGGTGACGCACCAGAAGACCGGCCGCTGCGCCGA
This sequence comes from Myxococcota bacterium, assembly GCA_023150805.1. Classification (GTDB taxonomy): domain Bacteria; phylum Myxococcota_A; class UBA796; order UBA796; family UBA2385; genus UBA2385. The sequence goes on along the minus strand of JAKLKF010000009.1, from coordinate 98,573 downwards.
GGCGGAGAGGGCCACCGCGCCGACGTGCGGGCGGTGCCGCGGCCCGCGGGGGCCGTCGACCGCCAGCGCCGGGGTCAGGCCCAGGTCCATGGCCGCGCGCGAGGCCTCGAAGGCGTCCTTGCCCCCCCGGCTGGTGCTGCCGCGGACCACCTGGTAGCCCAGGTGGGCGATCACCCGCGCCAGCAGCTCGCCGTCGGGGCTGAGGCTGGCCATGCCCGCGATGGGCACGCGCCGGTGCGTGCCGATGATCGCCACCTGCTCGCCGTGCCAGAAGGCCAGGACGCAGGGGCCCTGCTCCAGCGCCGCGGCGACCGGCTCCCAGCCATGCCGGTGCACGCGCCAGGTGGCGCTCCACGCGCGGAAGAGCCAGCCGATCACCGGGGCGGCGAGCGGGCCGCCGCTGGGACGCTGCGCCGGGACGGGCGGAGGCGAGGCCATCGCCGCACTGTAGCCCGGGAGGAGGGGGAAGCCGGATAGAGGGACCGGGATGCGGCACCTCCCCTCCCCCGCCGGCGCCCCGCGGCCATGAAGCCCGGCCAACGCGTCCTCGACCGCTTCGCGCTGGAGCAGCCCTGGCCCGGCGTGGGCGAGCTGGTCCGGTGGCAGGCCCGGGACGACGCCACCGGGCAGGCGGCGGGCCTCACGCCCCTGCCCGCCGCCGGGGCGCTGCGCCCGGGGGCCGCGAGCCGCTTCCGGCGCGCCTGGGACCGCCCGGTGCCGCACCCCGCCCTGGTGGAGCCGCTGGCCCAGGGAACCGTGGACGGGCGCCCCGCCGCGGCGCACGTCCCGCTCCAGCCGATCGACCCGGCGCTGCGCCTGGACGCCGACCAGGCGCGCGCCTGGGCCGCCTGGCTGGCCCCCGCGGCGCTGGCCGCCGAGCCGGCGCTGGCCGGCGAGCTGGGGCCGGTCGACCTGGCGGTGGACGCCGAGGGGACGCTGCGCCTGGCGCCGTCGGGGCTCACGCCCCCCTCCACCGAGCTGTCGCCGCCCTACCACCGGGCCCCCGAGCTGCGCGGCGGCGGCGCCCCGGTCCCCGGCAGCGCCCTCTACGGGCTGGGCGTGCTGCTCTTCCGCGCGGTGACCGGCGCCTGGCCCGTCGAGGCGCGGACCGCCGCCGCCCTGGCCCAGGCGGGACCGCCGCGGCGCCTGCGCGAGCTCGACCCCTCCCAGCCCGATGCGCTCGACCACCTGCTCGCCGGGCTCCTCTCCCCCGACCCGGCCGTCCGGGTCGCCGCCGCGTCCACCCTGCCCCCCGGGGAACCGGTCGCGGTCGCGGCCGGGCTCCGGGTGGCCCTCCCCTCGCCCCCGGCGCCGCTGCCGGTCGACCGGCCCGAGGCGCGCCCGGCCCGCCAGCCCCTCCCCCCCGTCGCGCGGCTCGACCTGCCCACCGCGCCGTGGGTGGTCGCGGCGCGCTCCGCCTCGCTCACCGCCGCCGGACGCCGCCGGGCCGCGGCGCTGCTCGACCTCCCCGAGCCGGTCGTCGAGCAGGCCGCGACCGGCTCGGCGTGGCTGCCGCTGGAGGGCGCGCAGACCCGCGCCCAGGCCGACGAGCGCGCCGCCTTCCTCGCGCGGCAGGGACTGCAGGTCGTCGCCCGCGACGGCGCCGGGAGCGGCGGGGCCTGGGCCGGGTCGGCGCTGCTCGGCGTCCTGGCGCTGGGGCTCGCGGCGGCCGCGCTGATCGCCACGCCGCTGACCTGGCTCGTCGCCGCCGCGCTGGGGCTGGTGGCTGTCCTCCTGGCGGCGGGCGCGGCGCGCCAGGCCGTGGTGGCCAGGCAGCGGGCGGCGCTGCGCCAGGCTCGACGCGCGCTGGTGGCCCGCCCCCCCCTGGGGCCGGTGCAGCGACTGGCGGCCGACCTGCGGGGGGCGCGCCGCGAGATCCTGGAGGGGGACCTCTCCCCTCCCCTGCGGCTGCACCTCGAAGAGGCCGCCGAGGACCTGCAGCGCCGACTGGAGCACCTGCCCGCCGACCCGGGTCCGGAGCTGATCACCGGGCTGCGCGCGTCGATCGTCGCGCTGCGCGCCGCGGTGGCGGAGCAGGCGGCGGCCGGGGGCTCCCCCGCCGAGGCGCCGCGCGCGGCCGACCCCCTGGCGGCGGTGCGCGCCGCCGCGCGCGAGCTGGGTTCCTGAGCCCGGGGGCGGGATCAGCCCTCGGGGGCGGCCTCGCCGGTGTCGCCGGTGTCCCCGCCGCCCCCGTCGGTCGTGCCCCCGTCGGTCGTGCCGCCGTCGGTCGTGCCGCCGTCGGTGGTACCCCCGTCGGTCGTGCCCCCGTCCGTGGCCCCCCCGTCCTGCCCCCAGTTGATCGCCCAGTCGGCGCTGGGGTCGCTGGGCGAGGAGCTCGGGTTGCTGTCGTCCTTGTCGCCGCAAGCCAGGGCCGCGGGGAGCCCGGCCAGGGCCAGGAACAGCCACGCGGTGGGCAGCAGGGTCGTGCGGGTCGGTGCCATGGCGGATCTCCTCGAGGGCGAAGGCAGGACACCTTGTCGTATCGGCGCCTCCAGGTCAAGGCCCGCGGGACGCCTCGGCGGCTGCATGCAGGTCGCGGCGGCCGCTGGACCCCCGTGCGCCCCAGGTGTACAAGCAGCCCATGAACATCCTCGGCCTGTCCTGCTTCTACCACGACGCCGCCGCCTGCCTGCTCCAGGACGGCGTCGCCGTCGCCGCCGTGGACGAGCAGGCCTTCACCCGCAAGAAGCACGATCCCGACTTCCCGATCCACGCGATCCGCTGGGTGCTGGACCAGGCGGGCATCACCATGAAGGACGTCGACGCCGTCGCCTTCTACGACAAGCCGCTGGTCAAGTTCGAGCGCCTGCTCATCAGCCACCTCTCGACCTTCCCCCGCTCCTTCCCCCAGTTCGTGCAGGGCGTGCCCGCCTGGTTCGCGACCAAGCTGCGCCTGGACAAGCTGCTGTCCCGCGAGCTCGGCTACACGGGCCCCATCTTCTACGGCAGCCACCACCTCTCGCACGCCGCCAGCACCTTCTACGCCAGCGGCTGGAAGGAGGCGGCCATCCTGACGGTGGACGGCGTCGGCGAGTGGTCCACCGCCTCCTGGGGCGTGGGGCGGGACAACAAGATCGAGCTGCTGGGGGAGATCCGCTTCCCGCACAGCCTGGGCCTGCTCTACAGCGCCTTCACCTGGTACCTGGGCTTCAAGGTCAACAGCGCCGAGTACAAGGTGATGGGCCTGGCCCCCTATGGCCAGCCCGTCTACGTCGACCGGATCCGGCAGCTCATCCACATCGCGCCGGACGGCACCTTCCGCCTGGACATGCGCTACTTCACCTTCGACCACGGCATGCGCATGTACAACGCGGCCTTCGAGGAGGTGATGGGCCAGCCGACCCGGCCGCTGGAGGGGCCGCCCCTGGAGCAGTTCCACAAGGACGTGGCCCGCTCCCTGCAGGAGGTCGTCAACGACGTGATGGTGGCGCTGGCCACCAAGGTCGTGCAGGAGACGGGGGTGCCGCGGATCTGCCTGGCCGGCGGCGTGGCGCTCAACTGCGTGGCGAACGGCGAGATCCTGCGCCGCGCGCCCATCGAGGACATCTACATCCAGCCCAGCGCCGGCGACGCGGGGGGGGCGATGGGGGCCGCCCTGTGGGCCTGGCACGACGTGCTCGGCAAGCCCCGCGGCTGGAAGCTCGACGACGTCTACCTGGGCCCCGGCTACAGCGACGACGAGATCCAGGACACGCTGGACCGCCAGGGCGCCGTCTACCGCCGCCTGGAGCGGCAGGAGCTGCTCGACCACACGGCCGAGCTGATCGACACGGCCCACGTCGTCGGCTGGTACCAGGGGCGCCTGGAGTGGGGCCCGCGGGCGCTCGGCCACCGCAGCATCCTGGGCGACCCGCGCCACCCCGAGATGCGCACGATCATCAACATGAAGATCAAGATGCGCGAGGGCTTCCGCCCCTTCGCGCCCAGCATCCTGGAGGAGTACTGCAGCCGGTACTTCGACCTGGACCGCCCCAGCCCCTACATGCTGCTGGTCGCCCAGGTCAGCGCCGACCACCCCGACCTGCCGGCGATCACCCACGTCGACAACAGCGCCCGCATCCAGACGATCAGCCGCGAGCAGGACGAGCTGTACTACGACCTGATCGACACCTTCCGGCGCCGGACGGGCTGCCCGCTGGTCATCAACACCAGCATGAACGTGCGCGGCGAGCCCATCGTGAACACCCCCGAGGACGCCTACCGCTGCTTCATGCGCACCGACATGGACGCGCTGGTCTGCGGCCCCTTCCTGATGATGAAGGCCGACCAGCCGAAGATGGAGCTGAAGAGCGCGGCCGAGGAGTTCGGGCTGGACTGACGGTCGCCGGGCGGGCCCCGCGCGCGGCGGCCCGTGGCCTCACCACTCCCCCCCGCTTAGGGTCGCCGCCGGGGAGACGATGCCACGCCTCGACCCGGACCTTGTCGCCGCCACCGTCGCCGCGTTCGCCGCCGGCACGGTGCTGCTCTCGGCGTGGCTGGAGCCGCGCTGGCCGCGCCTGCGCCCCGCCTTCACCGCCCTGCTGGTCCTGGCCGGCCTGCTCGCCGCCTGGCGCCTGGACAACGGCGAGAGAGGCCGGCACCTGCTGCACCCCGTGCATGCCCACGAGCAGTACCACTTCGTGCTCGGCGAGCGGTACATGGAGGAGCTGCGCTACGACCACCTCTACCTGGCCACGCTGGCGGCGGGCCTGGAGCGCGGCGAGAAGCTGCCGGACTTCGAGATCCGGGACCCGGACACCTTCGTGCTGCACCGCGCCGACGAGCTGCGGGGCGCGGCCTGGCAGGCGCGGGCCCGCTTCTCGCCCGAGCGCTGGGCCGCCTTCCAGGCCGACGTGCTCGTGCTGCAACAGGAGCTGCGCGGCAAGCGCTGGGGGGTGCTCAGCGACCATGGCTTCACCGCCTCGCCGGCGTGGGCGACGGTCGCCCGCGGGCTGGTGGGACGGCTGCCGATCCGGAAGGACACGCTGCCGCTGTTCGGCGCCGTCGACCTGTGCCTGCTGGCCGCCCTGCTCGGCCTGGCCTGGCGCCACCACGGCGCCCGCACCGCGGCCGTCCTGGCCGTGCTCGTGATGCTGCCGGCGCGCATCTGGCCCTGGCTGGGGGGCAGCCTGCTGCGCATGGACTGGCTCTTCGCGCTGGCGGGCAGCGCCATCCTGGTCGGCGCGAACAAGCCCCGGGGGGCCGGCCTGCTGCTGGGCTACGCCATCTCCAGCAAGGCCTTCTGCGCGGTGCCGGCGCTGTTCATGGCGCTGCCGATGCTGCGCGACGCCATCGCCGCCCGCCGCCCCCAGCGTGACGACCTGCGGCTGGTCGCCTGGGCCTTCGCGGGCCTGCTGGCCTCGGTGGTGATCTCCAGCCTGGTCTTCGGCCCGGGCCTGTGGCTGGACTACGCCGAGCGCATCCGCGCCACGCTGACCGAGGGCTACTACCGGGGCCAGTACTCCTTCCGGGACGTCGGCACGCAGCTCCACTTCCGCCCCGATGCCCTGTTCGACCCCCTGCCCGACAAGGTCTTCGCCGCCCGGCGCAAGTGGCTGGAGCACCCCCCGCCGACCCTGCCGGTGGGGCGGATCTTGCTGGGCCTGGGCCTGGCCTTCGCCGCCTGGCGGAACCACCGGGCCTTCGCCGCCTGGGTCGGGGTGCTGGGGATCTTCCTGTTCCTGGTGAGCAACATCTACTACTGGCAGCTCCTGGGCCTGCTGGCGCTGGGGACGGCCGTCCCCGGTGCCCCGCGGCGCCACGCCTTGCTGTTGGCCCTGGGGCTGGGCTTCGTCGCGCTGGGTCGCATGCCGGACCTGTACGGCTGGGGCAACAGCCTGCACGGCTACTGGGGGTCCTTCTGGCTGACGTGGGTGGTCCTGCTGACCATCCTGCTGGAGGTCGGCGCGGCGGCCTGGGCCTGGCGGGGGCAGCGGCGGGACCGGCGCGCTCCGCTGCCGCCGCACCCCTGACGCACTCCACACACCCGGCCCCGCCCTCGCCCGCTACCCTGCCGCGCCGATGTGGTTGTCGCTCGCCATCGCCCTGCCCGCCCTGGCCGCCGACCCGCTGCTGCTGCCGGGCGCGCCGCTGCAGGCGGGGCAGCCCGGCACGGTGGAGCTGTGGGCCCCCGACCTGCCCTCGGACGCGCGGCTGAAGGCCCACGCGGCGGGGGCCCGGGTCGGCGCGGTGGAGCGGCTGGACGACGGCCGGCTGCGGGTGCCGGTGGAGCCCGGGCAGGCCGGCCCCCTGGCCCTCGCGCTGCAGGTGCGCGGCCCCGAGGGCAAGGAGGAGTCCACCTTCGAGGTGCCGGTCGTCGCCGCCTTCGAGGGCGGCCTGCGCGCGACCCCGGCCCAGGCGCGGGTGGTGCTGGGGCGCGACAAGCTGCTGGAGCTCGCGATCGAGCCCGCGCGCGCCAGCGCCCAGCCCCCGGCGGAGCGCCGGCTGGTCGTGCACGGCAGCGTCGGCCGGATGGACGCGCCCCGCAGCACCGGCAGCGGCTGGACCGTGCGCTGGACGCCGCCGCCGACGCTGGCCGAGCCCACCTTCGCGGTCCTGGGCTTCGCGGACGGCGCCGCCCCGGCCGGCATGCCAGGCTGGGCCGCCGTCCCGGTCCTGGTCGAGACGCCCCTGCGCTTCGACGTCGAGCCGGGCGCGCAGTGCAGCCTGCGGGCCGGCGAGGAGTCGGCCGCGGCGATCGCAGACCCCGAGGGCAGCCTGGCCCTGCGGATCGCCCTGCACCCCGCCGTCGCCCGCGGCGAGCTGCAGTGCACGGTGGACGGCCGCGCCTTCACCCGCGCCGTGTCCCTGCCGGCGGGCCAGCACCCCTGGCTGGGCTGGCAGCCCCTGCCCCCCCGCGTGACGGCCGGCGCCAGCATCCCCCTGCAGGTCGTGGTCGTCGAGGACGACGGCAGCCCCCGGCTGGCCGGGACCATGCCCACCGTCACGGCCAGCGCCGGGGTCGTCGGGCCGCTCCAGCTGGTCGGGCACGGGCTGGCGGCCGGGACCTGGACCGCGCCGGCCCAGCCGGGCAGCGTCCGCCTGGCGGCGCGGCTGCTGGGCCAGGAGGTCGAGGCGACGATCGAGGTGGTCGCCGAGCTGCCCCGGGGGAGCGCCGTCGCCGAGCCGCCGATCCTGGGCGACGGGGCGCGGGACGCCCGCCTCGCCGTCTCCGGCCTGGTGCCCCACAGCGTGCTGGGCCAGGGCGCCGCCCTGCGCGGCCGCGTGGCCAGCGACGCCGGCGGCGCCACCGCGACCGTCCGGATGGACGCCGGCCGCCGCTCGGCGACGGTGGTCCTGGCGCCGGAGCTGCCCCAGAGCGGGCTCGTGCCGGCCGCGGTGGTCGGCTGGGCGGACACGCCGACCCTGCCGGCGGGCCACCGGGAGCCGGTGGGCCTGGTCCTGGCGGTGGTGGACACCATGGGGCTGCCGGTGCCGGGCGTGACGCTGGCCCTGTCGGCGACAGGGGGCACCGTCGCCGCGTCCACGCGCACGGACAGCGCCGGCCTGGCCCGCGTGGCCCTGGCGCCGGTCTCCGACGGCCTGCTCGTGGTGCACGCGACAGCGGCGGGCCTGCAGGGCAGCGTGCCGGTCCTGGTCGGCCTGGCCGACGGCGCCCTCGCCGACGCGCCGGGCAGCGGCCCCGACCGCACCCGCATCCTGCGCGAGCGCCTGCGCGCCGCCCTGCCCACGGTCCTGCTGGCCCGCCACGGCCAGGCGGTGGGCCAGCTCCCCCTGACCTCGCGGGGGGCCATCCTGCCGCCCGCCGACCCGGCCACGGCCTCGTCGGCGGCCGAGGCGGCGGGCCAGGCCCTGGCTGCCCAGGCCGAGGCCGTCGCCCGCACCCGGCCTCCCCGACCGGCGCGGGAGGAGGCGTGGGCCCGCTTCGCCGTCGCCGCCGCGACGGTCCCCCACAGCTACCGGCTCACCAGCGACGGGGACGAGGGGCTGCCGGCCGAGGTGGTGGCCGACCAGGGCGATCTCCTGCGCGGGCAGGTGGCGGGCGCGCCGGCCCTGCACCTGCGGGCGGTGGTCCAGCCCGCCGACCTGCCGCTGGGCTTCGACGCCCGCCTGCAGGGCCGCTACGAAGGCTACGTCGTCAACGACGAGGGCTTCACCCGCCTGGACCTGCAGGGCGCGGCAGGCCTGCGGGTCCCGCTGCCCCCGACGGGCATCGCGCGCCCCTACCTGCTGGGACAGTTCGAGTACAGCCGCGTCCCCGTCTTCACCTACGCCGACTTCCGCGAGGAGAACCCGGACAAGGCGACCGGCGCCCGGCTGCTGACCGCCGGCGTCCCCGGCGCGCGCCTGGGCGGAGGGGTGGGCCTGGTGCTCGGCGACCTGCTGGTGGAGGTGGAGGGCACCGAGACCCTGGCGCCCTGGCCGGTCCAGACCCGGGCCGAGGTCGGCGCCGAGTACGCCCTGGCGCCGCTGGTGGGCCTGCGCGCCGGCCTGGAGCTGGGCTTCCGCAGCTTCCGCTTCGACCTGGACCCGGCCGAGGCCCGCGTGACCGACCAGCAGCACGCCCTGTCCTTCGGCCTGCTCTTCCTGCTGCGCTGAGCGCCGCGCCCGGCGCGGGCCGCGCCCTACCCGGCGCAGGCGGCGCCTCACCCCGCGGCCCCGCGGCTGCGCGGCTCAGCGGACCAGCGCGAAGCCCGCCGAGGCCGAGACCTGGCGCAGGTTGCCGTGCCCCAGCAGGGGGATCGGCAGGTCGCCCTCGGCGCCCAGCCAGGTCCGCCACTTCATGGCCTTGCCCAGCGCCAGCTTCGCCCCCAGCACCGTGCGGCTGGCCGAGCCCCCGGTGCCGTCCAGCGCGTAGCTGCGCTGGTGCCGCCCGACGCCCACGACGCTCCAGCGGGTGCCGAGGTAGCGGCCCAGGCTGCCGTTGAAGGTCACGGTCGGGTGCAGGTGGTCGTGGTCCCTTGCCAGCTCGCTGTCGACCCCCAGGCTCCAGGGGGTCTTGTCCAGGGTCCGCTCCATCGACAGGCCCACCAGCAGGCCCGGCCCCGGCAGGCCCGTGACGTCCTCCAGCAGCGCGCCCTCGGCCTGCTCCCAGGTCCGGCCCGTCGGCAGGCGCAGGCCCGCCGTCAGGATCGGCACCGGCAGGGCCTTGCCCGGCCCGCCGGTCGGCAGCTCGACGAACGGGTCCCAGACGACGTTGGCCACCAGGTCGCCGGCCCCTCCGCCCCACAGGTCCTGGTCGGCCAGGCCCTTGTGGTTCAGCCGCACCGGCAGCGACAGGCCGACCTGGCCCTTGCGGTCCCAGCGGAAGGCTCCGGCGACCGAGGCGATCACCGCGTCGTCCTGGAGCGAGGAGGCGCCCAGCGCGCCCTCCCCGTCCCAGCGGCCGACGGCCGTCTCGCCGCCCAGTGACAGGCCGGCCATCCCCTTCTCGCACTCGCCCAGCCGCGTCGGCACCGTCGAGGTGCTGCCGACGCAGCAGGCCCCGGCCTGCGCCCGCAGGGGCAGCAGCGTGGACCACAGGGCGAGCGCCGCCAGCCCCAGCACCTACTCGACCTCGACCGTGAGCACGGCGCTGTCCACGCCCAGGCTGCCGTCGACGTCGAAGGTCAGCTCCCAGGTGCCGGGCATCGAGTAGGCGAAGGTCACGGTGTACACGCCCGCGTCCTCGACCACGTCCGGCGGGTCGCTGATCCCGTGCCCGTGGTCGGGCATCCACGGCGTCACCGTCAGCGTGGAGCCGGTGAGCAGCTCGTCGGTGGCGGCGTCGTGGATCTCGACGGTCAGCGTGGTGTCTCCCGCCACCGGCGGGTCCGGCGTGTAGCTGACCAGCAGCGCGTACAGGCCCTGGTCGGTGACGAGTCCGCCGGAGGCGCCGGTGTCGTCGGCGTCGTCCTTGGTGCAGGCCAGGACGGAGAGCGCGGCGAGCGCGATCAGGTGCATGGGTTCACCTCCGGGCTCGCGCATATTACAGATGGCCAGGTCCGCAATGTGGCCCTTCGCCGCAGGCCGTCCGCCCGCAGACCGACGTCGTCGTGGTGGCCGCAGCCTCCAGGCCGTGTGAGGGCATGGCGTGCCGCACGCCGTCGCCCTGCGCCCCCTTGCCGACGCCGCCGAGCTGATCCGGCTGCGCTGGGTGGCCGTGGTGATCCAGCTCGCCGCCATCGGCCTGGCCGCCGCCGTGGGCCCCTGGCCGCCGGCCGCCGCGCTCGCCGCGCTGGTCGCCGTGGGGGTGCTCACCAACGTCCAGCTCGAGCGGCGCCGCCACGACATCCCCTCGCCCTGGCTGGCTGGCCTCATCGGGCTCGACGCCGTGCTGCTGACCGGGATGCTGGTGCTGACCGGCGGCGCGCTCAGCCCCTTCTCCCCCCTGTACCTGGTCTACCCGGTGCTCGCGGCCCTGCTCCTGCCGCCGCGCCAGGCCTGGGTCAGCCTGGGCCTGGTGCTGCTGGCCTACGTCGCCCTGCTCTTCCTGACCGAGCTGCTGGGGGGAGCGCACCTGGCCCACACGGGGACCGACCCGATGGGGCACGCGGTCGGCATGTTCGGCGCCGTCGCCGTCGCCAGCCCCTTCCTGGTGGCGACCCTGCTCCGCGCGCGCCGCTTCCTGACGGCCGCCGACGCCCACGTCGCGCGCGCCCGCGTGGCGGAGGAGCGCAGCCGCCGCATGGCCAGCCTCGCCACCCTGGCGGCAGGCGCCTCGCACGAGCTGGCGACCCCGCTGGGCACCATCGCGGTCGCCGCCGGCGAGCTGACGCGCAAGGCCGAGCCGGGCTCGTCGCTGGCCGCCGACGCGGCCTTGATCCGTGGCGAGGTGGCCCGCTGCCGCCGGGTGCTGCACGAGCTGACCGCCGACGTCGGCGCCGGCAGCGGCGAGCAGCTCCAGTGCGTGCCCGTGGGCGACGTGGTGGACCTCATCCTGGAGGGCCACGGCGACGAGATCGAGGTCGAGCTCGAGCCCGACGTCGAGGAGGAGTGCTGGCCCATGCCGCCGCGGCTGGTGTCCCAGGCCATCCGCCGCCTGCTGGGCAACGCGCTCAAGGCCAGCCCGGCCGGCACGCCGGTGCTGCTGCGCATCGACCGCCAGGGCAGCAACCTGCGGATCGCGGTCATCGACCACGGCGTCGGCATGACCCCCGAGGTCCTGGCGCGCGCCCAGGAGCCCTTCTTCTCGACGCGCCCCGAGGGCGTGGGCATGGGGCTGGGCCTGTGGTTCGCCCAGTCCGTGGCCGAGCACCTCGGCGGTGCCCTGCACCTGACCTCCTCGCCCGGCGTGGGCACGGAGGCTATCTTCCTGGTTCCCGGACCCACCAACAAGGGGGAGACCTGATGTCCGACCGCCCTGGCATCCTGCTCGTAGACGACGACGAGCGCCTTCGTGAGCGCCTCGCCCTGGCCCTGTGGGACCGCGGCTACGAGGTGCGCACGGCCAAGGACGCGACCGTGGCGCTGGCCGTGGCGGAGGTGTGGAAGCCCGCCCGCGCCGTCGTCGACCTGCGCATGCCCGGCATGAGCGGCCTGGAGCTGATCCGCAACCTGCGGGCCAAGGTGCCCGAGGTCGAGATCGTCGTGCTGACCGGCTACGGCAGCATCGCGACGGCGGTCGACGCCGTGCGCCTGGGCGCCATCGGCTACGTCAACAAGCCGGCCGACGCCGACGAGGTGCTGGCCGCCTTCGACCGGGGCGAGGCCGACCCGCTGGACAGCGTCGAGGAAGAGGGCTGGCAGACGCCGTCGCTGGCCCGCGCCGAGTGGGAGCACATCCAGGCCGTGCTGGCCGAGACCGGCGGCAACATCTCCGAGGCCGCGCGCCGCCTGGGCCTGCACCGCCGCACCCTGCAGCGCAAGCTGCAGAAGAAGCCGCCGAAGGACTGAGCGATCAGTACGCCAGTCCGACCCCGAAGGTGACGGCCGAACCATGGATCGGCTCGTCGAGTTCGGGGCTCTGGACCAGGGCATATCCCAAGCCGCCGGCGATGTAGACCGGCGAGGTGGGGATGGTGTAGCGGGCGCCTGCGCGCGCTTCGACAACGAACAAGCTCAGGTCGTAGCCGAAGAACCCGTCGACCGACTCCTTCCGGTATCCCAGGCCGAGCCCGAGGTGAGCGCCGCGCGCGACCGTGCCGAGCGGGCTGACCTCGGCGCCAACCGCCGCCCCCAGGCTGCTGGACCCCTCCATGCCCAGGTACTGGAACCCGCCACCCACGGCGGTCCGGCGCGACACGCGCACATGCACATCCTGGCCCAGAGACACGCCGCCCTCGTCGCCCAGGAAGATGTGCACACCGAGCACGGTGGCGTAGAGGCGGGGCAGCGGCGGTTCGGCCGGAGTCGAAGGCGGAGCACCGACCTGCGGAAGCGCGCCGGGATCCGAGCTCTCCCCAGTGCCCACGCGCGGAGCACAGGCACCGGTCGCCAGGAGCGAGGGGGCTGTCGGCGCGGGATCCAGGACGAAGCCGCAGCCCGCGCCGACCCGCGCCAACGCCAGCGTCACCTCCGCCTGCCGATCGCCCAGCGGGCTGATCGCGGTGACCGTCACGTTCGGCTGCTCGGTCAAGCGTTGCACCCTGCGCGAGAGCGCCGCATTCGCGTCCAACGTGAGCAACGCCACGACCTGGTCCGTCGCCGCCGCCGCAGCGTCGACCTGCCTGGCGACCTCGACGGCATCGAGCGCGAGCGCCGATCCGGAGGAGAGCATGACGGCAAGCAGCAGGGACATCATCGCCTCCAGCCGCCATGATACGACGCGCGCAGCGCGGGCTTCGCCCGCAACCCAAGGGGGGCACCGCAAGCGGTTCCCCCCTGACCTGCCTCGCGGAAGCTCGGGAGGAGGAGATCAGAGCGTGAAGCGCATGCCCTCGACCAGCACCCCGGGCAGCCGGGCGCTGGTGGTGGCGCGCCGCTCGTAGGTGCTGGTGCCCGGCAGCAGCGTGGCCTCGGCGCCGATGGCGACGAGCCCCTCGCCCAGCAGGTGGAAGATGGTCTCGTCGAAGCGCATCACCTCGGTGGGGGCCACGACCTCGCCGTCTTCGACCCAGGTCGTGGCGAAGCGGGTCATGCCGGTCATGCGGCCGGCGGCCCGATCGCTGTAGTTGAGGTACCACAGGTTGCTGATGTAGAGCCCGGTGCCCAGGGCGCGCAGCACGTCGGCGTCGGGCAGGCTGCCGGGCGCCATGGACAGCGAGGTCGGCGACTCGTCCGCGGCGGCGCCGTTCTGCGGCCGGCCGTACTCCTTCGACGAGCGCGGCGAGACCAGGCTGCCGACCAGCAGGCCGGCGTCGATCAGCGGCACCTGGGCGGGCCGGGTGAAGCCGTCGGCGGTGAAGGGCGGGGCCAGGCCCTGGCCCACGTCCTCGACCAGGGTCAGGCGCGGGTCCAGGCTGGCCTCGCCGGTGAGCAGGCGCAGGAGCGGCGTGTTGCGCGCCTCCTGGCTGCGGTGGCTGAAGGCGCCCCAGGACAGCAGGTCCATCACCTCGGCCAGGGCGGCGGGGCTCAGCCAGGCCCGGTAGGCGCCGGGCTGCAGGCGACGCGCCGGGCGGGCCAGCACCGGCAGGGTCGCGCGGGCCTGGTCCATGCGGGCGCGCAGCAGCTCGGGCTGCCAGTCCGTGCCGCCGACCGTGGACTTCACGGCCTTGTCGCCCTGGTGCACCAGGCTCCAGTCCAGCAGCCAGGAGTGGCGCTGGTCCCAGCAGCGCTGGCCGCGGCTGCTGGCGAAGCCGGTGTGCATGCCGCCGCTCACCAGGATGCCGACCAGGTCGACACCGCCGTCGCGCGCGGCCTCCTGCAGCACCAGGTCGGCGATCTCGCGCCCGTCCGGCGGCGCCCCGTCGGCGATCCGGGTGAAGGAGGCGCCCTCCGTCGCCCACAGCAGGTGCGGATCCTCGGGCAGCTCTCCCAGGCGGGCGCGCAGGCGCAGCACCGCGGCCTCGACGCGGTCGCGATCCTCGACCGGCTCGCCGGACAGGGTCAGGTCGACCGAGGCGTGGCGCTGCCCCTGGATGAGCCGCACGGTCAGCTCGTCCTGGCGCACCGTGCCCGGCTGGCGGACGCGGCCGCGGTTGAAGCGGACGAAGTCGCTCTCCTCGCCCTGCAGCCACAGGGTGTGGTCCTCGCCGGGCTGCAGGCAGCGGTCGACGTGCTGGGCCAGGTCGAGGAAGCGGGCGTGGGCGGGGCTGGCAGGCATCAGGAGTGTCCCCCGAAGACGTCGACGCCCCGGAAGAGGCAGGCGGGCGAGGCGTGGCCGACGCGGATGACCTGGTTGGGCTCGCCCTTCCCGCAGTAGGGGGTGCCCATCACCTGCATGGTGGAGCGATCCCCCACCCCGGCCAGGCTGCGCCAGAAGGTGGCGGAGATGCCGCGGTAGTTGGGGTTGCGCACGACGGGGCCGAGCTGCCCGTCGACGATCAGGCGCGCCCACTCGCAGCCGAACTGGAACTTGTTGCGGCTGTCGTCGATGGACCAGCTCGCGTTGGTCTCCATGAAGACCCCGCGCTCGACCATGGCGACGAGCTGCTCCAGGCTGTGCGGCCCGGGCTCGACGTTGAGGTTGGCCATCCGGTCGATGGGCGGCCGGTTCCAGGAGCAGGCCCGCGCGTTGGACACGCCCGGCAGGCCGGCGCGCGCCTGGGAGGTGCCGCCGCCCAGGGGCCGCAGCAGCAGACCGCCCTTGATCAACCACTCGCGACGCGCTGGCGCGCCCTCGTCGTCGAAGGCGTAAGCGGCCAGCTCGCCGGGCACGCCGGGGTCGAAGGTCACGTCGAGCAGCTCGCTGCCGTACTGGTAGCGGCCGAACATGTCCAGGGTGACGAAGCTCGTGCCGGCGTAGTTGCGCTCGTCGCCCAGGATCCGGTCCAGCTCGAGGGGGTGGCCGATGCTCTCGTGGATCTGGAGCATCATCTGGTCGGGGGCCAGCAGCAGGTCCATGGGCCCCGAGGGGCAGTCCGGCGCCGAGAGGAGCTGGATCGCCTCGTCATGCAGGCGCGTGCCCAGGCCGCGGAAGCCGACCTGGTCGAGCACCTCCAGGCCGCCCTGCCGCGACAGGCCCCGGGAGCCCGTGCCGCGGCGCTGGGTCACGCCCCCCGCGTGCACGATGACCTGGGCGTCCGGCGCCAGCAGGTCCAGCTCCTGGACCAGCTCGCCGCCGTCGGTGGAGTACAGCTCGCTGTGGTGCCGCACCCGCAGCAGGCTGGCGGTGCGCTCGACGACGCGATCGTCGGCGCGGTCGGGGCCGGCCATGTCCGCGACCTCGGCGCGCAGCAGGTCGAGCTTGTCCGCCAGCGAGACGCCCTCCCACGGGCGCTGGACGGGCGCGCGGTGCTCGCCCCTCCCCGTCGCCCGCGGCGCGAGGCGGTGGTCGAAGACCCCGGACGCCGCGGTCCGGCGCGCCCAGTCGGCGGCCCGGTCGGCGGCGGCCCGCAGGCCCGACACCGACAGGTCCGAGGTCGCGGCGTAGCCCATGCCGCCCTGGTGCAGGACCGTGATCATCGCGCCCAGGTCGATCCGCTCCTGGGTGGGCTCGACCACGTCGTTGCGCACGGCGAGCAGCTCGCTGCGCTCGTCCACCAGGCGCAGGGTGCAGGAGTCGACGGCGGGGGCGGCCTGGGCGAAGCGGGCGCGCAGGTTCATCGGGGCTCCGAGCCTGTGGGAGGGTTCAGTAGAGCAGGCAGGCCTGGCGCTGCTCGTCGAAGCCGGCCAGCTCCGGCTGCCAGGCGGCGAGCAGGTCGGCGGGGCGCACCTTGCTCTCCAGGCCGATCCGGGCCTCGGCCGAGCCGCAGAGCAGGTCGATGGCGATGGGGTGATCCACGAACTCGTAGGTCTCGGTGCGCCAGGCGAAGTGCCGCCGGTCGGGGTCCAGGCGCAGGAAGGCCTCCAGCAGCACCAGGCCCAGCCGGAAGGCGTCGAGCGCGCGCCGCTCGGTCACCAGGATCTCGACGCCGTGGCAGACCTGGCCGGCGTGCTTCTGGAAGCGGGGCTCGAAGGTGGCGGCGCGGAAGGCCACCCCCTGCACGCCGGCGTCCTGCGCTCCCAGGCGCAGCAGGCGGACCAGCTCGCGCCGGTCGACCCAGGGCGCGCCCACCAGGTGGAAGGGCCGGGTGGTGCCGCGCCCCTCGCTGAGGTTGGTTCCCTCGACCAGGCAGAGGCCCGGGTAGAGCGCCGCCGTGTCCAGCGTCGGCATGTTCGGCGAGGGGTAGACCCAGGGCAGCCCCGTCTCGTCCAGCCACTGCTCCCGCCGCCAGCCCTGGCAGGGCACGACGGACAGGGGCGCGTCGATGCCCAGGACCTCGCGGAAGTAGCGCCCCAGCTCGCCCATGGTCATGCCGTGGCGCACCGGCAGCGGGAAGGCGCTCACGAAGCTCTCGAAGCCCGGCTGCACCAGGTTGCCCTCGAGGGAGAGCCCGTCGATGGGGTTGGGGCGGTCGAGCACCCAGAGCTCGGTGCCGGTCCCGGCCGCCACCTGCATCACGTACCCGAGCGTGGCCTGGTAGGTGTAGTAGCGGGCGCCGATGTCCTGGATGTCGAAGAGCAGGATGTCCAGGTCGGCCAGGGTGGCCGGGTCGGGGTGCAGGCTCTGCTCGGTGTCGCCGTACAGGCTGACGACCGCGGTGCCCTGGTCCTGGCCCTGCACGCCGATCATGTCCTGGGCGGTGGCCTCGATGCCGTGCTCGGGCCCGAACAGGCGGCGCAGCGTCACCCCGGCCCCGCGCAGCAGGTCGACGGCGTGGTCGAGGTCACGATCGACGGCGGTGTGGTTGCAGCACAGGCCGACGCGGGCCCCCCGCAGGCGGTCCAGGCGGGAGGGGTCGGCGAGCAGGGACTCCAGTCCGGACAACATCGCGCCTCCGCGCCGGGGGGGACCCCGCGTGGCTATCGCGGCCCTCCGGCCTCCGCAGGTTAGAGGAGGCGGCCCCCTTCTCCAGGAGCCCGGACCATGGCCGCCACCTCGCCCGATGTCACCCGCATCCCCGTGACGACCAGCGCCGGCAAGAGCGTGGTCGCCGCCGTGCGCACCACGCCCGCCACCGTGATCGAGGACTACGCCCGCCTGCTCGACCTGGCCCGGGTGACCGAGGCCCTGGATCCCAAGGCGACGACCATCCTCAAGAACAACATCTCCTGGCACATGCTGTACCCCAGCGCGAACAGCACCCCCTGGCAGATCGAGGGCGTGACGCGCAAGCTGCGGGACCTGGGCTTCCTCGACCAGGTCGTGGTCGAGAACCGCACGGTGGTGACCAACGCCGAGAAGGGCGAGCGGCTCAACAACTTCAAGCCCGTGCACGACAAGTACCGGCTGCCGGTCAAGTACAACTTCAACCCGGCGGACATGAGCTGGGTCACCTTCGAGCCCAAGTCGGGGCCCTTCCTGGTGCTCGACAAGATCTTCCCCAAGGGCGTGCGCATCCCCGACTACTTCTTCGGCAAGAACGTCGTGCACCTGCCGACGGTGAAGACCCACATCTACACCGACTACACCTGCGCGCTGAAGAACGCCTTCGGCGGCCTGCTGGACACGACCCGGCACTACACCCACCCGCAGATCCACGAGACGCTGGTGGACCTGCTGCGGGTGCAGAAGGAGATCCAGGCCGGCACCTTCGCGGTGGCCGACGGCACGACGGCCGGCAGCGGGCCGGGCCCGCGCACCATGACCCCGGTGGTCAAGAACATCCTGCTGGCCAGCAGCGACCAGGTCGCCATCGACGCCGTCGCCGCCAAGCTCATCGGCTTCGACCCGATGCAGGTCAAGTGCATCCGGCTGGCCCACGAGGGCGGGCTGGGCAAGGGCCACCTCGACGAGATCGAGGTGGTGGGCGACCTGGACACGGCCGAGGTCAAGCGCACCAACTGGGACTTCGTCGTCGGCGACAACGCCGCCAGCAAGGTCGGCGACTTCTTCTGGTTCGGCCCGATGAAGCCGCTGGCCAAGCTGATGTTCCAGACGCCCATGGTCAACGCCTTCATCATGGGCAGCTTCGTGTACCACGACTACCTGTGGTACCCCTCGACCGGCCGCAAGATCACCGAGCAGTGGCTGCGCGACACCGAGTGGGGGAAGCTGTTCCTGAGCTACGGCGACCCGCTGGGCGCCACCGAGCCCAACCCGGGCCTGGTCGGCCGCCTCCGCGCCCGCATGGCCTGATCGATCAGGGCGGGGGCAGGCGACCCGCCTCCAGGCCGGCGCGCAGGGCGGAGGAGACGGCGGCGCCCACGGGCCCCTCGCCCGCGGCGGGCGCGCCGTCGAGCGAGGCGACCGGCACCAGCAGGCGCAGCGACGAGCTGAGGTACAGCTCGTCCCACGGCCCGGCGACGGGCAGGGGCACCTCCAGCGTCGGGACGCCCAGGGCCCGCGCCTGCCGCAAGAGCAGCCCCCGGGTCACGCCGGGCAGCAGGCGACCGTCGTCGGGCGGCGTGAACAGGCGGCCCCCGCGCACCGCCAGGACGTTGCTCCAGCTCCCCTCGACGGCGGCACCCCGCTCGTCCACCCACACCAGCTCGTCGGCGTCGGCCCGCTGCAGCGCGACGGCGGCGGCGGCGCGGCTGCCGTGCTTGACGCGGCCGGACAGGCCCCCGGTGCCCGGCCAGGGTCGGGTGCAGGCCCGCGCCAGCCCCGTGGGGGGCAGGCCCGTCGCCGCCCGCACCAGCCGGGTGCGCGGGGTCAGGGTGATCCGCAGCCGGACCGGCTCGCCCGCGCCCTGCAGCGCCGCGACCGCGCGGTGGGCCTCGTCCGCCAGCAGGTCGAGGGGGGGCGCGGGCAGGCCCAGGGCGGCGGCGCTGTCCCGCAAGCGCGCCAGGTGCAGGGCCAGGGTCGGCAGCCCCTCGCCCCAGGTGCGCAGCGTCTCGAAGGCCGAGAGGCCCCGCAGCAGCCCCGGATCCTCGGGGTCCAGGCGGACGAGGCCGTCGGCGCGCTCCTGGCCGTCCTGGATGAGGTGCTGCACCGTTCCTCCGGGCGGGCGGGCGAGGGTCCACCCGCGCCCTCCTCTACACCGGGCGCGGCCCGGCGGCGTGGCGCGACCCTCCCGCGGCCCCCACGCGAGGAAGGACGCCCGGGGGCGCGGGGGATAGGGTCCCCCTGCCCTCTGCCCTGACCGGCCCTGCCCTCCGCCCTGATCGGTAACGAGATGCTCAACTTCGGCTTCGGCGAGATGGTCGTGGTCATGGTGCTGGCGCTGGTCTTCGTCGGACCCGAGCGCCTGCCCCACACGATCCGCTGGCTCGGCCGCCAGTACGCCAAGCTCACCCGCGCCAGCGAGGAGCTGCGCCGCGCCTTCGTGCTCGAGGCCGACCGCATGGACGCCGAGCAGCGCACGGCCGACCTGCGCCGCCGCCGCGAGGAGGCCCGCCGCAAGGCCGAGGAGGCCCGCCAGGCGCGCGAGGCCGGCCTGCCCCCCGCCGACGGCGAGCCCTCCCTGCCCGATGACGCCGCGCCGCGGCCGCTGCCCTCCCCCGCCGCGCCCACTCCGGCGCCCGAGCCGCCCGGCGCCACGAGCGCCGCCGCCGCCGCCCTGGCCGCCCGCGGGCTGCCTGCCGCCGAGGCCTCCCCACCGGGCGAGCCCGCTCCGCCCCCGCCCGAGAGCCCATGAAGACCGCACGAAAGGTCGACGTGCACGGAAACCCCGTGCTCCCCGGCGTGGACGACGACCCGGTCGAGTCCTACCGCATGCCCCTGCTCGAGCACCTGGTCGAGCTGCGCAACCGGGTGGTCCGCTCGCTGGCCGCCATGCTGGTCTGCTGCATCGGCTGCATGGTGTTCGCCGAGGACATCTGGGCCCTGCTCGTCCAGCCGATGAACGACGCCCTCGCCGCGACCGGGCGCGGCACCATGGCCATGACCACGGCCATGGAGGGCTTCCTGACCATGCTCAAGGTCGCCGGCCTGGCGGGCCTGCTGCTGGCCAGCCCCTACGTGTTCTGGCAGGCCTGGCAGTTCGTGGCCCCCGGCCTGTACCCCCACGAGAAGAAGCCCGTCCTGCCGCTGGTGATCTCCTCCACCCTGCTGTTCGCGCTGGGCACGGCCTTCGGCTACTTCGGCATCTTCAAGTACGCCTTCCCCTACTTCCTGGACTTCGCCGGAGAGGACGTCCAGGCCGTGCTGTCGATCGACGCCTACCTGGGCCTGGCGACCAAGCTGCTCCTGGCCTTCGGCATCTCCTTCCAGCTCCCCATCGTCGTGTACTTCCTGGCCCGCGTCGGCCTGATCGACGCCCGGGACATGATCGGCGGCTTCCGCTACAGCGTGGTCGGCATCTTCGTCGTCGCCGCCATCCTGACCCCGCCCGACGTGGTCTCGCAGCTGATGATGGCCGCGCCGCTGCTGGTGCTCTACGGCTTCGGGATCATCATCGCGTACTTCGTCAGCACCAAGGTGCGCGAGCCGGCCGAGGCCTCAGCGGGCGGCAAGGAAGCGGGCTAGCAGCGCCCGGGCCAGGACGGTGGGCGGCGCATGTCCCGCGGCCGCCTGGGCCTCGGCCTGCGCCAGGGTCTCCCGCAGGCCCGGATCCCCCCGCAGCGCCTGCCGCAGGCCGTCGTCCAGCCGGTCCCACAGCCAGCGCACCCGCTGGGCCGACCGCCGCTCCTCCCAGGTCCCCGCCGCCACCAGCGCCGCGCGCTGGTCGACCACGGCCTGCCAGATCTCGGGGATGCCCGCACCCGACAGCGAGCTGACCGTCTGCACCCGGGGCGGGAAGGCCTCGGCGGAGGACCGCAACAGCCGCAGGGCCCCGGCGTAGGTGGCGGCCGCGCGCTGCGCGGGCAGCAGGTTGTCGCCGTCCGCCTTGTTCACCGCCAGGCAGTCGCACAGCTCCATCAGGCCGCGCTTGATGCCCTGCAGCTCGTCGCCGGCGCCCGCCAGCATCAGCACCAGGAAGAAGTCGGTCATCTCGGCGACGGCCAGCTCGGACTGGCCCACGCCGACCGTCTCGACCAGGACCACGTCGAAGCCCGCCGCCTCGCAGACCAGCAGCGCCTCGCGGCTGCGGGAGGCGACGCCGCCGAGCGTCCCGCCGCTGGGCGAGGGGCGGACGAAGGCGGCGGGGTCGACCGAGAGGCGCTGCATCCGGGTCTTGTCCCCCAGGATGCTGCCGCCGGAGCGCACGCTGCTGGGGTCGACGGCGAGGACGGCGACCTTGTGGCCCCGGCCGGTCAGCCAGGAGCCCAGGGCGTCGATGAAGGTGCTCTTGCCGACGCCGGGAACGCCCGTCACGCCGACCCGCCAGGCGCCGCCCGTCCAGGGCATCAGGCGCTCCAGCAGGAGGGCCGCCTGGTCCTGGTGCACGGGGCTCCTCGACTCCACCAGGGTGATGGCGCGGCCCAGCGAGGCCCGGTGGCCGGCCCGCACCCCCTGGACCAGCTCGTCCAGCCCGGGCCTCACCCGTCGGCCTCCAGCACGCCGAGCAGCTCCAGGGCCGCCTGGCCGATGACCGTGCCCGGGCCGAAGATGGCGCAGGCGCCCGCCGCGTACAGGGCCTCGTGGTCCTGAGGAGGCACGACGCCGCCGACCACGATGCGGATGTCGGGCCGCCCCTCGGCGTCCAGGGCCGCCCGCAGCGCCGGCACCAGGGTGAGGTGGCCCGCGGCCAGCGACGAGACGCCGACGACGTGCACGTCGTTCTCGACGGCCTGGCGGGCGGTCTCCTCGGGCGTCTGGAAGAGGGGGCCCACGTCCACGTCGAAGCCCAGGTCGGCGAAGGCGGTGGCGATCACCTTCTGCCCCCGGTCGTGCCCGTCCTGCCCCATCTTGGCGACCAGGATGCGAGGTCGCCGCCCGTGCCGGTGCTCGAAGCCCTCGACCGCTGCCACCACCGGGTCCATCGTCCCTCCGGCCCGCGCCAGCTCGGCCTGGTACACCCCTCGCAAGGACTGCGCCTCGGCGTGGTGGCGGCCCCAGGCGCGCTCCAGCGCCAGGCTGATCTCGCCCACGGTGCACCGGGCGCGGGCGGCGTCCACGGCCAGGGCGAGCAGGTTGCCGGGGCCACCCTCGGCGCAGCGCGTGAGCGCGGCGAGCGCCACCTCCACGGCCGCGGGATCGCGGTCGCGGCGCAGGGCCTGCAGCCGCGCGAGCTGCGCCTGGCGGACGGCGCCGTTGTCCACGCTGAGCACCGGGACCTGGTCCGCGGCGGTCGGCGGGAAGCGGTTCACGCCGATGACGGCCTGCTCGCCGGCGTCGATGCGGGCCTGGGTGCGCGCGGCCGCCTCCTCGATGCGCAGCTTGGGGATGCCCTGGCCGATGGCCGCGGCCATGCCACCCAGCGCCTCCACCTCGTGGATGTGGGCGCGGGCGCGCTCCTCCAGGGCGTGCGTGAGGTGCTCGACGTACCAGGAGCCGCCCCAGGGATCGACCGTGCGGCAGGAGTCCGTCTCCTGCTGCAGGAAGAGCTGGGTGTTGCGGGCGATGCGGGCCGAGAAGTCGGTCGGCAGGGCCAGCGCCTCGTCGAAGCTGTTGGTGTGCAGGCTCTGGGTGTGACCGTGGGCGGCGGCCATCGCCTCGACGCAGGTGCGCACGACGTTGTTGTAGACGTCCTGGGCCGTGAGCGACCAGCCCGAGGTCTGGCAGTGGGTGCGCAGGGCCAGCGACTTGGGGTTCTTCGGGCCGAAGGGGGCGACCAGCTCGGCCCACAGCCGGCGCGCCGCGCGCAGCTTGGCGACCTCCATGAAGTAGTCCATGCCCACGGCCCAGAAGAAGCTGATGCGGGGCGCGAAGGCGTCGATGTCCAGGCCGGCGGACACGCCGGCGCGCAGGTACTCCAGCCCGTCGGCCAGGGTGTAGGCCAGCTCCAGGTCCGCCGTCGCCCCCGCCTCCTGCATGTGGTAGCCCGACACGCTGATGCTGTTGAAGCGCGGCATGTGCTGGCTGGTCCAGGCGAAGATGTCGCCCACGATCCGCATGCTGGGGCCCGGCGGGTAGATGTAGGTGTTGCGGACCATGAACTCCTTGAGGATGTCGTTCTGGATCGTGCCCGACAGCTGCTGCGGCGGCACGCCCTGCTCCTCGGCGGCGACCACGTAGAGCGCCAGGATCGGCAGCACGGCGCCGTTCATCGTCATCGACACGCTCATCTGGTCGAGCGGGATGCCGTCGAAGAGCACGCGCATGTCCAGGATGCTGTCGACGGCGACCCCCGCCATGCCGACGTCGCCCTGCACGCGTGGGTGGTCGCTGTCGTAGCCGCGGTGGGTCGCCAGGTCGAAGGCGATCGAGAGGCCCTTCTGCCCGGCCGCCAGGTTGCGCCGGTAGAAGGCGTTGCTGGCCTCGGCGGTGGAGAAGCCGGCGTACTGGCGGATCGTCCAGGGCTGCTGGACGTACATCGTCGGGTAGGGCCCCCGCACGAAGGGTGGCAGTCCGGGCAGACCCGGGTCGATGCCGGCCGCGTCGCCCGGGCCATAGGCCGCCCGGATCGGGATGCCCTCGGGGGTGGTGGCGGTCACCGACGCCCCCGTGGACGCAGGGTCCGCGGGCTCCGAGGACCACAGGGGCAGGGTCGAGAAGTCCGGCACGCGGCTCATGGCTCCACCTCCGCCCAGAGCTGCTCCAGGCTCTCGACCACGTCGGCGCCCGCGGCCAGGTGCGCGTGCACGCCCACCTCGCGCAGCTCGGCCTGCAGCTCGGACGGCAGCGCGCCGGGGCGGCCCGCCAGCCACAGGCTGCGCGCCCCCTGGGCGGCCAGGGCGAGGGCCCGCGCGACCGCCCCGCGGGCGTAGCCGGCGTCGCTGCCGCACAGCACCACCACCCCCGACCCGACCGCGCCCAGGGCGGCGGCGACGTCCTCGTCCTCGCCCACCTCGCGGCAGTCCAGCCCCCCGGCGGCCAGCAGGTTGCGGGTGAAGGTCGAGCGCGCGAGGTGCTCGGACAGCGGCCCCAGGGTCGCCAGGAGCACCGTGGGACGGCGGCCGCTGCGGGCCAGGACCGCATCCGAGCGGTCGCGCAGGACCTCGAAGGGCGCGGCCAGGCGCGACGCGGGCAGCGGCGCGCAGGCGAGCAGGGAGGTCTCGACCGTCAGCGCCTCGGTGATCGCGGAGAGCGGCACGAGGGCGTCGTGGGCGAGCAGCCGGTCGAGCAGGGCGGCGAACAGGCCGCCCTGGCCCGGCGAGGGGAAGGCCGCCAGGTCGGTGTCCTCGGGGCGCTCGGTCGGCGCGGGGGACGGCTGCGCCAGCCGGGGCGCGGGCCGGACCTCGTCGAGCAGGGGGAACTCGGAGACGCCGGTCAGGGCGCGCTGGCGGGTGGCCACCCGGCGCAGGCGCTCGGCCCGGACCGGGGCGATGATGGCGTCGACGCCCCCGTCACAGAGCGCCGGGATGATCCCGCCGGCGCGCTCCAGCGCCTGGAGGCGATCCCAGGCCGCCTCCATCAGCTCGGCCGTGCGGCGCTCCAGGAAGAAGCTGCCGCCGCCGGGGTCGGCGACCCGGCCCAGGCGGGCCTCGTCGGCCAGGACGAGCTGGGTGTTGCGGGCCAGCCGCCGCGCGGAGGGCTCGGGCAGGCCCACGACCTCGTCCATCGGCGGGCAGGTGACGGCGTCGGCGCCACCGACCGCGCCGGCGAAGGTGATCGCGGTCCCCCGCAGCAGGTTGACCCAGGGGTCGCGGACGGTCCACGACCGGCGGCCGCCCATGGCCTGCACGAAGGCCGCGCCGGCGGGGTGGCCGGCCAGGCCACAGCCCTGGGCCACCCGCGCCCACAGCCCGCGGAGCGCCCGGATCATGGCGACACCCTGGAAGACCTCGGTCGACAGGCGCAGGCGGAAGGCCACCTGGGCGAAGGCGTCCTCCATCGAGAGGCCCTGGCCCTCGATGCCGCGCACCAGGGTCAGGCCCGAGGCCACGGTGAGCGCGAGCTGGTCGGCGTCGCCGGCCCCCGCCTCGTGCCAGGGGGCGCTGTCCGCGACGGCCGCGCGCATGCCCGGCGCCTGGCTTCGGCACCAGCCTGCCAGGTCGCCCACCCAGGCCAGGGCCCGGCTGCCCCCCGGCAGGCGCCCGGTGGTGGCCAGGATCGCGACCGGGTCGGCGCCCAGCAGCGCCGGGACCTCGGCCTCGCGCGCGCCCAGCCGACGCAGCGTCAGGAGCAGGGCCGCCGCGACGGCCAGGTAGTGCTCCCCCGGCGCCAGGGACACCCAGGCGCCGGCCAGCGGCACGCCCCGCAACACGGGCTCCAGGTCCCGGGCCAGGTCGACGCGCACGCCGCGCGACCCGCCGCCGGACAGGTCCAGCTCCAGGTGCAGGCCGTGGGCGCCACCCGCCCGCTCCTCCGCCGCCGCCTGGCCCGCCGCGAGGGGATCGGGCTCCACCACCGCCTGCCAGGCCATCCAGCCGCCCGTCGGACGGTCGCCGCGGATCCAGGGCGCCTGCCCGGGGGCCAGGTCGAGGGCCCACGCAGGCCGGTCCGCCTGGGTGTACAGGGGCTGGGTGAGCATCCCCGCCTCGTCCCGGTGCACCAGCTTGCGGGTGAAGTCACCGCCGCGCAGGTCCGCGAGGACGATCTCCCGCCAGCGCTCCAGGCCGGGCGGGTCGAAGGGGGGGCCGAAGGGGGCGCGCTCCGACACGGCGATCTCCAGGTCCGGTGCAGCGCCCTATCCCGCCACGCCCCTACTCGAGCTCGACCAGCACGGCGCCGGACTCCACGAGCTGGCCCGCGCCCACCGCGACGCGGCGCACGACGCCGTCCTTGGGGGCCTTCAGCTCGTTCTCCATCTTCATGGCCTCGACGACCACCACGGGCGTGCCCTTGTGGACCTGCTGCCCCGCCTCGACCAGGGTGCGGACCACGCGGCCGGGCATCGCCGTCTTGATGACGGCCGCCCCGCCGCTCTCGGCCATGCGCAGGGCCTTGCGACGCGGGTCGACGACCTCTGCCTCGTGCCGGATGCCCAGGATCTCCACGTCGAAGCCCTGCTCGGTCGGCACCAGGCCCGCCTCCCAGGCGTCGTCCTCGACCAGCATCGACAGGACGTCGGGCACGGGGTGGGTGGCGTCGACGACGTGCACCGGCCCGTCGTCGAGCTGCACGCCGTAGCGGACGCCGTCTCCCACTTCGCTCAGGCCCAGGCGCGCCACCCGCACCAGGCGGGTGCGCTCGCCCACGGTGATCTCGTAGGTGCCCTTGACCTCGGCGCGCTCGAGGTCGGCGCGCGTCAGGGTGCTCATCGGAAGCTCCACCGCCAGCGGTCGTGGTTGGCGCCGTTGCTCCGGGACGGCCGCGTCGTCTCGAAGTCGCGCTCCAGCCCGGCGATCGCGGCCGCCACGGTGGCCAGCTCGTCGTTGCGCGCCGCGCTGTTGAGGCTCGCCATGCGCTCGGGGGTCAAGAAGCCCGTGTGGTACTGGCCGGCGATGAAGTCGGGATCCCGCAGGATGGCGCGGAAGAAGGGGATCGAGGTGCGGATGCCCCGCACGCGGTACTCGCGCAGCGCCCGCCGCGTCCGGCGGATGCAGTCGTCACGATCGGTGCCCCAGACCACCAGCTTGGCGACCATCGGGTCGTAGAAGAGCGGCACCTCGGCGCCCTGGTAGACGCCGGTGTCCACCCGGATCCACGGCCCGCCCGGCTGGCGGTAGCCGGTGATGCGGCCCGGGCTGGGCGCCCAGTTGTTGGAGGCGTCCTCGGCGTAGATGCGGCACTCGATGGCGTGGCCGCGCTGGACCAGGTCCTCCTGGCGGAACCACAGGGGCTCCCCGCCGGCGACCCGGAGCTGGGCCTTGACCAGGTCCACGCCGGTCACCGCCTCGGTGATCGGGTGCTCGACCTGCAGGCGGGTGTTCATCTCCAGGAAGTAGAAGCTGTCGTGCGCCGGGTCGTAGAGGAACTCGACCGTGCCGGCACCCTCGTAGCCCACAGCCTGGGCGGCCTGGACCGCCACCGCCGTCATCGCCTGCCGGGTGGCGTCGGGCAGCACCGGGCAGGGCGTCTCCTCGACCACCTTCTGGTTGCGCCGCTGGATCGAGCAGTCGCGCTCGAAGAGGTGCACCGTGTGGCCGTGGGCGTCGGCCAGCACCTGGACCTCGACGTGCCGCGGGTTGACCACGCGCTTCTCGATGTAGACCGCGTCGTCGCCGAAGCTGGACATGGCCTCGGAGCGCGCCGCCGCGAAGGACCGCGCCAGGTCGGCTTCGTTGTGGACCTCGCGCATGCCCTTGCCGCCGCCGCCGGCGCTGGCCTTGAGCATGACTGGGTAGCCGATCTCGCGCGCGATCCGCGCCAGCTCGTCCATGTCGTCGACGCGCGCGGTGGTGCCGGGCACCACCGGTACGCCCGCGGCCTGCATCAGGCGGCGGCTCTCGGTCTTGCTGCCCATCGCGTCGATGGCCGAGGGCGGGGGCCCGATCCAGACCAGGCCCGCGTCGAGCACCTTCTGGGCGAAGCGGGCGTTCTCGGAGAGGAAGCCGTAGCCCGGGTGGATCGCGTCGGCGCCCAGCTCCAGGGCGACCTGGATGATCCGGTCGCCCTGCAGGTAGCTCTGCGCGGACGGCGCAGGCCCGATGCAGCGCGCCTGCCCGGCGATGCGGACGTGCAGCGCGTTGCGATCGGCTTCGGAGAACACGGCCACCGTGGCGATGTCGAGCTCGTGGCACCCGCGGATGACACGAACCGCGATCTCCCCGCGGTTGGCGACCAGGACCTTTCTTGGGAGCGGCATGGGCGCCCAGCTAACGCGGGCCTCGCAGCGCCGGAGAGCGCGCAGCGCGACCGTCGGCCTCAGGCGTGGGCGGCGCCGCCCGACTCCTGCGCCTTCTTCGCCTTCTTCGCCTCGATCTCGGCGGCCAGCTCGGCCTTGCGGGCGTCCAGCGCGTCCTTGCCGAGCGCGATCTCGAGCACCTCCTCCATGCGGGAGCAGAAGTGGAAGGTCAGGTCGTCCTGGATCTCCTGGGGCACGTCCGGCAGGTCCTTGCGGTTCTTCTCGGGCAGGATGATGGTCTTGATGCCCGCCCGGTGCGCCGCCAGCACCTTCTCCTTGATGCCGCCGACCGGCAGCACCGCGCCGCGCAGCGTGGCCTCGCCGGTCATGGCCAGCTCGGGGTTCACGCAGATCCCGGTGAGCAGGCTGACGATCGAGGTCAGCATCGTCACGCCGGCGCTGGGCCCGTCCTTGGGCACCGCGCCGGTGGGCACGTGCACGTGGATGTCGATGGTGTCGAAGAGATCCTCGTCGATGCCGATGTCCCGGGCGGCGGCCCGCACGTAGCTGTTGGCGACGCCGACCGACTCCTTCATCACGTCGCCCAGCGAGCCCGTCAGCTTCATGGCGCCCTTGCCCTTCATCTTGGTCGCCTCGATGAAGAGGATGTCGCCGCCGGTCGGCGTCCAGGCCAGGCCGGTCGCGACCCCGGGCACGCTGGTCCGCTCGGCCACGTCGCTGAAGAAGTGGATCGGCCCGCGGATCTCCTCCACCTTGGCCGGCCCGATGACGGCCTGGTCGACCAGCGTGCCGCTGGCCACCTCCTTGGCCACCCACCGCATCACCGCCGCGATCTCGCGCTTGAGCGAGCGCACGCCCGCCTCGCGCGTGTAGCTCTCGATGATGAAGCGGATGCCTTCATCCGTGAGGTCGACGTTCGCCTCGGTGACGCCGTGCTCCTCCATCTGCTCGGGGATGATGAAGTTGCGGGCGATCTTGAGCTTGTCCTCCATCGTGTAGCCGGGGATCTCGATGACCTCCATCCGGTCGCGCAAGGGCGGCGGGATGGGGCTCATCTGGTTGGCCGTGGCGATGAAGAGCACCTTGGACAGGTCGAAGGGCACGTCCAGGTAGTGGTCCATGAAGGTGTCGTTCTGCTCGGGGTCGAGCACCTCCAGCAGCGCGCTGCTGGGGTCACCCCTGTAGTCCATGCCGAGCTTGTCGATCTCGTCGAGCACGAAGACCGGGTTGTTGCTGTTGGCCTTCTTGATGCCCTTGATGATCTTGCCCGGCAGCGAGCCGATGTAGGTCCGCCGGTGGCCGCGCACCTCGGCCTCGTCGCGCACGCCGCCCAGGCTGATGCGCACCATCTGGCGGCCGATGGCCCGCGCCACCGACTTGGCCAGGCTGGTCTTGCCCACGCCGGGCGGGCCCACCAGGCACAGGATCGGGCCCTTCATGTCCTGCTTGAGCTTGCGCACGGCCAGGTACTCGAGGATCCGCTTCTTGACCTTCTCCAGGTCGTAGTGGTCCTCATCGAGGATCTCGGCGGCCTTCTGGATGTCGAGCACGTCCTTGGTCGCGCGGCTCCAGGGCAGCTCGATGAGCCAGTCCAGGTAGGTGCGGCTGACGGTGTACTCGGCGGCGCCCGGGCTCATGCGGCTCATGCGCTTGAGCTCCTTGAAGGCGGTCTTCTCGACCTCCTTGGGCATGCCGGCCTTCTTGATGCCCTTCTTGAGCTCCTCGAACTCCTCCTGGCGGTCGTCGACCTCGCCCAGCTCCTTCTGGATCGCCTTGAGCTGCTCCCGCAGGAAGTACTCCCGCTGGGCCTTGTCCATCTCGCCCTTGACCTCGGACTGGATCTTGTTGCTCAGCTCGAGGACCTGGATCTCCTTGTTGAGCAGCGCGACCACCTTGTCCATGCGGGTCGAGGTGTCGAAGGTGTCGAGCAGCTCCTGCTGCTCCTCGACGCCGATGCCCAGGTTGCTGGCCACGATGTCGGCCAGGACCCCGGGGTTGTCGATGCTGCGGACCAGGAAGCTCGCCTCGGCGGGGATCGTGGGCGACAGGTCGATGATGCGCTGCGCCAGCTCGCGCAGGTTGCTCATCTTGGCGTCGAGATCCTCGGCGTGCTCCTGCGGCTCCTCGAAGACGTCCACCTCGGCGCGCAGGTAGCCGTCGGTCGAGACCCAGCGGCGCACCTTGATGCGGGCCACGCCCTGGATGATCACCGACAGCTTGTTGCCCGGGATCTTGACCGACTTCAGGATCTTGACGACCGAGCCGGTCTGGAACAGCTCGCCCGTGCCGGGGTCCTCGTTCTTGGCGTCGCGCTGGGCCAGGATGCCCAGCAGCTTCTCGCCCTCCAGCGCGGCCTCGACCGCCTGCAGGGACTTGTCCCGGCCCACGTTGATCGGGCGCGCGAGGACCGGGAAGATGACCGAGTTGCGGATGGCGAGGATGGGCAGGTCGAGGCTGCTGGGCAGGCTGCCGCCATCACGCTCGGGGGAATCGACGGGCATCGGGTCCTCAGGGGGTGCGGGAGGAGGCCTTGCGGCCTCGGTGGGAGCGGTGGCGCGGGCGACGTGCCTG
The DNA here is from genome assembly GCA_023150805.1 of Myxococcota bacterium. Lineage (GTDB taxonomy): Bacteria > Myxococcota_A > UBA796 > UBA796 > UBA2385 > UBA2385. The sequence goes on along the minus strand of JAKLKF010000009.1, from coordinate 68,445 downwards.
GGTCCGCCCCCGAGTGGTGGACACGGGGTTGCTTTATACGCGGGCGAGGGCCCGGCAACCGATCCGCTCCCCTCCGACCGGGCAGTGGGCCGCCGCCGGGCGTGGTCAGGGTCCCGGCCGGCCCGCCGCGCCCGGCCGGCCCTCGGGCGGCGCCTCGGGCGCGTCGCGGATGCGCCCGCGGGCGCGCATCAGCGCCTCGTAGGCGGGCATCTCCTTCTTGGGCCAGGTGCGCACCTGCAGGTCCTCCGCCGTGGGGACCAGCTCCGGGGGCACCTGCGCGCCCCCGACCAGGTCCCAGACCACCAGCCGCTCCTCGGCCATCACCGGCGGCCCCAGGTGCGAGACCAGGTTGTCCTGGGCGTAGAAGGGAGCGCGGTCGACGACCTGGGGCGGCATGCGGCGAGAGAAGCTGCCGCGGGTGATCTCGCTGTCGAGGAGCTGGCGATCGAGCACCACCCAGCGGAAGCCCTCCGCGACGAGCGCGGCGAGGTCCGGGGCGTCGTAGTCGAAGCTCCGGTCGGGGTCCCTCGTCACCCGCCGCAGGTAGAGGATGAAGCTGTTGGCCATGCGCTGCCGGAAGCCGGGCGGGTGGAAGACCGGCGCGTTCTCGGCCATGCCCCCGAAGGTCGGCTGCCCGTGGACCGGCTGCCAGGCGATGGAGATGCGCGCCATGCCGATCGGCAGCTCGATGAGCCCGCCGCCGTGCGCGCCGATCACCCGGTAGACCTGGGGCGGCGTGAGGTCGCGGCTCAGCAGGGGGAAGGCCAGCACGCGGTGCTGCTCGACCATGCCCAGGCCGACGACCAGCGCCGGCAGCACGAAGACGGGCAGCCGCAGCAGCCTCCGCCCGCGCCAGGCCTCGGCCCGGTCGACGAGCTGCCCCAGCAGCAGGGTGGCGGCGAACATCGAGACGCTGACCAGCCGCACGGGGAACCACAGCCGGTCGAAGAAGGGCAGGAAGTGGTAGGCCAGCAGGTAGTGCGGCATGGGGATGCCGCCCCCCACGGGGAGCTGGGGCCCCAGCGCGAAGGCCAGGCTGAGCAGCAGCGCCCCGACCCAGCGCGCCCGGTCCGCCGCCAGCGCCGCCGCCAGCAGCGTGCCAGCCCCCCACAGGACGTAGCCGAACATCGGCTGGCCCTGGGTCTCCATCAGCCAGTAGCCGTGCAGGTGCTGGGCGACGTTGTTGGCCAGCAGGGGCGGCGCCTCCAGCACGCCCCCGTCCGGGACCTCGGACAGCCCCGGCACCAGGCCGGCCGTGGACTTGCGGGCCATCGCCCACAGCGCGGGCGCCACGCCGGCCAGCGCCACGCCGGCCGCGCCCAGGTAGCCCACCGCGCGCGCGCCGCGCCCGGGCCGCCGCGCCAGCTCCACCAGGGCCAGCCACGCGAAGAGCAGGGCCATGAAGTAGCCCATGAACCAGTAGGTCCAGGCCTGCAGCGCCGTCAGCGCGCCGGCCAGGACCGGGTCGCGCCAGCGAGGTCCGTGTGCCGCCGCCCCCGGCAGGCGGGCGCGCTCGTCGACGCCACCGATGTGCAGGAAGGACCGCACCGCCAGCGGCAGGAACCACAGGAAGGCCTGGGTGACGCGCCCGGTCATCAGCTCGAAGAGGATGTAGGGGCAGATCTGCCAGAGCACGGTCGCGGTCACCGCCGCGGCGCGCGTCCGGAGCAGGTCGCCGGCGAGCGGACGGAAGGCCAGGGCGTTGCCCACCAGCACCACCGCGACCCAGGCGGGCTGGTAGTCGGGGTAGCCCAGGGCGCGCTGCAGCGGCCAGGCCAGCGCGGCGTCGACGAAGTTGCTGCCCGTGTGGGCGAAGATGTCCTTGCCCAGCGGGTAGAACATCAGGTCGGTGAAGCCCGGGTCCTGCCAGAGCTCGATGCAGCGCTGGATCCACCAGTAGAACCAGAAGGTGCCGTACAGGTCGACGCCGTCGCCGATGACGCGGCCCGGCCCCCGCGCACCGCTCACCGCCACCAGGGCGACCAGCGCGTAGAGCAGCCCCTCCAGGGCGAGGCCGCGGGGGCCGGCGGCGCGGGGGGCAGGCTGCGGGTGGGACGGCGACATGGAGGTCCGGTCGGTGGGAGGCGCCGCGGGAGCGCGCGCGTGGCATCATGCCCCGCCGGAGGACGGCGTGAGCGGATCCCAATGGCTGGCCCAGGCCCTGCACGACGTGGGCATGCTGCTCTACGCAGGCCCGATGGTGGCTTTCGCCGTGCTGATCGGGCGCTCCACGCGGCTGCCCGCCCTGCAACCCTGGGACGTGGTCCGCACCTTCCGGGCCTGGGGCGCCGGGCTGGGGCTGGCCATGGGCGCCTGGGTCACCGGCCTGCTGGCGCGCCACTGGCTGCAACGCGGCGCCTTCACCTGGGCGCTGGACACGCCCGCCGACCAGCTCCTGCTGGCCAGCCACGTCGTCTTCTTCGTGGCCTGGGTCTGGAACGTGCGCGTCGAGGTGTGGAGCCTGGAGCCCCTGCGCCAGCTCGACCGCGGCGGCGCCGTCTCCGACCCGGCGGCCTACAGCACGGCTGCTCGCAAGCTGGCGCGCGACCTGGCGCTCCAGGCGGCGCTGGTGCTGGCCTACGCCGCGCTGGACGCCCGGCCGTCCTGATGCCGCGGGCCCTCAGGCGCCGGGGGGCTGCTTTCCCGGACCCCGGGTGCGCGGGGGCGCGAACCAGCCCCGCAGGTCCTTGAGCAGGCGCGGCCCCAGGATGGCCATGATGATCGCGTTGGCCAGCAGGAACGCCGCCCAGGTCATGGGCCCGAAGCTGAAAGGCGGCGCGGCGACCTGGGCGAGGAGTGCGAACATGCGGCCCACGAGCGGGAGGGTGCGGACCGGGACGGAGGAGCCTCAGTCCGGCTCCTCTCCCGTCGCTCCCCCTATCCAGTCGGCGGTGTGCTGGCCCGGGCGAGGCGGGGGCCGCAGCACCTCCGCCTCGGCCCCCGGGAAGGGGGGCCGGACCCGCGCCTGCCGCCCCTCGCCGACCACGCTGCCCCGGGCCCGGTGCACCGGGTGGTCCAGCACCTCGGCGGGGTCGAGCACGGGGGTGACACAGGCCTGCTGCAGGGCCTCGCACCACAGGTCGCGCGGGTGCTCCGCGAAGGCCTGGGTCAGGGCCGGGCGGGTCAGGGGGACCGGGCGCCCGAGCACGCGCTGCAGCCCATGCTCCAGGGCCACCTGGAACTTCGGCTCCAGCGCGGCCACTGCCACCGTGCCCCCGTCGGCGCAGCGGTAGAGCCCGTAGACCGGCAGGGCGCCGGTCAACGGCTCGTCGCCCGGAGCCGGCGGGCTGCCCTCGGCCACGGCGGCCAGCACGGGCGCCATCAGGGCCAGCGTGCCCTCGGTGATCGACAGGTCCAGCCAGCCGCCTCGCCCCGTGCGCTCCCGCCCGAACAGCGCCGCCGCGATGGCCAGCGCCGCGGTGAGGGCTCCGCCCGCGAGATCGGCGAGCTGCAGCCCGGGCAGGTCCGGCAGCCCGTCGTGGCGCGCGCCCAGCCCGAGCGCGCCGGTCAAGCCGAGGTAGCCCAGGTCGTGCCCCGGCGCGCCCCGCAGGGGGCCGTCCTGGCCGAAGCCGCTCAGGCTGGCGACGATCAGCCGGGGCTGCCGCGCGCACAGCTCCGCCGGGTCCAGCCCCAGGCGGGCCATGACCCCGGGGCGGAAGCCCTCGACCAGCACGTCGGCCTCGGCCAGCAACCGCCGCAGGGCGTCCCGCCCCTCCGCGCGCTTCAGGTCGAGGTGGACCGACTGCTTGCCGGCGTTGACCGCCGCGAACCAGGCCCCCTCCCCCTCGGCCGTGAACGGAGGGACCCGGCGCGCCCAGTCCTCGCCGTCGGGGTCCTCGATCCGGATCACCTGCGCCCCGAGCCCCTGCAGGTACCAGGTGCAGGCCGGCCCCGGAAGCAGGCGGGTCAGGTCCAGCACCCGCACCCCGGCCAGGGGACGCACGCCGCCGCTGCCCGTCACACGCCGGCCGGCAGCACGCCCTGCAGGCGCAGCGCCAGCCCGATGTCGCCCAGCAGCCGCAGGCGCCCGTCGAGGAAGGCGTCGCGGGCGTCGACCTCGCCGCTGACGATGCCCATGAAGACCGACGCCGTGCAGGACACGGTGCAGTCCTTCGGGCCCGGCTGCAGCGGGCCCACCCGCGGCCCGCGCGAAGTGCGCGCCACCTGCCAGTCCCCGCCCCCCGGCCCCGCGAGCTGGAAGGCCACGGTCACGTCCTCCGGCAGGGCCTTGGCCACCTCGGCGAGCAGCCTGCGCCCGACGGTCTCTTCGAAGAAGGAGCGCGCACAGCTCCCCACGAGCGGCGCCGCGTGCGTGGCGTCGGGCTTGGCTGGCCGGGGGACCATGGGCAGGCGCTCCGAGCAGGCGGCGGTGGCGGGCGGGACCCGGGGGAATGAGGGCGACCATCCCCGGAACAGCCCTCGCGACCCAAGGCCAGGATAGCGGAGGCCCCCAGGCGAGTCAACCAACGCGCCGGGGCCGCCGAAGACCCCGCCAAGGACCCCATGCCCGAGAGCTACGGCAGCATCGTCCTCCCCCGACCGATCTTCGTCGTCTCCGACGGCACCGGCGACACCGCCGAGAAGCTCGTCCGCGCCGCGCTGCTCCAGTTCAAGGAGGTCGTGGTCCACGTCCGCACCTTCCCCCAGATCAACGAGCGCGAGCAGCTCGCCCGTCTCTTCCGCCTGGCCGCGCGTGAGCGCTCCATCGTGGTGACGACCCTGGTCCGCAGCGACATGCGCCGCGCCGCGGCCGAGCTGGCCAAGGAGCACCGCGTGCGCACCGTCGACGCCATCGGCAGCCTGCTGGTCCAGCTCTCCGACTTCCTGGAGTCGGTGCCCGAGGGGGTGCCCGGCCGCATGCACCGGGCGGACGACGCCTACTTCCAGCGCGTCGCCGCCGTGGAGTTCACGGTCAAGGCCGACGACGGCAAGGAGCCGCGGCTGCTGCCCAACGCCGACATCGTGCTGGTCGGCGTCAGCCGGACCTCGAAGACGCCGCTCTCGGTCTTCCTGGCCCACAAGGGCTACAAGGTCAGCAACGTGCCGGTCGTGCTGGACCGGCCCATCGAGAGCGAGGTCTACGACATCGACCAGCGCCGGATCTTCTGCCTGACCATCGACCCGGGCAGCCTCCAGGAGATCCGGCGCCAGCGCATGCAGACCATGCGCATGTCCTCGAACACCCCCTACGGCGACATGGATCACATCCTGGCCGAGCTGGAGTGGGCCGAGGAGCTGTTCCGCCGCAACCCGTCGTGGCCCGTCATCGACGTGACGAACAAGGCCGTGGAGGAGACGGCGGCCACGATCCTCAAGATCATCCACGAGCGCGGCATGGGCAGCGACTGGCGCGAGCCGGGCCAGCTCTGACCGCGGGCCGGCCCGCCGGCCGGGGTGTGCGGCGGCGCCCAGCCCGCGCTAACCTGGGCCCCGTGCCTCTCCGTCGGCACGCCCGCCCGCAGCCCGCCGCCCAGGCACCTGCGCGGCCCTCGACCTGGAACCCCATTGATCGGCTCCGTCCTCGACAAGTACCGGATCCTGGAGAAGATCGGCGAAGGTGGGATGGCCTCCGTCTACCGGGGAGAGCATGTCACCCTGGGGCGGGAGGTGGCGGTCAAGGTGCTGCACCCCCACCTGTCCAACCAGCCCCGCAACCGCCAGCGCTTCGCGCGCGAGGCGCGGGCCATCGAGCACCTGCGCCACGACAACATCCTGCGGATCGAGGACTACTCGGGCGAGGACGCGCAGCGCTGCTTCATCGTGACGGAGTTCGTCGACGGCCAGACGCTGCAGCAGCTCCTGGCCGACCACGGCGCCCTGCCCAGCGAGGTCGTCGCCCTCATCGGCATCCGCCTGGCGGACGCGCTGCACTACGCGCACACGCTGGGGATCATCCACCGGGACCTGAAGCCCGAGAACGTGATGATCAAGAAGGACGGCACGGTGAAGCTGATGGACTTCGGCATCGCCCGCTTCCTCGACGAGATGCACCTGACGGTCACGGGCGCCCTGGTCGGCTCGCCGGCCTACATGAGCCCCGAGCAGGCCATGGAGCGCGTGCTGGATCGCCGCTCGGACCTGTTCAGCCTGGGCACCCTGCTCTTCCACCTGGTGACCGGGCAGCTCCCCTTCTCGGGCAACAACCCCAGCATCGTGCTGCGCAACATCATCGAGGGCAACCGCCCGGGCGTGGCCGACCTGGCGCACGACGTGGCCGGCCCCCTGGCGGACCTGGTCCACGCGCTGCTCCAGGTGGACCCGGCCGACCGGCCGAGCACGGCGCAGGACGTGCGGGATCGCCTCCAGGAAGTGCTGACGGCCGTCGACCTCGACCCCACGGACCCGCAGTGGACCCTGCAGTCCTGGCTGGTGGATCCCAAGGGCTACGCCGAGCGCCTGGACGCCTGGCTGCGCGAGGTGCTGCTGCGCAAGGGCAAGGCGCGCCTGGACGCGCGAGATCACCTGGGCGCCCTGCAGCTCTTCAACCGCCTGCTGACCATCGACGAGCGCCTGGGCGTGCAGAACCAGGAGGTCCTCGCCCTGGTGCAGGGCATGCACGGCCCCCGCGAGGCGCCCCGCCGCAGCCGCGGCATGTGGGTGGCGGGCCTCTCGCTCCTGCTCGCCGCGGGCACGGTGAGCTGGCTGCTGTGGCCCGCGCCGCCGCCGGCCCCGGCGCCCGCCCGCACGGTGCAGCCCGAGGCCAGCGCGCCCCGCCCCGTCGTCGCCGAGCCGGCACCACCGCCGCCGACCGAGCCGCCCGCCGCGGTGGACCCTGCCGCCGCCCCGGCCGCCCCCCAGGCGCCACCGGACCCCTCGCCCGCCCCCTCCGCCCCCGCCCCCGAGCCGCGCGGTCCGGCCGTCCGCCTGCCGGGCCCTCGGCTGCTGGGGCGCGAGAGCGACCAGCTGGTGGCCGCGCGGACGGCCGAGGCCGGGGCCCGCGACGCCACCTCCTCCTCGCCCGCGGAGGCGCCCGGCTGGGTGACGGTCCACGTCCCCGGGAGCTGGGGCCACATCTACATCGACGGCGAGTCCAAGGGCCGCGTGCCGGGCCTGCGGGAGCCGATCCAGGTCTCGCCGGGGACCCACACCCTCTCGGTCCGCAACGACCTGGCCTACCCGCACGAGGAGCAGTTCACCATCGCGCCGGGCGAGACGCGCAACATCACCACCCCCGCGCTGCAGCGCAGGCCGGCCGTCCTCCATCTCGCGGAGGCGCTCGACCCGGCCTGCACCCTGGCGCTGGACGGCGCGCCCCTGGGTGCGGTGGAGACCCTGGGCCGGGCGCTGGAGCTGGACCAGCCCGAGCGCCGTCACGACGTGGTGATCACCTGCCCCGACCGCACCACGCGCCACCAGGTCGGCCCGCTGACGGCGGGCGAGACGGTGCGGCTGCCGTGAACGCCGACGGCCGGGACCGGTGGTCCTCTCCCCTGTGGCCCCCGTTCCAGTGGCCCCCGTCCCGATGGCCCCCGTCCCGATGGCCCCCGTCCCGATGGCCCCCGTCCCGATGGCCCTGACACCGATGTCGTGGTCCTCCCCCGCCCGACCCCGGCCCACCCGCCCGGCGTCCCGTGGCGCCGTGCATCCCCGATGGTGGCACGTCGCTTGCTTGCTGATCCTGCCGACGGCGCAGGGGTGCTTCTACTTCCTGCCCTTCATCGAGGTCGAGCAGAACGTGCCCCCCACCATCGAGTACAGCAGCCCCGGCGCCGGCGAGACGCTCGTCTTCCAGACCGAGCAGTACGTCGCCTTCGTGGTCGCCGAGGACCTGAACGGGGCGGGGGACCTGACCTTCCTGTGGTCCATCGACAGCTTCGGCGTGCGCGCCGACGCCGTCCCGGTCCAGGCCGGCGAGAACCAGCTCGGCAGCCAGCTCACCCTGGCGCGGGACGTCGCCTTCGACGGGCACGTGCTCACCGTCCAGGTCACCGACCCGGCCGGCGAGACGGCGATGCTGCAGTGGCCCATCCAGGTGCCGGAGGTGAGCCCATGACGCAGCGTCGCACCCGCTCCCCCGCCGCGGCCCTCCTCCTGCTCGCGCTCGCCGGCTGCAGCGCCGACATGGCCCTGTACGAGGGCCAGGACGACGGTGACACGGCCGGCGGCGTGATCGAGCTGCCCGACCTTCGACTGGACGTGCACCCCAGCGACGCCTCCGCGGGCCTGCTGCCCCAGTCGATCCCGCTGCTGGCCGACGCCGAGTGGACCGGGATGCAGATCGAGGTCCGCCCGACCGTCACGATCTCGGGCTTCGTCACGGGCTTCGAGGCCGCCCCCGCGGCCGTGGGCGGGATCGACACCGACCTGGGCGACCCCACGGTGCCCGGCCAGGACGACGTGCCCGTCGCGGCCCGGGTCGAGGTGGCGCTGGAGGGCTCGGTCGCCGGCGGCACGGCCTCCACCGACGCGCTCGGTGCCTTCCGCCTGCAGGTCCCCACGGGAGAGGGCTACCGCCTGGTCGTCCTGCCCGAGGAGTCCGACCTGCTGCCCTTCGAGGTGCGCAACGTCCTGCTGCTCGCCAGCGACCTCGCCCTGGACGAGCTGTACCTGGACTACGGGGCGCCCGTGTGGGGCCAGGTGACCCGCACCGACGGCGCGCCGGTCCCGGGCGTCACCGTCCAGCTCGTCGACGCGGCGACCGGCGCGGAGGGGCCGCGGACCGAGGTGGACGACCAGGGCTGGTACATGCTGCGCGCCTACCCCGGCAGCTACGAGCTGGTGGTCCGCGGCGAGGAGGCCAGCAGCGACCCCACCGTGCGGGCGCCGCTCGCCTTCGCGGGCGAGGAGGGCGCGCGGCTGGACTTCGACCTGGGCCCCACCCGGCGCATGCAGGTCGAGGGCACCCTGGTCGACGAGGCCGGCGAGCGCCTGGGCGGCGAGGACGAGCGCTGCATCGTCCGCCTCACCGCCGAGAGCCTGTCGGACCTGGAGGGCGAGCTGGTGGTCGAGACCACCTCCGACCAGTTCGGTCGCTTCGAGCTGGAGGCCATGGCCGGCACCTACCTGCTGGAGGTGATCCCCGACTTCGACGCCCCGCGCTCCCCCGTCTCCCACGCCGTCACCGTCACCACGGCCGCCGTGGACATGGGGGAGCTGCCCCTGCCCGCCCGGGTACCCTGGAGCGCCCAGGTGCTGGGCCCCGAAGGAGAGCCCGCCTCCCAGGCCCTGGTGGTGGCGCGCGAGCTGGGCTTCGACGGCTACACCTACTCGGCGACCACCGGCGACGACGGCCTGCTCGCCCTGGAGCTGCCGGCGACGCCCGTGGAGCTGACCATCACCCCGTCGGACACGAGCGCCGCCATCACCCACCTGGTCTACGACCCCTCCGACGCCCTCACCGAGCTCCGGCTGGCGGCGGGGACGCTGGTCTCGGGCACCCTGCTCTCTGCCGGCGAGCCCGTCCCCTTCGCCCTGATCGAGGTCCGCGACGAGGACGGACGGCTGTACGCCACCACGCTGTCCGACGCCGAGGGCGCGTTCGCGCTCCGGGTCGAGGACGAGCCCTCGCAGCTCCCCTGAGCCCGGACGCGACACGGCCCGCGCGGGGGGGAACCCACGCGGGCCGTGCACAGCGGGAGCGGCGGCTCAGGCGCCGATGGCGGTGCCCAGCAGCTCGACGCCGGTCACCTGGCCCCGACCGGACTCCATCGCGCGGCGGGCGGCCTCGGCGATGTCGGCGGCCACGACCACGAAGCCCTCCCCGCCGATCGTCACCCGGTAGCCGAAGCCCACGGTCGCGGCGGCGACGGGGACGGCGAGCACCGGGGCGGCGGTCTCCACGACCGGGGCGGGCGTCTCGACCACCGGGGCGGGCGCCTCGACGACCGGCGCCACCGGCACCTCGACCACCGGCGCGGGGGCCTTGGTGACCTTGGCGGCCTTGGCGGCCTTGGCGGCCTTGACCGGCTTGGGGCCGCTGCCCGTCGCCGAGGGGATGCCGTGGCGCTTGCGGTAGTTGGTCACCGCGCTGACCGAGACGCCGGCCATGTCGGCGATCTTCCGGTCGATCTCCTTGCCCAGCAGGTGCAGGTAGGGCGTGATCCGCGACCCGCCCCCCGCGTCGGCCGGCTCGGCCGGCGCGGGCACGGCCTTGGCCTTGGGGGCCGGGGCCTCGGCGACCTTGGCCGCCGCCTTGGCGGGCTTGGCCTTCTCGACGGGCGCGGGCGCGGGCGCCGCCACGACCTCGACCTTGGCGGCCTTGGCCTTGTCCTTGCCGCCCTTGTCCTTGCCGCCCTTGTCCTTGGCAGCCTTGGGGGCCGGAGCCTCGACCGCCGCGGCGGGGGCCGGCTTGGAGGACTTGGTCTTTCCGCCCTTGCGGGTGCCGGTCTCGACCGCCTCGAGGGCCTCGGCGGCGGCGCGCTGCAGGTCGGGGTCCCGCTTGGCGCGCGGGCCGGGGGGCGCCGCGTTGCGGTCCATGCCGCTGCGCTTGAGGGCGTTGCTGATCGCGGCGGGCGCGGCGCCGAAGCGCGTCGACAGCTCGCGCAGGGAGAGGACGTCCTTCAGCTCGACGAGCTCGGGCCACCAGGGACGATCTTCCAGCTTCTTCATGGTCTTCTCCAGCAGGTTCGGGGGCGGTGCGGGGATGGTGCCGGTCGGGGCCGCTGCCCGCACTGTCTGCGGACAGTGACCCCTGCCGCCCGCGTCATAACGCGAACTGTCCATCCGTCCACCTTGGCTCGGCCGATGCCCCTCCCGCGCCCGCGAACACACCTGCGCGGGGTGACTGGCTCGGTTGCCCTCGCAGACCGGTCCCGCTACCCTCCGGCGATGGGCCTCGCCCCCGACCTCCGCCGACCCCTGGGATGCGCCGCGTTGCTGTGCCTGCTCGCGCGCGCGGCGGCCGCGGCGGAGCCCGAACCGGGGCCGCCGCCGGACCCTGCGACCGCGCAGGCCCCCGCCGCGGGCTCCCATGCCCTGCCCCCCTCGCTGCCGGCGGACCCGGCCGCTCGCCTGGAGGGCGCGATCCGCAGCTACCACGCGGGGCAACAGGACCTCGCGCTCAGCCTGCTGACCGCCCTGATCCGGGACGCGGCCCACGACCCGGAGATCGTCCGGGATGCCCGCCTCTACATGGCCGAGATCCTGCTGTTCCAGGGCAACGAGGCCGGCGCGCGCGAGGCGGTGGAGCTGGTGCTGCGGGACCATCCCGACCTGATCCTCGACCCCTTCCGACACCCGCCCGACATCTGCGCCTTCTTCGAGCTGGTGAAGGCCAGCGGCTCCTGGCGCCCGCAGCCCCCGCCGGCGCTGGTCGAGCCTGCCCCCCGGCGCACCTCGCCCTGGCTGCCGCTGGGCATCTCCCAGGCGCGACAGGGGCGCCCGGTCGCCGCGGGCCTGCTGGCCACCGGCCAGGGGCTGAGCTGCGGCCTCTCGGCCGGCCTGTTCCTCTGGATCGCCGTGGACCGACGCTACGGCTCGGAGGGGGAGCCGGGCTTCACCGACGACGGCCAGCGCCTGTGGTCCCTGGACACGCTGCAGGCGCGACGGGCGGCCCAGTGGGCCTCCACCGCGACCTGCTACGCCAGCTACGGCCTGGGGGTGCTCGACGCCAGCGTCGCCGGACGCAGGGCGCGGAGGCAGGCGACCATCGGCCTGGCGCCGGGGCCCGGGCTGGCGGTCGCCGCGCGGTTCTGAGCCGAGGAAGGCCGCCCCGGCGCCGAGGGGCCGCGCCCAGGCGCGGACGCTATACTGCGCCGCGCCAGCCCCCATCGGGGCTGCACGCTGCTGGAGCCCCGCCGATGGCCTACCTGCGCTGCCTTGACCCGGTCCGCAAGGTGACGACCGACATCCCCCTGCGCAAGCCACTGGTCACCATCGGCCGCAAGGCGGGCAACGACGTGGTGCTCGAAGACCCGACCGTCGCGGCGACGCACGCCAACCTGCTGCGGGTGGGCAGCCGCCACAGCCTGACGGTGGTCGACCGCGGGAACGAGGTCTACGTCAACGGCAAGCTCGCCCGCCAGGTCGACCTCAACGAGGGGGATCGCCTGCTCGTGGGCCGCTTCGAGCTGACGCTGCACGAGGGGGAACCCCCGGCCACCCCCGCCGCCAGCCCACCGGCGACCGGGGACGCCGTCCAGCGCCTGGTCGCCTTCTCCGCCGAGCTGATGAAGGAGCACTCGCCCGAGAACCTGTTCCGCAAGCTGCTCTCGGCGGTGGTGGACCTGACGCGGGCCGAGAAGGGCTTCGTCATCGTCTTCCAGGACGGCGAGCGCCACCTCGCCGCCTCGCACAACGTCGGGGACGAGACGCTCGACCTGTCCCGGGTCAGCGACACCATCGTCGAGCAGGTCGTACAGAGCCGGCAGCCGATCATCGTCAGCGACGCGATGAGCGACCGGACCTTCGGGCGCAGCCGCAGCGTGGTGGACCTCAAGCTGTCCAGCGTCATGTGCGTGCCGCTGATGTACCGCAACGACCTGCTGGGGGTCCTGTACCTGGGCAACGACGCCATCACCGGCCTGTTCACGCAGGAGGACCTCTCCATGCTCCAGGTCTGGGCCACCCAGGCCAGCATGATCGTCCACGCCGCCCTGCTGCTCAACGAGCTGAAGATCTCCAACCGCAACCTGCGCGCCCAGCTCCGCCGCTCGTCGCAGGGGGACATCGTCGGCACCAGCGCGCCGATGAAGCGCGTGTTCAAGATGGTGCAGAAGGTCGCCCCCACCGACCTCTCCGTCCTGGTCACCGGGGAGACCGGGACCGGCAAGGAGCTGGTCGCACGCGAGCTGCACCGGGCCAGCGACCGGGCCAGCCAGCCCTTCGTCTCCATCAACTGCGGCGCGATCCCCGAGAACCTCCTGGAGAGCGAACTCTTCGGCCACAAGAAGGGCTCCTTCACCGGCGCGGTCGCCGACAAGCTCGGCAAGTTCGAGGCGGCCAACGGCGGCACCCTCTTCCTCGACGAGATCGGCGAGATGCCGATGAACCTCCAGGTCAAGCTGCTGCGGGTGCTCCAGGAGCGGGTCATCGAGCGGGTGGGGGACCTGCGACCGCGGCCGGTCGACATCCGCGTGGTCTCGGCGACCAACAAGGAGCTGGAGAAGGAGATCGCCGAGGGTCGCTTCCGCGAGGACCTGTTCTACCGGCTCAACGAGGTGACCGTGCACCTGCCTCCGCTGCGGGAGCGCGGGGAGGACGTGCACCAGCTCGCCCGGTACTTCCTGCAGAAGTATGCCGACCAGTACGACAGCAAGGCGCGCGGCTTCACCAACGACGCGGTGCGCGCCATGATGAACTACTACTGGCCGGGCAACGTGCGACAGATGGAGAACCGGGTCAAGAAAGCCGTCATCATGTCCGACCGGGCCCTGCTCAACGCCGAGGACCTGGGCATCGAGGCGACCACGAAGCGCCACATCGAGGACCTGGACCAGGCCACCGAGGAGTTCAAGAAGCGCTACATCCGCGAGGCGCTGGAGCTCAACAACTGGAACAAGGCGCAGACCGCGCGGGACCTGGGCGTCGACCCGCGCACCATCTTCCGCTACATCGAGAAGATGGAGGAATGACACCGCTGTTGGCCCTGCTGGCCACCCTGCTCGCCCCGCCCGCGGGCGCGACCGGGGCCAACCTGCCCGGCGCGCTGCCGCCGGGGCTGGACGATCACCTCGCCGACCTGGACAGCGGGGACCGCGCGAAGCGCCGCCTGGCCGCTCGATCGCTGCGCGTCCTGGTCCGCTCCGAGGTGCGGCGCTCCTCCACGCGCCAGCGCGACGAGCTGGTCCGGGACGAGGCGCGGATGACCCTGGCGGACCTGGACGCGCGGCTGGCCCCGCGCTGCGTCGAGGGGCTGGTCGCCCCGGAGCTGACCGTGCCCTGCGCCGACATCCTGCGGTGGCTGGAGACGACCTCCGCGCTGCCGGCACTGGAGCGCGCCGTCGCGGCCGAACCCCGGGCGCGCGCCCGCCGCCGCCTGGATCGCACCATCCGGGCCCTGCGCGGCTTCGCGGCGGAGCAGGGGTGAAGGCCGTCGGGCTCACCGGTGGGATCGCCAGCGGCAAGTCGACGGTCGCGGGGCTGCTTAGGGACCAGGGGGTGCCCGTGATCGACGCCGACCGGGTCAGCCGCGAGGTGGTCGCGCCCGGCAGCGCGGGCCTGGCCGAGATCGTCCGGGCCTTCGGGCCACAGGTCCTCGCCGCGGACGGCAGCCTGGATCGCGAGGCCCTGGGGCGCCGGGTCGTGGCGGACGCCGAGGACCGGCGGCGCCTGGAGGCGATCACCCACCCGCGGATCGCGGCGGAGATCGGGCGGGCGCTGGACACCTGCGCGGCCGAGGGGGCGCCGGTGGCGGTGGTCGAGGCCGCCCTGATGGTCGAGACCGGAAGCTTCCGGCGCTATGACGCCGTCTTGCTGGTGACCGTCTCCCCGGCGGTGCAGCGCGCGCGCCTCGCGGCGCGGCAGGGCTGGCCACCGGGTCGGGTCGAACAGTGGCTGGCCACCCAGCTCAGCTCCGCAGAGCGGGCGCGCCGCCTGCGCGAGGCCGAGTGCCAGGGCGGCCCCGCGGTCGTGCTGCTCGACAACGACGGCGACGCCGCGCAGCTCCCGACGCGCCTGCGCTGCGCCTGGGACCAGGTCCTGGCGCGGCTGGCCGGCGCGCCGGCTCAGTAGGTCAGGATCGACCGCACCGGCACGCCGCCGAGCGCCTGCCGACCGGGCAGGAAGCCCAGCTCGACCACGAAGCACGCGGCCACGACCTCGCCGCCCAGCTTCTCCACCAGGTCGCAGGTCGCGCGGGCGGTCCCGCCGGTGGCCAGCAGGTCGTCGACGATCAGCACGCGGTCGCCCGCCTTGACCGCGTCGGAGTGCAGCTCCAGGGTCGCGGTGCCGTACTCCAGCGTGTACTCCACGCTGACCCGGTCGTAGGGCAGCTTCCCGGGCTTGCGGGCGGGCGCGAAGGCCGCCGACAGCTCCATGGCCAGCGGCGCGCCGAACAGGAAGCCGCGGGACTCCATGCCGACCACCACGTCGATCTTCTCGCCGGCGTACAGCTCCGCGAACCAGTCGATCGTCGCCCGCAGCAGCTTGGGGTCGGCCAGCACCGGGGTGATGTCCTTGAACAGGATGCCGGGCTTGGGGAAGTCGGGGATGTCGCGGATGGTGGCCTTCAGGCGGCTCTCGAGGTCGTGCACGTCGGCTCCCGGGGCGTGAGGAGGGCGGAGGGCGGTCGGTGGAGGGTCAGTGGGCCATGGCCTTCAACAGGACGAAGCCGCCGATGAGCAGCACGCTGAAGACCACGGTGAGGAGGTTGAACCACTTGTCGATGAAGGCCTTCACCGGCTCGCCGAAGGCGTAGATCAGCCCGGCGACGAGGAAGAAGCGCGCCGAGCGGCCCACGATCGACGCAATGGTGAAGGGCAGCAGCGAGATCTTGAACACACCCCCGGCGATGGTGATCACCTTGTAGGGGATGGGCGTGAAGCCGGCGAGGAAGACGATCCAGAAGCCGTGCTCCTCGTAGAGCTTGCCGACCGAGTCGTACTTGTCGGCCGCCCCGTAGAACTCGATGATCGGCTTGCCGATGGTGTCGAAGGCGAAGGCCCCGATCGCGTAGCCGGCCAGCCCGCCCAGCACGCTGGCGATCGAGCAGATCAACGCGAAGGTCAGCGACTTCTTGCGCGCACCCAGCGCCAGCGCCATCAGCAGCACGTCCGGCGGGATGGGGAAGAAGCTGGACTCGGCGAAGGCCAACAGGAAGAGGGCCACGGCGCCGTAGCGGCTGTCCGCCCAGGACAACACCCAGTCGTAGGACCGGCGCAGCAGGGTGAAGGGGTTCATCCAGCGGACTCCGAGCTGAGCGCGTCCCAGCGGGACAGTCGGTCGAGGGTGGCGCGGTGCGTGTGATCCGGGTGCAGGGGGGTGAGCGTCGCCCAGCCCCGCGCGAACCAGTAGCCGTCGGTCCCCTCGGTCTCGTCGAAGCCCAGGGGCGCGCCGCCGACCCAGTAGTACTCCCGGCCGCGCGGGTCCCGGCTCTCGGCGACCAGCGGCTTGTACTCGCGACGCCCCAGGGAGGCCGGGCGCACGCCGGGCACCTCGGACAGGGGGCGGTCGGGCACGTTGAGGTTCAGGAAGACCCGCGGCGGCAGCGGGTCGGCCAGCATCGCGCGCAGCACCCGGACCGCCAGGACGGCGGCCGTGTCCCAGTGGTGGTCGGGCGCGCGCTCCCGGTCGGGGTGCAGGCTGACGGCCAGCGCGGGCAGGCCCATGAGCGCCGCCTCCTCGGCCGCGCCCACGGTGCCCGAGTAGTGCACGTCGTCACCCAGGTTGCTGCCGCGGTTGATCCCCGAGATCACGGCGGTCGGCCGCTGCGCGCACAGGTGATGCACGCCCAGGTAGACGCAGTCGGCGGGCTGCCCCGAGCAGGCGAAGCGGCCCGGCGCGCGCTCGGTGACGCGCAAGGGCTCGTGCATCGTCAGGGCATGGCTCTGGGCGCTCCGCTCGGTGTGGGGCGCGACCACGAGCACCTGCCCCAGCGGGGAGAGGGCGCGGGCGAGGGCGTCGATGCCGGGCGCATCGATGCCGTCATCGTTGGAGACGAGGAGGAGCATGGCGGCCCTGCCTAACGTGTCGCCGGGCGGCGGCCGCCCCAGCCTCGTCACCGTGCGCCGGTTGCCGGCCGCCCCGCGGTTGTTTAGGCCCCACGCGGACGACGGGCCCGCACGCTCTCCCTGCCGCTCTCCCGCGCTGCCCCGCACCTGCCCTCCGCACCGCTGCGCTGCCGTTGATCTCCTGCGGGCCGTCCCCACCTCCCTCGCCCGACCCCTCCCCTCCCCCCACCGGGTCGGCACCCCCTCTCCACGCTCGCCCCGGCGGTACCGCGATGCGCCCGCGCTACAAGGACCTCTTCAACGCCCTGAAGGATCCGGAACCCACCCGCGCCGACGCTGCCTTCGACGCGATCCTCTTCGACCGGGGCGAGGCGATCCCCGACCTGGTCGAGTGCTACCAGCAGAGCCGGAAGGACCCGCTGCTGCGCTTCTACGCCGTGCAGCTCCTGGGCTTCACCGGGGACCGACGGGCGGTGGAGCCCGTGATCGCGGCCCTCGCCGACCCCGACGCCGACGTGCGGGCCGAGGCCTGCCGCGCGCTGGAGGACCTGCGCGCCAAGGAGGCGATCACCCACCTCGAGGCCCGCGTGCGCGACAGCTCGGTCGAGGTCCGGCGCGCCGCCCGCGAGGCGCTCGAGCAGCTCGGCGCGCGCTGAGGTCGACCTGTCGCTTCGGAGGGCCGCGGTCCGCGGGGGCCGATAGGAGCGACCGTCCTCCCGGGAGCCCCGATGTCCGACGCCCCCCGCGCCTCCGCCCTCCTGCCCGTCCTGGTCTTCACCAGCGGCATGTCCGTGATGGCGGTCGAGATGACCGGACTGCGCCTGCTGGCGCCGTACTTCGGGACCTCGCTCATCGTCACGACGGTGCTGATCGGGTCGATGATGGCCTTCCTGAGCCTGGGCTACTGGCTGGGGGGGCGGTGGGGTGACCGGCACCCGACCCTGCGCCGGCTGAGCGCCACCACGGCGGTCGCGGCCGGCTTCGTGCTCGCCCTGCCGCTGGTCAGCCAGCCCATCCTGCGGGGCGCCAGCGCGGTCCTCCGGCCCCTGGTCCAGGGCGAGGAGCTGAGCAACCCGGCGGTCGCGGTGGCCAGCCTGGTCGGCGGCCTGCTGGGCACCATCCTGCTGCTGGCGATCCCCGTGACCTTGATGGGCACCGTCAGCCCCTGGGCGGTGCGGCTCGCCGTCTACCGGATCGAGGACGCCGGCAAGGCCGCCGGGCGCCTGTACGCGCTCTCGACCTTCGGCAGCATCCTGGGCTCCTTCCTGCCCGCCCTGGTCCTGGTCCCCCTGCTCGGCGTGCGTCGCACCTTCCTGGCGATCGGGGCCACCCTGCTCGTCGTCAGCAGCCTGGGCCTGTTCTCCCGCGGTCGCGCCGCCGCGGTGGGCGCCGCCGCCCTGGCCCTGCTGTTGCTGCCCGCCGGGAGCGTGCGCCCGATGGAGGGCACCGTCTACGAGGGAGAGAGCGTCTACCACTTCATCCAGGTGGTGCAGGAGCCCTACGGAGACTGTCCCGACGCCTGGCACCTGTACCTGAACGAGGGCGTGGGGGTGCACTCGGTGAAGTGCCCGGATCCGACCAGGGAGATCCGGGGCGTGTGGACCTACATGGCCACCGCGCCGCTGTGGATGGAGCAGGTGCACCCCGACCCCGACGTGCTGATCGTCGGCCTGGCCGGTGGGACCATCGCGCGGCAGTTCCTCGACGCCTTCCCCCAGGCGCGCGTGGTCGGCGTGGAGATCGACGGCGAGGTGGTCGAGGTGGGCAAGCGCTTCCTGGACAACGACGACCCGCGCATCCAGCCGGTGGTGATGGACGGTCGGATCTACATCCAGAGCACCGAGAAGCGCTTCGACGTGGTGCTGATGGACGCCTACCGGCAGCCCTACATCCCCTTCCACCTGGTCACCGTCGAGTTCTTCCAGCAGGTGCACGACCACCTGGAGGACGGCGGCGTGCTGGCCGTGAACGTGGCCAGCATCCGCGGCGTGTCCCGCGGCCTGGCGGCGATGATCTACCGGACGATGCGCGAGGTCTTCGACGAGGTGGTGTGGGTCCAGGCGACCCAGTCCAACGACGTCATCTTCGCGATGAAGCGGCCGACCGACCCCTACCTGGCGGCGAACCGGCTGGAGGAGGGCTTCCGGACCACCGCCTACGACCGGATCCGCGGCCGCTACCGCGCCAAGGTGAAGGGCCCGGTCCCCGGCTGGGAGCAGGCCCGCGTGCTCACCGACGACCAGGCCCCCGTCGAGATGGCCTGGGACCTGGCCGCCTTGTCCTACGCCAACTGAGCCCGGTCAGGCGGCCTTCTGGGCCGACAGCCCCTGCAGCACCTCGCGCAGCAGGTCCAGCACCAGGGTCACCTCGGCGTCCGTGATGCCGAAGTGCGGGGTGAAGCGCAGCGCGTTGACCCCGCCGTGCACCACGCCCAGGCCCGCCAGGCGGCAGCGCTCCTCGGGGCTGTCGAAGGCCACCACCGGCACCGCAGGGTCGAGCTCGGCGCAGAAGAGCAGGCCCGTGCCCTGCACCAGGCGGATGAGGCCGGGGAACTCGGCCTGCATCGCCTCCAGGCCGGCCAGGAAGGCCCGGCCCTGCCGCCGGATGTTCTCCCGCAGGGCCGGCGTGATGCTGTCGAGCACCGCGCAGGCCACGTCCAGCGCGCGCGGGTTGGTCGTCATCGTGTTGCCGTAGACGCCCTTGACGTAGATGTCGGCCGCGCGCTGCGAGAGGCCCAGCACCGAGAGCGGGTACTGGCCGGCGTTGAGCGCCTTCGACCAGGTCTCCACGTCGGGGACCGCGGCGTCCTGGAAGCCGGGGTAGTCGACCAGCGAGAGCACGCCCTGGGCGCGCAGGCCGGCCTGGATGCTGTCGACCACGACCAGGCCGCCCATGGCGCGGATCAGCTCGACGGCGCGGTCGTAGAAGGCGCGGGTGATGGCGCGCCCGGGGGCGCCCTCGCCCTGCACGGGCTCCATGTAGACCGCGTCGAAGTACCAGCCCCGGGCCTCGGCCTGGGCGAAGGCCTGCTCCAGCGCGGCCACGTCGTTCTGCTCGACGACGACGAGATCGCTGTGGTCCCGGAAGCTGGCGAGGTGCTTCTCGTAGGCGTCCCGGCAGGAGTCGGAGATGCGGGCCGGGCCGTCGGTGCGACCGTGGAAGCCGCCCTTGATGGCCAGGGCCTTGACGACCCGCCCCTGGTGCCGGCCGCCGGGGCCGACCATGCGCAGGGCGTTGACGTCGGCCAGCCGGCGCGCGACCGTCACCGACTCGCTGCCCGAGTTCAGGCAGATGAAGCGCGCGAAGGGGCAGCCCTCGGCGCGCGTGTGGCCCAGCTCCCGCCGCATCTTCTGGTCGAAGGCCAGGTGGCTCAGGCTGGGGGTCATCACGTTGGCCATCACCTGGGGACGGGAGAGGGCCTCCATCACCGCGTCGGGGTTGTGGCCCTGGCCGAGCATGCCGTAGCCGCCGTTGTCGTGGACCACCGCGCCGTGGGTCGTGACGATCCAGGGGCCCTTTGCCGCCAGGGCGACGTAGGGGTTGACCGTCTCGGGCTTGTAGAAGTTGACCAGGCCGCCCTGGACGTGCACGACCAGCTCCGCCTCGGCCATCGCCACCAGGGCCGGGTGGTCCTGTCGGTGCTGGCGGTGCAGCGCCAGGGCGTGATCGACGGCCTGGACCAGGCTGGGATCGGTCGCAGCGAAGGCGGACAGGGCGTCGTCCGGCACGCCCCGGGTGCGGCGTGGCCCGCTGTGGTCGCGGATCTCCTGGAGCTTGGCGAGGACGGACATGGGGAACCTCCGGCGCGGTGGCCTGCGGGGGGGGAAGAGGCCGTCCGTCCTAATCCGGCGGGGCGACCGCGGCGCCACGGCGCGGGCGTGAACACCCCGTGTCCAGCGAGGGGCGCGATTGCCCCAAGCCCTCGGTTGGGCTACCCCGAGCCCTTCCCCCCCACGGCCCCGCGGGGCCTGATCGAGGCTGCCATGGCGTTCGAAGGACTCGACTTCTACAACGTGGACGCGCACCTCAGCGACGAGGAGCGCATGGTCCGCGACCTCGTGCGCGGCTGGGTCGACGACAACGTCATCCCCGTCATCGAGGAGCACTGTCGCAAGGGCACCTTCCCGCGCCACCTGGTGCCGCAGATCGGCGAGATGGGCCTGCTGGGCATGAACCTCGAGGGCTACGGCTGCGCCGGCATGAGCAACGTCGCCTACGGGCTGGCCTGCCAGGAGATGGAGCGCGGGGACAGCGGCCTGCGCAGCTTCGTCTCGGTCCAGGGCTCGCTGTGCATGTTCCCGATCTGGAAGTACGGCAGCGAGGAGCAGAAGCAGAAGTACCTGCCCAAGATGGCCAAGGGCGAGCTGATCGGCTGCTTCGGCCTGACCGAGCCCGACTTCGGCAGCAACCCCGGCGGCATGATCACCAAGGCGGTGGAGGACGGGGACAGCTACGTCCTCAACGGCGCCAAGATGTGGATCACCAACGGCACCATCGCCGACCTGGCGATCGTCTGGGCCAAGCTGGTGCCGCCCGGCGGCACCCTGGCCGAGGGCGTCATCCGCGGCTTCGTCGTCGAGAAGGACGACAAGGGCTTCAGCGCCCCCGAGATGCACGGCAAGCACAGCCTGAAGGCCAGCGTCACCTCCGAGCTGGTGCTGCAGGACGTGCGGATCCCCAAGGACCGCCTGCTGCCCAACGTGCGTGGCCTGGGCGGCCCCTTCGGCTGCCTGAACAACGCCCGCTACGGCATCGCCTGGGGCGCCCTGGGCGCGGCCATGGCCTGCTTCGACTCGGCGCGGCAGTACTCGCTGTCCCGCATCCAGTTCGGCAAGCCCATCGCCAGCTTCCAGCTCGTGC
Source organism: Myxococcota bacterium (assembly GCA_023150805.1). Taxonomy (GTDB): domain Bacteria; phylum Myxococcota_A; class UBA796; order UBA796; family UBA2385; genus UBA2385. The sequence goes on along the minus strand of JAKLKF010000009.1, from coordinate 47,038 downwards.
AGAACAAGCTCGCCTGGATGCTGCGCGAGATCACCAAGGGGCAGCTCCTCGCCCTGCACGTCGGCCGGATGAAGGACAACGGCACCGTCATCCCCGAGCAGATCAGCCTGGCCAAGATGAACAACGTCGACATCGCCCTGCAGATCGCGCGCGCTGCCCGCGACATCCACGGCGCCAACGGCGTGCTGGACGAGTACCCGGTGATGCGCCACGCCGCGAACCTGGAGAGCGTCTACACCTACGAGGGCACCCACGACATCCACAACCTCATCCTGGGGCGGTGGATCACGGGCATCCCCGCCTTCGAGTAGCGGATGCAGCAGGCGCAGGCCCAGGGGCCCGACCAGCGGACCACCCCTCCGTGGCTGCGCCTGCCCGGCCTGGCGCTGCTGGGTCTGCTGGCGGTCTACGAGGGCGTGGCCATGCGCTACGCCCTCGCCCCCGTCGAGGACTGGCCGCAGTGGTTGGTGGACCACCCCTACAGCCTGTGGCCGGCGACCTGGAAGATGTTCACGGAGCGGGACCGCCGCCACCTGGACCTCGCGGCCCGCGTGCGCCGCGACGGCGCCTGGCAGGAGGTGGACCTGCACGCCCTCTTCCCGGCCCGGTGGGAGAGCGGGCCACGCTACGTGCGCAAGCCCTTCTGGCGCGAGGCGAAGAACCGCAACACCCTGGCCCAGGCGGTGTGTCGACGGTCCCGGCCGCGACCCGACGGCGTGGAGCTGTGGAAGGTGGAGTGGCCCAAGACGCTCGGCCAGGTGGAGCAGCCGGCGCGAGAGGCCGAGCGCACCCTGCTCCTGCGCTGGGACTGTGACGACCACCAGCCGCTGCCGACCGGGCGACGGCTGTGACACCGGTTCCCACCTCCGGTCGGCTGGCGCGACTGTACGCACCGCAGTGGGCCGGCCCCTGGGCGCTCGCCCGGGTCCTGTACGCCCTGGGCTGCGTGTTTGCCCACCTCCTGCGCCTGCCCTTCATCGAGGACGCCTACGCCTCGACGGACATGGTGTTCAGCCGCCCGCCCTTCCAGCTCGCCGACCACGTGGTGTTCTCGCCGGCCACGGCCTACGGCTTGTGGGCGGCGGCTGTCGTCGGTGCCGGCCTGCTCCTCGTGGGAGGCCGCCTGGCCCGACCGGGCCTGATCCTGTGGCTCTGCGCCTCCTGGCTGCTCATCGCCGCGGAGGCCTTCAACATCAAGGCCTACGATCGCGTGATCACCTGGATCGGGCTCGGGCTGCTGCTGGGCCCGATCGGCGAGCGGGGGCTGACCCGCAAGTGGCGCAGCCCCTATGGCCGGTGGTTCCTGCTGGTCTTCTACGCCGCGCTCTACGGGAGCACCGGCGGGCTGAAGGCCCTGGAGGACGGCGTGTGGTGGACGGGCGACGTGCTGGCCTTCCACCTGGTCGACCGCTGGTTCGGCGGCAGCGCCATGGGGGCGTGGGTCAGCGGGCAGCGCTGGCTCTACCTGCCGATGCAGTGGTTCACCGTCGCCTTCGAGCTGCTCTTCCCGGTGGCGGTCCTGCTGCGTCGGCTGAACCCGTGGTGGCTGCTCGCCGGGGTGGCGATGCACCTGGGGATCTGGGCCCTGATGAACGTGGGACCGTTCAGCTTCGTCGCGCTGACCGCCTACCCGGTGCTGCTGCACCCCGAGGTGGCGCACGAGTGGTGGCAGCGGGCCTGCGCCCGGTGGCCGGCCCTGTCCCGCCTGTAGGTCGACCTCAGCCCGCCGGGAGCGCCCGGCGCTGCCAGCCGGCGTCGGTCCGCACCAGCTCCCAGGTCGGCCACCAGGTCAGGTCGACCACCAGGGTCTTGACCTCCACCCGCCCGTCCAGGTCCTCGGTCTTCAGCCGGACCGCGCCGCCGTCAGGCACGGCCTGGACCGCGGCCAGGAAGCTGTCCAGGTCCGGCGTCGGCTGATCGTTCACCTCGAGGATCCGGCGCGTGGCCCGCAGATCGTACTGGGCGGCCGGCGATCCGTACCAGTACCAGGCGACGTAGACCCCCTGGCGCGAGAGGCCCCGCTGGGTGGGTACCGCGTCGTGGACCGGGTGCAGCAGGGTGCCCGCCCAGGACACGACCCGGGTGATCCCGCCGCCGTCGCGCGCGACCGTGGGCACGACCAGGGTCAGCTCCTGGCCGTCCCGCACCACCTGCAAGGTGACCTGCTCGGCGCGCGCGGCCTGGTCGATGGCGCGCAGGCCGACGGCGGGAGCGCCCTCGACCCGGACCAGCAGGTCGCCCTCGCGCAGCACGGTGCGAGCGGGCGCGTCGGCCCAGACGCGGGTCACGACCAGGGCCCGGCGGTTGGCGCCGCCGGCCTCCTCCAACAGCCGCGCCGCATCCTCTCCCAGGCCGCGGTTGCGCGCGTCGACCAGCCCGATCTCGGCCAGGTCGACCCCCAGCGCCCGGTGCACCGGCACCCGATCCTGGCGGAGGGGATCGAGCACCGCCGCCACGACGCCCGCCGGGAGGCCCCGGAACCAGGCCTCGGGCTGCTCGCCGCTGAGGTCGACGAAGCTCGCCCAGAGCGCCTGCACGCGGCCGCGCCGGTCGGCCAGCACGCCGCCGGAGGAGGGGGCCGCCTCGCGGACGTCGACCACCTCCACGTTCTGGTCGCGGAAGAAGGGGGGGTTGGGCATGGGCACGACCAGCGGGTCGACCCGCTGCACGCGCGTCTTGCGGCTGACGACGCGGTTGCGCCGGTCCAGGCCCACGTGCCAGGTGCGGTCGCCCGGCGCCAGCGGCGTGGTGCGCAGGCGGGCGGCCCGCGCCGGCGTGTCGCCCAGCAGCCGCGGGTCGTAGCGGATGATGGCGACGTTGTGCAGCGGGTGCAGGTGCACGACCTCGCCGGGCAGCTCGATGGACCCGGCGAAGACCAGGCGTACGTCGCCCAGCGCGATCGGCACGGTGTCCCGGTCGACGGCGACCAGCCCCCGCTCGGTGTCCAGGATGACCCCGGTCCCCACGAAGTTGCTGCCGTACACCCCCTCCACCCGGTAGGGCACGTCGAAGCCGACCTGGACCAGGCTGGGCCCCAGCCGGTTCTCCAGGCGGCTCTCCTCTCGCGGGAAGGTCGTCGAGGCCACCGGCCAGGGCGCGCTCGGCGGCGGCGGCGCGGCCTCGGCACAGGGCCAACCGCCCGAGGCGACGTCCCAGGTGCAGCGGGTCATCGAGAACCAGCGCCGATCCATGGTCACCACGCCCACCCGCGTGGTCCACGGGTCGTCGAGGGTGAACCAGCGCACCGGCACGGTGTCCCCGTCGGCCAACCCCGCGAAGGCCGCCTGCGCGTCGTCCAGGGAGTAGACCGCCTGGTCGCCGATGGCCGTCAGGACCGCGCGGGCGCCGATGCCCGCGGCGCCGAGCATGTAGCCGCTGGCCGCGACGTAGGCGCCGCCCACCGGCACCAGGGCGTGGCGCGCCTGCTGGTAGGACAGCTCGTTGAGCACCGCGTCGCCGACCTCCAGGTAGGAGGATGGCGTGATCTCGTGCAGGTCCTGGACGGTCAGCGCCAGGTCCACCGGCTGCCCGCCGCGCTCGACCCGGACCGCCAGCTCCGCCTCGACCCGCTCGTCCAGGATGCCCTCGAGCTGGGCGAAGCCGGTGATCAGCTCGCCCTCCACCTCCAGCAGGACGTCTCCGAGCTCGAGCCGCTCCTGGGCCGGCCCGCCCGGCACCACGCCCTCCACCACCAGCATCCCCGTGCCCTTGGGCTGCGCCCGGCGCAGGCGCGCCTCGGTCTCGCTGGACAGGCCCAGCCGCCGCAGCTCGTCGTAGGGCTTGTGCAGGAGCGTGACCTGCCAGGTGCCGCGGGGCACCGGCTGCCCCGCCTGCAGCAGGCGCACGGCCCGGACCACGCGGTCCAGCGGCAGGAAGTAGCTGCTGGCGGCGGCGCGGCGGGAGCCGGCGTTCAGCGCGATCACGTGCCCGTCGCGGTCGATGACCGGCGAGCCCGAGGATCCGCCCGACGTGCCGCTGGCGGCCTGGTAGTAGAAGGTGTTGAAGTCGTTGAAGCGGAAGCGGCCGTAGTCCGGCGCGTCGCGGTCCAGCCGGGCCAGCGTCCCGGCCAGGATGCTGATCTTCTCGCCCGCGTCGTTGCCGACCACCCGGATCTCGGCGCCGACGCGCGCCTTCTCCGGTGCCAGGCGCAGGGCCTGCACCTCCATGAACCGCACCTGGGCCGGGTCGAAGCGGAAGATCCCGAAGTCGTGCACCGGGTCGCGGTACAGCGGCTGCAGCTCGACCTCCTCGTGGTTCTGGAAGATGGCGCGCGCCACGACCGGGCCGGGCTGCACGACGTGCCGGTTCGTCAGGATGAGCCCACGCTCCGCGTCGATCACGAAGCCGGTGGCCACGCTGCTGCCTGCGCTCTCGGTGTCGAAGGCGCGGGTGGCGTTGACCTTGATGGACACCACCGCCGGCACCACCCGGTCGAGCGTCGCCTCCCAGGCCGGCGAGGCGTCGGGGCCACGCCGCAGGTCCTCCTGCCCCCAGGCCGGCGAGAGGGTCAGGGCGATCATGGCGGCGAGCAGGGTGGAGAGCATCGGCGGGACGGCCTCGGACGGGGGGTGGCGGGGGCCTATCCGCGGCCCCTGAAAAAAACCTCGAATGGCTGGCCGGCGATGGCGTCGGATGGGCGAGCGACGGACCGGCGAGCCCGCCCCGACCCGCTCCCCAGCCCAGCGCCCCCCCGTGGGCCCTTCGCGCACAGGAGACCACCATGTCCAAGGCCCTCCGCCTGATCGTCCCCGCCCTCGCGCTCGCCTTCGCCACCTTCCAGGCCCCCGAGGCCGAGGCTGCCCCCCGCGTCGTCATCCACGTCGGCGTGCCCGCCAAGGCCCCCCCCGCGCGGGTGTGGGTGCCCGGCCACTGGGAGGTCCGCGCCGGTCGGGACGTCTGGATCGACGGCCACTTCAAGGTGGTGCCCCCGGGGCGCTCGCTGTGGGTGCCCGGCCGCTGGGAGCTGCGCGCCGGCAAGCGGATCTGGATCGCCGGGCACTGGCGCTGAACGACCCGCACCCTGCTCCTCAGCACGACCCCGGTCGCCCCGCGCGGCCGGGGTCGTCGCGTCTGGGGTCCCGATCAGGGCGCCAGCTCGCGGGTGTCCCGGATGTCGAGCAGCGCCACGACGCTGGCCCAGGCGCGGACCACCTGCTCGACCCGGTCCAGGGGCAGCACCACCCGGGCGGAGCGCAGGTCCACCTGGACCACCGCGAACAGCTCTGCCCCGGCCAGCTCCGACGCCCCGTCGAGGCGCCGGCGGGTGACCTGGATGGCCACCTTCACCACGTAGGGCGACAGCTCGACGCCGTCGGCGGCCAGCCAGGCGACCACCTCGTGCACCACCTGGTCCAGCCCCACCCAGCCACGGCGACCGGTGCGGAAGCTCGGTTGGCTGGCGCCGGGCAGGCCGGGGATGGGGCCCATGGACCGCGGGCTCCGGGTGGTCAGTAGCGCAGCGAGGCCCACAGGCGGACCGTGTCGTTCTGCAGCGTAGCGCCGCCCTGCTCCAGCCGCAGGACGTAGCCGCCGCCGACGCGCACGTGGTCCTTGCGCATGTGCCCCGTGACCCCCGCGGTCAGCTCGGCGACGTCGCCGTTGTCGTCGGCGCTGGTGTCGTCGTCGAACAGCGAGAAGCGCACCGCGGGCTCGACCGGGCCGATGCCGTAGCCGACCTGGGCCAGGCCGCCCCAGCGGGTCACGTCGCCGAAGACCCCGGGCTGGTCGATGTCGGAGTTGCGGGGGGAGAGCTTCGCGAAGCGACCCTCGGCCATCAGGTGGAAGCCCGCCACGCGCAGCATCAGGTCGCCGCCCGCCGAGAGCGTCTGCGTCGAGATGTCGGTGTCGTGGTAGGCGTCGGCCGCCACGCCGAAGGTGAAGCCCTTCTCGCCGCCCCAGGTCTGGTAGGTGCGGGCGGGCCCGTAGGCGAACTCCGCCCGCGCGGCGAGCAGCTTGCCGCCGTTGTCGTCGCCGAAGATCGAGCCGTTGCCGTTGAAGGCGCCGCCCCGGACCCGCACCCGCGCGTCGCCCCGCGTGCGCCAGTCCACGGTCAGGCCGGCGTCGCGGCCGGGCACCAGCCACTCGCTGGACACGCTGCGCTCGGCCAGGGCCAGCTCGGCGCTGCTCATGAGCTGCTCGCGCGAGATCGGCGGCTTGGCCTGGCCCGCCACCAACCACAGGTCCTCGACCGGCGCCCAGCCCACGTAGGCGTCGACCAGCTCGACGCCGTCGTCCTCGTCCGACAGCGCGTCGAAGGCCGGGGCGACCCCGACGGTCACCTCGTACATCAGGACGTCGGACTCGCCGGCCAGCCCCAGCCGCGCGCGGCGGAGCTTCAGCCCCGGGTCGTCCTCGGGGTCGCCGTAGCTGGCCGGGTCGGCCTGGGGCTCCTCGTCCATGTCATAGGCGGTGACCCAGGCCTGCACGAGCGCGATCGGCTTCGGCGCAGGCACCGGCGAGGAGCGCTCCGGCTCGGCGCCGGCCGCGGGCGCATCGGACGCCTCCGCACCGGTGGTCAGCAGGAGGGCAGGCAGCAGGAAGGCAGTGATCATCGACGTCCTCGCGATGCACGGGGCGCGCGGCGGCGCTACTATAGCCCGCGATGCGCCCCCTCCCCTCTGCCCCGCTGCTCTCCCTGCTCCTGCCGCTGTCCCTGGCTGGCTGCGGCCAGGACGCGCCCTTCACCCGCGCCTACACGGCCGCCGACCTCTCCGAGACCATCGGCGGCCCCAAGGCCCTGGCCCGCGGCGGCGACATCATCCTGGAGAACGACCGGATCCGCCTGGCGATCCTGGGTCCGCGGGTCAGCTTCGGCCCCCACACCAGCGGCGGCAGCCTGGTCGACGCCGACCTCCAGCGCGACGACGTGCGCTACCAGCACGGCCACGGCAACGACCGCCTGGCCGAGGTCTTCAGCACGGTCAACATGAACGTCGGCCGCGTGCACGACGAAGAAGGCACCGTCGCCATCGTCTCCGACGGCAGCGACGGCGGCCCCGCCATCGTGTGCGTCGAGGGCCCCTACGACCCCTTCCTGACCCTGCTCGGCGGCCTGTGGCCCCTGGTCGGCGCGCCCGACTTCCGCATGCGCACCGACTACATCCTGGAGGCCGGCAGCCCCGCCGTGCTGATGCGCACCGTGGCCACCGTGGGCGCCACCGAGGGCGGTTGCGAGGGCACGCTGGGCGAGGACATCCCGGCCGCGCCCGGCAGCCAGGACGCGCTGCCCATCATCGAGTACGCCATGGAGACCGGCCTGGCCTTCGGCGACTTCTACCTGCAGGGCGGCAGCGTCGACGTCTTCGCCGCCGACATCGGCTTCGACGAGGAGGGCTACGTCCACGAGCTCTCGGCCGCCGGCGCCAACACCTTCCAGGACCCGATCCCCACCGACTTCGTGGCGGGCACGGCCGAGGGCGTCTCCTACGGCCTGATGCCGGTCCAGGGGCGGCTGTTCGTGCCCATGTTCACCAGCAGCCAGACCATCGCGGTCGGCGCGGGCGTCGCCGGCGACCCCAAGGTCTCCGGCCGCTTCCCCGACGGCACGCAGTACCGCTACGACCGCTGGTTCACCATCGGCGAAGGCGACGTCGGCAGCGTGGTCGACCACCTGCTCGAGGCGCGGGGCGACGCCGTCGGCCAGGTGGCCGGCTTCGTGGTCGAGGCCAGCACCGGCGTCAGCCTCTCCGACGTCAGCGTCTTCGCCTTCCGTCCCGGCGCCGCGCTGCCCTGGTCGCAGTGGGCCACCGACGTCGGCGACGACCCCGTGCCCGACGGCTCCTTCGGCGGCAGCCTGCCCGCCGGGGACTGGGAGCTGCAGGTCCACGGCGAGGGGCGGCCGCTGGGCGCCCGCGTGCCCGTGACGGTGCAGGAGGGCGGCCAGGTCGACCTGGTCCTGGAGAGCCCCCAGCCCGGCAGCGTCGACTTCACCATCCGCGACGGCGAGGGCCTCGTCGTCCCCGCCAAGGTCACCTTCGTCCGGACCGACGGGCAGGACGTGCGCCAGCCGTCGCTCGGCGACGAGTACATCGGCGGCCGCCCCGCGGCCGTCTACTTCGCCCCCCACGGCCAGGGGCACGTCACCCTGCCGCCGGGCGACTACCAGGCCATCGCCTCGCGGGGGGTCGAGTACGAGCTCGACCTGTCGGCCCCCTTCACGGTCGGCGCCGACACCCACCACGACCTCGACCTGACCGTCATCCGCTCGGTCGACAGCACCGGCTACGTCGCCGCCGACTTCCACGTGCACGCCGAGGCCTCCTTCGACTCCGGCGTCAGCCTGCCCGGCCGCGTCGCCACCATGGCCGCCGAGGGCGTGGAGTTCTTCACCAGCACCGACCACGACGCCATCACCGACTACCGCCCGGTCATCGAGGACCTGGGCCTGGAGGAGTTCGTCTCCTCCGCCCCCGGACTCGAGGTCACGACCATCGAGATCGGCCACTTCCTGGGCTTCCCGCTGCTGCACGACTACCTGGCCGACAACGGCGGCGCGATGGACTGGACCGACCTCGAGCCCGAGGAGATCGTCGAGGGCATCCGCCTGCTGGGCGACCCCAAGGCCGAGGACGAGCCCGTGGTCTTCGTCGGCCACCCCCGCGACGGCATCCTGGGCTACTTCGACCAGTTCGGCCTGAACCACTACGAGGCCGACGGAGACGAGCCCCTGGTCGAGCCCAGCATCGCCGTCGCCCTGACCAACCCGCTCATCTCGGCGGACACCTTCACGACCGACTTCGACGCGCTGGAGATCCTCAACGCCAAGCGCCTGGAGCTGATCCGCACGCCGACCACGCCCGAGCTGGTCGCCTACGGCAAGGACCCCGACAGCGTCAGCGCCTACGACATGATCGAGCGCACGATGGAGGAGCAGCAGGCGCTCTTCGACGGGACCTACACCCTGGGCGGCGGTGGCCACGAGGGCACGGTCGACGACTGGTTCAACCTGCTCAACCTGGGCTTCCGCTACACGGCGCTGGGCAACTCCGACACCCACGGCAAGACCAGCGTCGAGTCCGGCTGCCCGCGCAACTACGTGGTCTCCGACGTCGACGACCCGGCCTTCCTCCAGGTCGAGGACCTCGCCCGCGCGGTGCGCGAGGGGCGGGTGGTCGCCAGCTACGGCCCCTTCGTCCGCTTCTCCGCCGACCAGCCCGACCAGGGCCCGGGCAGCACGGTCGTCTCCTCCGAGCCGGTGACCCTGTCCATCGAGGTGCAGAGCCCCTCGTGGTTCGACGTCGAGCGGGTCGAGGTCTACGAGAACGGCGCCCTCATCGCCGAGTACGAGGTGCCGGTCCCCAACCCCGACACCCTCAACCTGTCGGAGCAGCTCGTCGTGTCGCCCGACCAGGACGCCTGGTACGTGGTCATCGCGATGGGCAGCGGCGACCTCTCGCCGGTGTTCACCCCCGTGGACATCCCCCCCGTCCAGCTCCAGGACGTCGTGATCGACGCCCTCTCCGGGGTGCCCGGCATCGACAGCCTGCTCGAGCCGGCCTGGCCCATCCCGCGGGCCTATCCGCTGCATCCCTACGCCCTGACCAACCCGATCTGGGTCGATCGGGACGGCGACGGCTTCGATGCGCCGGGCATGGCCGCCTGGCTGTCGGCGCCCGCGGACTGAGCCTGGATGCCGACGCCGAGCAGGCTCTCCGCCGACCTCGCGCCGACCGTGGTCATCGATCTCGAGGCGACCAGCCTGTCCTCCGAGGCGGAGGCGCGCGTCATCGAGCTCGCGGTGATCCGGGTGGACGGCGACCAGGAGCGGACCTTCTGCGCCCTGGTCGACCCGGGGCAGCCCATCCCGGCCGAGGGCCGCGCCATCCACCACATCGACGACGGGATGGTGGCCGGCCAACCCGGCTTCGCCCACGCCTGGCGCCAGGTCGCGCACCTGGTCGACGGCGCGGTCCTGGTGGCCCACAACGCCCCCAGCGACCTGGCCCTGCTGGCGGCAGAGTGCCGCCGGGCGGGGCTGACGCCGCCGGCTCCCGCCGTGGTCATCGACACGCTGGAGCTGGCCCGCACCGTCTTCGGCCTGATCCACTGCAGCCTGCCGGCCCTGGCGGAGCGCATGGGGGTCGTGCACACCCAGCCCCACCGCGCCCTGCCGGACGCGCGCGCGACGCTCGGCGTGTACCGGGCGATGCTGGCCGCGCTCCAGCCCGAGGGCCCCCCGACGGTCGGCGAGGTGCTGGCGCTGACCGAGTCGCTCGCCCGCGGCGGCGCGGGCCGGAAGGCGATCGCCCACGCCCTGCGCGCGGCCTGGCAGAGCGGCCGTCGGGTCGTGATCGACTACACCAGCGGCGCGGGCGGGGCGCTGTCGACCCGGCGGGAGATCACCATCACCGGCATCCGCCCGCCCTATGTCGAGGCGATGTGCCACCTGCGGGACGAGCCCCGGGTCTTCAAGCTGACCCGGATCCGGCGCGTGCTGGACAGCGGGACCGACTGAAGCGCGGCGGAGCGCTCAGTGCCCGCCCTGGGCCTCGAGCCAGCGCTCGGCCTCCAGCGCCGCCATGCAGCCCGAGCCGGCCGCCGTGATGGCCTGGCGGTAGACCTTGTCCCGCACGTCGCCGCAGGCGAACACGCCCGGCACGTTGGTCCGGGTCGAGTCCGGGGCGGTGAGCAGGTAGCCGGTCTCGTCGTGGTCCAGGCCCGCCACGAAGGCCTTGCTGTTCGGCTGGTGGCCGATCGCCAGGAACAGGCCACGGATGTGGGTCCAGTCCTGCTCCTGGCCGCTCACCAGGTCCTTGACCCGGATGCCCTCGACCTGGTCCTTGCCCAGCACGTCGGTCACCGTCGAGTTCCAGTGCACCGTGATCTTCTCGTTGGCCAGCACCCGGTCCTGCATGATCTTGCTCGCGCGCAGCTTGTCGCGTCGCACCAGCAGGTGGACCCGGGTGGCGAAGCGGGTCAGGAAGCCCGCCTCTTCGGCCGCCGAGTCGCCGCCGCCCACCACCGCGATCTCCTGCCCCCGGAAGAAGAAGCCGTCGCAGGTCGCGCAGGCCGACACGCCGTGGCCGCGCAGGCGCAGCTCGTTCTTCAGGCCCAGGTACTTCGCGCTGGCACCGGTCGCGATGATGATGGTCTTCGCCAGGCCGCCGCCCTGCGAGGTGGTGTAGCGGTAGGGCCAGGACGAGAAGTCCACGCCCGTGCACTCGTCGAGCTCGAAGCGGGTGCCGAAGCGGGCGACCTGCTTCTTCATCACCTCCATCAGCTCCGGGCCCATGATGCCGTCTTCGTGGCCCGGGAAGTTCTCGACGTCGGTGGTCGTCATGAGCTGGCCACCCGGCTCGATGCCCTCGTAGACCAGGGGCTCGAGGTTGGCGCGCGCGGCGTAGAGGGCGGCGGTCAGCCCAGCGGGGCCCGAGCCGAAGATGACGACGTTCTCGACCTTCTCATCGCTCATGGTGTCTCCTGGCGGATAGCGGAGGGGAAGGCCGACCCCCTATCCAGGTCCCCCTTCGGAGTGAGCCCTGCACCCCCCAGATGTCGCAGCGCGAATCCGGTCGGCAGCCACCTCGCTGGGCTTCACCCGGCTGCGGATCACCCCTGTCGCAGACGCGCCCGGCATCGACCGCTACGACGCCTTCCTGGCCCAGGGGCGCCACGGGACGATGGGCTGGATGGTGCGGGGGCGCGGCCCCCGGGCGAACCCGACCGCGCTGCTGCCCTCGGCGCGCTCCGCCGTGGTGCTGGGCGTGGACCACGCCTGGCCCCGCCCGCCCGACCCCGGCGGCCTGACCGGGATGGTCGCCCGCTACGCCTGGGGTCGCGACTACCACAACCTGGTGGGCAAGCGCCTGCGCCGCCTGGCGGCCCGGCTGCGCCAGGAGCTGCCCGACCTGGGGCTGTACTGGGGGGTCGACAGCCGCCCCCTGATCGAGCGGGCCTGGGCCGAGCGCGCCGGGCTCGGCTTCGTCGGGCGCAACTGCTGCCTGATCGTCCCCGGCGAGGGCAGCTTCCTGTTCCTGGCGGTGGTGCTGGTCGACGTGGCGCTGCCGCCCGACCTGCCGCGCGCCGGCGCCGAGCGGCACTGCGGGAGCTGCCGGCGCTGCCTGGACGCCTGCCCGACCGACGCCTTCCTGGGCCCCCACCAGCTCGACGCCCGCCGCTGCATCTCCTACCTGACCATCGAGCACCAGGGCCCCATCCCCCTCCCGCTGCGCCCCGGCCTGGGCCGCTGGGTCTTCGGCTGCGACCTGTGCCAGGAGGTCTGCCCGCACAACCACGCGCCGCCGCCCTCGCCCGAGGTCGACCTGGCCCCTCGCCCGGGCATGGCCTGGCTGGACCTGGCCTGGGTGCTCGGCACCCCCGACGCCGCGCTGGAGCAGGCCCTGGAGGGCTCGCCGCTGCGGCGGCCGGGCGCCGTCGGGCTCAAGCGCAACGCCGCCATCGTGCTGGGCAACCTGGGCGACCGGGCCGCGCTGCCCGTGCTGGAGCAGGCCCGCCGCCACGCCGACCCCGTGGTCGCCGAGGCGGCCACCTGGGCGCTGGACCGGCTGTGAGCCCCGCGCTCAGCGCGCCAGGAAGCTGGCCTCGAAGGCCAGCACCCGCGCGCGCTCCAGCTCCTCGCCCGACAGGATCTCCGCGTCGCGCAGCAGGTTGTACTCCCGCTGCAGGCTGGTCGAGCACAGGTAGGTGCCGTCGGTGTTGACGGTGAAGCGCACGCCGCGGTCCACGAAGGCCCCCAGGATGTAGCGGAACTCCTCGAGGTGGCGCACCGCGCGGGTGTGCAGGTTGCTGGTCGGGCAGATCTCCAGCACCGTGCCCGTGTCGACCAGCCGCGCCAGCGCCTCGTCGTTGTAGGCCGCGCGGATGCCGTGGCCGATGCGGTCCGGCTTGAGCTGGTCGAGCACCGCGATCACCCCCTCGCCCGAGGTCGCCACCGTCTCGCCGGTGTGCACCGTGGTGCCCAGGCCCGCGTCCCGCGCCCGCGCGAACAGGCGGGCGTAGCGACCCACGCTCTCGGTCAGCTCCATCGGGTTGCGCTCGGTCCCCGCCAGGTCGATGCCGACCACGCCGCGCGGCTGGTACATGATCGCCTTGTCGACCAGGATCTCGTTGAGCTCGGCGTCGAACTCCCGGGCCAGGCAGAACAGCAGGCCCGCCTGCACGCCGTACTCCAGGCAGGCGCGGTCCATCCCGCGGATCGCGGCGTGGATGATGTGGTCCAGGTCGCGGGCACCGCCCTCGTTGCGCTTCATCGGGTTGAAGCGAAGCTCGATCCGCTCGACCCGGCTGCTGCGGTACTCCTTGCCGATGATCTCGTAGACGCTGCGCTCGATGGCGGCGGGGCTGCTCTGGATGCGCTCCGTCCACTCGTGCAGGATCCGCAGGTAGTCGTCCAGGCTGCGGTCGCGGCGGGGATCGACCGTGATCAGGTCGACGAACTCCCAGTAGTCCTTGACCGGCAGCTTGAAGCCCTGCTGGTGGGCGATGGACCACATGATGTGCGGCGCCACCGAGGAGCCGACGTGGATGTGCAGATCGCAGAGGGGCGGCTGGTCGACCATGGCCTCACTCCGTCCCGCGCACGCTGTTGTAGTCGAAGAGCGAGAAGACCTTGACCCGGGCGCCCGGGCCCTCGACCCGCGCGTGGCAGGCCAGGCGCCGCTTGGGATCGGGCACCTTGTGCCACTTGTCCATGATCTTGCGCTCGCTGTCCGACGGGGCCGCCAGGCCCGAGGCGTCCAGCACCTCCACCACGCACTGCCCGCACTGGCCGTCGGGGCAGCCCGTCGCGATGGGGCTGGGCAGGAACTGGCTGGCCATGGCCAGCGTGTAGCGGGCCTCGGTCTGCACCACCTGCTCGGTGCCGTCGGGCAGGACGAAGGTGACGGGGAAGCGCGTGACCTGGGGCGCCTGCCCCTGGCCGACCAGGCCCTTGAGCCGCTTGCGGATACCGAAGGGGGTCACCTCAGTCCTCCTTGAACTGGTCGCGCCGCTCGGGCGGCTGGAGGTCCTCGGCCATGCCGTTGCGCTCGCGCTCCACCTGCTCCAGCGAGGCGACGAGGAAGTCGAAGGCGTCGTCCACGCTGTCACTGCGGTGGAAGAGCAGCAGGTCGCGCTCGGAGATGGTGCCCCAGTCGACCATGGTCTGGATGTCGGTGATCTGCCGCCAGTAGTCGGCGCCGTAGAGCAGCGTCGGCAGGGGCTTCTTGATCTTGCCCGTCTGCCGCAGGGTCAGCATCTCGAACAGCTCGTCCATGGTGCCGAAGCCGCCGGGGAAGATGACCAGCGACTTGGCCAGGTAGGCGAACCAGTACTTGCGCATGAAGAAGTAGTGGAACTCGAAGCCCAGCTCCGGCGTGACGTAGGGGTTGAGCTTCTCCTCGAAGGGCAGGGAGATGCCCAGGCCCAGGCTGCGCCCGCCCGGCACGTCGGCCGCCCCGCGGTTGGCCGCCTCCATGATGCCGGGCCCGCCGCCGGTGCACACCAGGTAGCGCCCCTTCTTCTGGGCCATGCTCCAGTCGGTGATGCGCCGCGCCAGCTCGCGGGCGTCCTCGTAGTAGCGAGACAGGCGCACCCGGCGCTGCGCCAGGGTCACCTGGTGCTCCAGGCGGCGCTTCTCCTGGTCGTCCGCCGCCGTGCGCGCCTCCAGCTCGGCCCGGGACAGCTCGCCCACCGCCTGCTCGCGGGTCACGGCGCGCGCCGACCCGTAGAAGACCAGGGTGTCGTGCACCTTCTGGTCGCGGAAGCGCTGCCGCGGCTCTTCGTACTCGCACAGCATGCGGATGGTCCGCGCCGCGGGGCTGGTGAGGAAGTCCAGGTTCTTGTAGGCCTTGTCGATCTCGGGCATCCGCGAGGTCCTGCGCGCGGCGATCCGCGCCGCGTCCGGGGGAGGAGCGTGGGGAGGGAGGCAGCACGGTAATGCAGCGGCCCCCGCGGGTCACCGGGGGCGGCGAGGAGTTTTTTCCCGCGCCGGTAGCGCCCGCCCGCCGGGCCGGGGTCCAAGCAGGCGACCCGGTGGCGAGGGTGCCCCGGGCGAGCACGGCGAGGGCCCCCCTCGCCCCCGCACTCGAGGAGACCTCCATGACCCGCCCCCTCCCCCTGCTCGCCTTCAGCCTGCTGCCCGCCCTGGGCGCCTGTGTCATCCACGACAACGACTGCCCCGGCGACGACTTCTGGGCCGACGACGACAGCGGGCGCCCCGACCCGGACGACACCGGCGCGCCGGAGGAGCCGAAGGCCCGCCTGTGGCTGGACCCCGACGCCGGCGCCCCCGGCGAGGACCTGATCGCCGGCCTGCAGTCCGACCAGCCCTTCGACTGGAGCACGGTCGCCGCGGTGGAGTTCTTCGGCCCCATCACCCCCTGCACGATGCAGGCGCGCCAGGACGAGCTGCTCATCACCCTGGCCGTCGACGACGACGCCCCGGCCGGGCCGGTCGACCTGCTGGTCGAGCTGGACGACGGCACGGCCATCTGGGTCGACGACGCCTTCCTCGTCCTCGACGGCAGCACCAACGGCGGCGGCACCGACGGCAGCAGCGACGGCGGCGGCACCGACGGCAGCAGCGACGGCGGCGGCACCGACGGCGGCGGCACCAGCGGGGCCTGCGGCTGATGCGGACGGCGGCCGGGGCCCTGCCCCTCACCCAAGGGCGGTCGGACGCGATAGCTCCGCCCCGGCCCACCTCCGCCCGGGACCGAAGCATGGCGAGCGCCGACGAGCGCCTGGACGTCGCCGCCCTGTACCGCCGGTACGGCGACATGGTCTACGGCCGCTGCCTGTCCATGCTGCACAACGAGGCCGACGCGGTCGACGCGATGCAGGAGGTCTTCCTGAAGGCCCACCGCTACGCCGACGACTTCCGGGGCGGCAGCAAGCCCAGCACCTGGCTCTACCGGATCGCGACCAACCAGTGCCTCAACGTGATCCGCTCCCGCAAGCGGCACCCCGAGGACCCCGTCGAGGAGATCCAGGACCACGCCCCCCCTGCGGTCGGGGACAGCGTGTTGACCACCCTGGCCCAGCACCAGCTCGTCGCCCGCCTGCTCGACGGCTGGGACGAGCGCACCCAGCAGTGCGTCGTCTACTGCTACATGGACGGCATGACCCAGGACGAGGTGGGCGAGCTGCTGGGCATCAGCGGCGCCGCGGTGCGCAAGCGGCTCGCGAAGTTCCGCGTGCAGACCCAGGCCCGCTTCCCCGACTGGGCGGGCTGGGCCGCCACCCCCGACCTGCCCGACCACCCGGAGGCGCCATGACCTCGCCCTCCCCCCGAAGCCCCGCCCCGGAGGCCCGCGTGGCCCCTCCCCCCACCCAGGCCGGCCACCTCAGCACCCTCACCCTCCACCAGCTCCGCTACGGCGAGCTGGACGGCCCGCAGGCCCGCGCCGCCCAGGCCCACCTGGAGGGCTGCGAGGAGTGCCGGTCCCGCCACCAGTCCCAGCTCGCCTTCCGCCGTGCCTTCGAGGTCAAGGCCCCCCCGCTGGCCCTGCCCCAGGCCCGCCCCAGCCTGTGGGAGCGCGCCCAGGCCTGGCTGCGCTGGGCCCCCGTGCCCGTCCTGGTCGCCGCCCTGGCCCTGGTCGCCGTGCGGGTCGCCGCCCCCGACGCCGACCCCGACGCCACGCGGCTCAAGGGCGACGGAGAGGTGGTCGTGCTGGTCGAGGACCACGGCGTGCTCGACCCGGGCGAGGCGATCCGCCCCGGCGACCGCATCCAGCTCCGCATCCCCGCCGGCCTCGGCGCCGAGGCCTGGGTCGGCGACGCCGACGGCCTGATCGGCCGCTTCCCCCTCGACCCCGACCAGCCGACCCTCTCCCCCTTCGCGCTCACCGTGGACGGCCAGGCCGGCGACGAGGAGCTGGTCGTCGTCCTCAGCCGCGAGCCGCTGGACCGGCAGGCCGCGCAGGCGGCCGCAAGCGGGCGTAGAATGAGCGGAGTGGAGGTGCGTCGGATCGCGCTGCAGAAGGAGCGTTGACGTGAGCCCCACCCTGTTGCTCGCCGCCCTGGCCCTGCCGGGCACCTCCGCCGCCGAGGTGCTCCGGCACGCGCTGATCGTCGGCAGCAACGCGCCCTCCGACGACCTCGCCCCACTGCTCTACGCGCACGACGACGCGCGGCGCATGGCCGACCTGCTGGTCGAGCTGGGCGGCTTCAGCCCCGGCCTGGTCACCGTGCTGGAGAGCCCGACCGATCAGCAGCTCGCCCAGGCCATCGCCCTGCACCACGGCGTCGCGGCGGGACACGGCGAGGACCTGTTCCTGTTCTACTACTCGGGCCACGCCGACCAGGGAGGGCTGCGCCTGTCGACCGGTGACGTGCCCTTCGACCGCCTGCGCAGCCAGATCCGCCAGATCCCCGCCGAGGTGCGCCTGGGCGTGCTCGACGCCTGCCGCTCGGGCGAGATCACCCGGCTGAAGGGCCTGGCGCTGGCCGAGCCCTTCATGGACGAGGCGGCGCTGTCCGCCGAGGGAGAGGCCTGGCTCACCGCCGCCAGCGCCGACGAGGCGGCCCAGGAGAGCGACCGCCTGCGCGGCAGCTTCTTCACGCACTACCTGCTGTCGGGGCTGCGCGGAGCCGCCGACACGGGGGACGGCGTGGTCAGCCTGGACGAGGCCTACGCCTACGCCTACGACCGCACCGTGGCCCGCACCGGCGCCACGACCGGCGGCACCCAGCACCCGGCCTACGACTTCCGCATCCAGGGCAAGGGTGACCTGCCCCTCACCGACGTGCGCCGGGCCAGCGCCCGCCTGCGCCTGCCGCTGGAGATGGCCGGGGTCGTGACCGTCCTGCGGGAGCCCGACGACGTCCCCGTCGCCGAGGTCTCCAAGGCCGAGGGCGTGCAGAGCGTGCTCGCGCTCAGCCCCGGCACGTACCGCCTGCAGCTCCGGGCGGCCGGGTCCACCCAGGAGGCGCGCTTCGGCCTGTCCGAGGGCGCCGATCTCGCCGTGCCCGCCCTGGCCTTCCGCAGCCTGGACCGCGCCGTCGCCGCCAAGGGCAGCGACAGCGACCCAGCCCAGGTGGCCGTCCCGGCCGGCGCGTCCCCGCTGGCCGTCCCGGCCGGCGCGCCCCCGGCCACCAACCCGCCCCCACCGCCCGAGGGCTGGCGGCAGGTCCAGGCGCCCACCAGCGCCCCGACCTCCTCCGAGGCCGCCGACGAGTTCCGGCCCAACCGGTGGCTGGGCCACGTGGCCGAGAAGACGGGGCAGGCCATCATGAGCGCCGGCGCCAGCCTGCAGGGGGCCGGCCGCAAGGGCACCGAGGAGCCCACCGGCAGCCCGACCGACCCGGCCCCCACCCCGCCGGCGCCCGAGGCCGCCACGACCCCGGCGCCCGACGCGGCGACCGGACCCACCGGCGCCGCTCCCGCCGCCACCCTGCCCCCTCCCCTCGCCCCCCAGGACGCTGGCGTCGGCGCCCCCGCCAAGCCCCGCCTCGACCTCCGCCACAGCCCGGTCATCGCCGCCTCGGCCAGCGCGCTGCTGCCCGGCGCAGGCCAGGCCTACAACGGCCAGTGGGCCAAGGGCGCGGGCATGTTGATCGGCTGGGGCGCGGCCACTGGCGGCGCCTTCAGCGTGCAGCGGGCCATGGGCGACGACCTGGACGGCTGGGGTGGCATGCTCTTCACCGGCCCCACGCCGGGGCTGATGATCGCCCAGATGGTCCGGGGCTGGGCGGCCGCGGACGGCTGGCAGGTCCTGCGCCGAGAGGGCGGACGCCCCGTGACCGGCGTCGTGCTCACCTACGGCACGGCCTGGCGCACCGCGGCCAAGGGGGAGGCCACCGTCACCGGCGACCTGGCCCTGGCCAGCACCGGCCTGTCGGTGGACTGGGTGATGGACCCCGGCTTCTCGCTGGGCGTGGATCGCACCGGCTACGTGCGCCGGCCCGACGGCAGCGTGCTCTTCGACACGGGCGCGCGCATGGCCTTCGGCTTCTTCGAGCGCAGTCGCCTGCGGCCCTCGCTCTTCGTCTACGGCGGGCTGGAGGTGGACTCCGATCCCCAGGCCCCCTCGCCGGTCGCCGGCCTGGCCGGAGCCGGGGCGGACCTGCGTTGGTACCTGACGCCCCGCTACTTCGTCACCGTCGAGGGGCGCGGAGGCGTGCGGGACGACGACCTGGCGTGGAGCAGCGGCGCCGGCCTGGGCCTGCACCTGGGGCGCCCCGGCCAGGGCCGTCCGGAGCGAGGGGAATAGCCGAGCTGCTCCACCTCCGACGGGGACGAGGGGGGGCGGGATAGGCACCCTCGATGCGCAGGCGCCGACATGGGCCTTCGTCGGCCTCCCCCACCGACCCGCCCTCCACCCGCCGATCGGCGGACGGTCCAGCCTCCGGCGCCCGCCAGCGCCGGCGACCTGCAGCCGACCGGCACCCGCGCCGCGGGCCCCCGCAGGCGGGACAGGGCGGGTGCGCGAGCGCCACGACCCCTCCTGGTGGGGCGGCGGGATGAGGTCGCCACCGCACCTCGCGGCGACCCGCCGCCGCTGGAGGCGCGTCGCCTGGGCGCTGGACGCCGCCCTGTTCCTCGGGGTCTTCGCGTTCGCCGCCTCGGTCCGCCTCCGCGGCCTGCCCGCAGCGCCCCTGCTGGCCGACCAGGTCAGCCACCTGCGCAGCGCACACGAGATCCTCTCGGCCGTGCCGTTGCGGCAGCCCCCCTACTACTACACCTCGCTCTACCTCTTGCTGATGGCCGGCTTCCAGGCGGCCTTCCCCTCGCCCCTGCTCGGCCTCCAGGCCTGGACCGCCACCGGGGGGCTGACCGCTGCGCTCGCCGCGGTCGCCCTGCGCCGGGTGGCGGGCCTGCCCGCGGCCATCGCGGGCGCGGGCATCCTGGCGCTGCTGCCGGTCGAGCTCTTCGTCCACACCGGGATCAAGTCCCCCTACTTCCTGTCGGTCTTCGTCTCCGTCGCCCTGCTCGGGCTGGCCGGCATCCAGGCGCGGTCGCCGTGGGGGCCGCCGCTGCTCGCCCTGGGCTGCACGTCGAGCGTGGCGATGCACCTGGGGATGTGGCCCATGGGCTTCGCGGGCGTGGCGCTCGCCCTAGGCGCGGCGACCGTCCCGGTGGGGGGCGCCGGGTTCAGGCGGGCCGCGCGCGTGGCGGCGCGGGCGGCGATCACGCTGGGACCGACCCTGAGCCTCATGGCGTGGCTGTGGATCTGGGATGGCCAGCGGTTGCTGCTCGAGGTCCGCCGGATCTCCCGGGGGAGCCTGCCGACGCCCCCGCAGCCCAGGCAGTGGCGGGAGATCGTGGACCCGGTGCTCGCCATGCCGGCCGAGCTGCAGCAGCGCCTGCTCGCTGCCGGGCTGCTCGGTGGGGTCGGGTTCCTGGCCTGGAGCGCCGCGAGCAGGACGGGGCCAGGAGGTCGCTTGACCACCGTGGAGCAGCGCGACGCCGGGCGCACCGCGTTGCTGGCGCTCGGCCTTGCCGTGGCCGGCGGCGCAGCCTACGCCCAGCTCTGGCACCGGACCGCCTACCTCGAGCAGCACCACCTGGTCGGCCTGCCCCCGCTGCTGGTCATGGCGCTGGCGGGCTTCGGCGCCCAGCTGGTCCCCGGGCGACCCCGCTGGCTGCCGATGTTGGCCAGCGCGACCCTGCTCGCTCCGTGGCTCGGGGCGGTCCACCAGGCGAGCCTGCGCCTGGCCCCCTGGGACTGGAGCCAGCTCCGGCCCGACCAGTTGGAGGACACCTTCCGCCTCGCCGCGCCGATCCAGGCCGCCGCGCGGGCGTCGGGCCGCACGCCCCTGGTCGTCTCCTGGTTGCCCGCCACGCCCGACGAGCCCCAGCAGATCCGCACCGAGGTCGTGGCGGAGGTGGCCCTCTGGGGCGCTCGGACCGCTGCAGGCCCACCCTCCTGCTGGCTCCTGACCAGGCCGGGGGTCCTGGACCTTGCGCCCCACCACGTGGTCGGCGACTACGCCGCCTACGCCGACACCGACTGCACCTGGCTGCCGGAGCAGGCGCGCACGCTGTGCGCGGCCAGCCAGGCCGGCGAGCCGAGCTGGCTCCTGCGGCGGCGCAAGCCCGCCCTGGACGACCCCGACGACACGCTCCACCAGCTCTTCCCCTGCGCGACCGCCGAGCGCAGCGTCCGGAGGTGACCGCGCCCGAGCCCGGCCCGGCGCGCGCGGAGCACCCTCCCGGGCTACGGCCCGCAGCCCCGGCCAGCGGCGCAGAGGCAGAAGCCCCGGGCAGCGGGGCAGAGGCAGAGATGCAGCTTCGCGCGTTGACCGAGGCCGAGGCCATGCAGCGGGACCACGACAACCACCCCCACTGGGGCGGAGGGCTGGACCTGTCTGCCCACGTCCGGCGGGAGGCCGGCCTGCGCGCGGGGTGGTGGGCCCGGCAGGCGCGCGAGGGGTGGGCCTGGGTGGAGGGCGACCGGATCCTGTCGACCTGCGAGACCTACCGGGTGCCCGCCCGGCGGTCGGGGGAGGCCGCCGTGGCCTGGCAGATCGCCAGCGTCTACACCGCCCCGGAGCTGCGCGGGCAGGGCCACGCCAGCGCGATGCTCCAGGCCCTGGCGGCGTCGCTGGCCGCCGCGCCCGGCGCCGCGGCGCTCACGCTGTACAGCGACGTGGCCCCCGCCATCTACGCGCGGCTGGGCTTCCGGCCGCGGCCGGCCGTCGATCGCCGCTTGCCGGCCGACGGCGCGGCCGCCCTCGCGCCCGACCTGCGGTACCTGGCGGAGAGCGAGCTCGGGCCGGACCACTGCCCCCACCCGCCCGTGGGCGCCCTCGCCATCCCCGTGACCGCCGGCATCCTGGACTGGCAGATCGACCACGCGCGCTGGCTGGCACAGCTCGCCGGGATCCGCCGCGCCGCCCGCTGCGGCGCGCGCATCGGCGACCAGCGGGTGATCTGGACCGAGCACGGCGACGACCTGCTCATCCTGCACCTGCACGCGCCGACCCGCGCCGCCGACCTGCTCGCCGCGGCCGCGCGCACCGCCGCGGAGCTGGGCCTGCGGCACGTGCGCGGCTGGGAGGTGCCCGGCTGGCCCGAGGGGCAGGGCGAGCGCGTCCCCCGCGTCGGCGCGCTGCCCATGATCCGGCCCCTGCGCCCCGATGTCGACGCCCAGGGCTGGATCGACGTGCCCCGCGCGCTGTGGGTCTGAGCAGCCTCTGCTGCAGCCGCACAAGGACCTGCCCTGCGCCACCCGCCCGGAGCGCCTGGCGGCGCCAGGGCGCTAGAACGCCCACCGCCGCAGCCGCACGAGCAGCAGGGCGCCGACCACCACCCAGCCCAGGCCCCAGGCCAGGGCCGGGATCCCCGTGCGCTCCGCCAGCATCGCGGCGTCGCTGGGCACGTTGCCCGCCCCCAGGCCATGGCGCAGCACGTCGTCCCGCACGTCCAGCGCGGCGTACATCACGCTGAACAGGCCCACGATCCGCACCAGCCAGTCGGCCACCGCCGGCCGGGCCCGCAAGGCCAGGCCCACCAGGACCACGGCGGCGAGCACCGCATAGGCGAAGCCGAAGGACAGCACGGGGCGGAACCAGGCCAGCGCGGCCGCCCCCAGCACCACGCCCAGCAGGCCCAGCACCGCCCGCCCGCGCCCGTCCTGGCGCGACAGCCGCAGCAGCGCCACCCCCGCCACCAGGCTGCCCAGGTAGCCGCCGTTGAGCACCAGCAGGTGCAGCCCCCCCCGGGTCACCGTCAGCCCCCCCTCCAGCGGCGAGACGGTCACCGACAGCACCTCGCCGCCCGTCGCCAGGGCGGTCAGCGCGTGCCCCGCCTCGTGGAAGACCACGACCAGGATCCGCAGCGGGGCGAGGAGCGGGAAGTCCCACGCCACCAGGATGGCCAGCGCCGCCAGGGCCATGCCCAGCCGGCGCCGCGTGTCAGGGTCGAGCTTCGTTCGCTGCACGATCGCTCCCAGGTCGTGGCAGGCTACGACACGCGCGGCCCGACATTGCGCCCACCTCGGGAACCCGGTCGCCCCGTCGGGGTCCTCGGTTACGAGCATGGCCCGCCCCCGCTCCGCCGCTCCTCCTCCCGCCGCTCGCCGCCCCCCCTCCGCCAGGCGCCCCCTCCCGTGCCCCCCTCCCCCCTCCGCCACGCCCGGCTCCTCGCCCTGCCCGCCCTGCTCGCCGCCGCCGGCCTGCTCGCCACCCGCCAGGCGGACCTCGGCGGCACCCCCGCGCTGGCCCTGCCCCCGCCCGTGGCCGGCGACGCCGTCGCCCTGCTGCCCGCGGCGGCCTTCCTCCCCGCCCTCGACCTGCCCGAGGACCTGGCCCAGGCCCTGGCCAACCGCAAGCACGCCGACGCCGTGGCCGCCCTGCAGGCGATCCGGCCGATGGACCTGCCGGGCGCGGCCGTCGGCGACCACGCCTTCCTGCTGGCCTGGAGCCTGGTCCGCGCCGATCGCGCGGCCGAGGCGCTGCCCCTGCTCCAGGTCGTCGCCAACAGCCGCACCGCCCCCGAGCCCTACCGCCTGCTGGTCGAGGGCGAGGTCCTGCTGGCCGCAGGGCAGCCGGTCCAGGCCGCCGCCACCCTGGGCCGCGTGGACCGCGCCGCCGTGATCTGGCCGCGGGCGCGCGTGGCCGAGGCGCGGGCCCTCTTCGACGCCGGCCGCACCGCGGACTCCCTGGCGCTGTACGAGGACCTGGCCGCCCGCCCGGATCCCTCGACCGGCAGCGAGGTGGCCCTGTGGGCCCTCGCCAACCGCGCCGGGCTCTCCTCGCCGGCCGCGCGCCCGCTGCTCGGGCGCCTGTACCGCCACTACCCCCTCAGCCGGGAGGGCCGCCTGGCCACGGCCGAGCTGGGCGACCGCGCCACCGCCGCCGACAAGGCCTGGCGGGCCGACGCCTTGATGGAGGCCGGCGCCTTCCAGGAGGCCACCGACCTGCTGGCCCCGGTCATCGGCGGCTTCACCGAGGCTTCGCCCGAGGCCTGCGCCGCCTGGTACGCCTTCGGACGCTCCCACTTCAAGCGCAACAACGCGACCCTGGCCGCCGAGGTGCTCCAGCCGGCGGGCCGGCGCTGCCAGGGCGTGGACGACGACCGCGGCGCAAAGGCGCTCTACGTCGCGGGCAAGGCGCTGGAGCGCAAGAAGGAGTGGGTCGCCGCAGCCCAGGCCTTCCAGCAGATCCCGGACCTCTACCCGACCCACAGCATGGCCGACGACGGCTACGCCCTGGCGGGCGTCGCCTGGCAGCAGGCCGGCCAGGACGCCGCCGCGGTCCAGCAGTGGACCGCCCAGGCGCGGGAGCAGGCCGAGGGGGACCTGGCCGCCGAGGGCTTCTGGCGCCTGGCCTGGACGGCCTACCAGGCCGGTGACCCGCAGGCCGCGATCTCCTGGGCCGAGGAGTCGCTGTGGAAGGTCGAGCTGCAGGCCGACCCGGTCCACGCCCTGGCCGCGCGCTACTGGTCCGCCCGCTGGCGCATCCACCCCGACGTCGCCGACCCCTCGGCACAGAACCCCGACGTCGAGGCCGTGGCCCGCGGCATCGAGCTGCTGGAGCAGCTGTGCCGGGAGTACCCGACCAGCTTCTATGCCCTGCTGGCCGCCAGCCGCCTCTACGAGCTGGCCCCCGACCGCCTGGCCGCGATCCCCCGCCCCGCCCCTCCCCCCGACGCCGGCGGCTGGCATGTCCGGCCGTCCTGGCAGGCCGAGCCCTCCAGCGCCTGGGCGATGGCCCTGGCGCGGCTGGGCCTGGTCAAGGAGGCGCTGGCCGAGCTGGAGCAGCACGACGAGGCCAGCCTGACGCCCAGCGAGGTCGCGGTGCGGGCCCAGGTGATGGCCCGGACCGACCCCTTCGGCGCCCACGACCTGCTGCACCACTACCTGCTCTCCCACCCCGCCGAGACGCTGGGGCCGGACCGGGATCGCATCGTGCGCCTGGCCTTCCCCGACCGCTACTGGGACGAGGTGCAGCAGGCCGGCGAGGGCTACGACTGGGACCTGCGCATCTTCCACGCCCTGGTGCGCGAGGAGAGCAGCTTCAACCCCCAGGCGAAGAGCTGGGCGGGCGCCCGTGGCCTGAGCCAGCTCATGCCGGCCACCGCCCAGCACGTCGGCAGCAAGATGGGCCTGCGCGTGACGACCGCCCAGCTCGCCGACCCGCTGCTGAACCTGCGGATCGGCTCCCGGTACTACGACGGCCTCGTCAGCCGCTTCGACGGCAACCTCTTCCTGTCCACCCCCGCCTACAACGCCGGCGAGGGCAACCTGGAGAAGTGGCTGGCCCTGGACCCCGACCGGCCCACCGACGAGTTCATCGAGGCGATCCCGCTGCGCGAGACCCGCCACTACGTCAAGCGCGTGATGGGCACCTGGCAGCTCTACCGCGTGACCTACGACGACGGTCCGCTCTTCCCGGACCTGTCGGCCTTCAACCACCGCGCGCGCCCCGAGTGAGCCCGATGGCAGACCCCCTCTCCACGCTCCCCGCCTTCCTCGACGCCCAGCAGCTCGCCCAGGGCCTGCTGCGCGACCTCGTGCCCCACCTGGAGGCGGGCATGAGCGAACAGGACGTGCACCGGCTGGCCCTGGAGCGGGGACGCGCGCTGGGCGTCCACACGTGGTTCCGCCCGCCGGCCGTGCGCTTCGGCGGGCCCCCGGCCCTGCGCCCGACCGACCGCCCCCGCCGCAGTCCGGCCCTGGCGCCCGGCATGCTGGTCGAGCTGGAGGTCGCCCCCGCCACCGACCAGGCCTTCGGCCACGCCGGCGTCGCGCTGGCCTTCCAGCAGGCCGACCCGCCGGTGGTCGAGGGCGCCCGCGAGCTGTGCCGCGCCGTGGTGGGCTTCGCCAGCCGCTGGAAGTGCGTGGGCGAGCTCTTCGTCTTCGCGCAGGCCTGGGCCAACAACCGGCGGGCCAGCCTGGGCGGCCAGACCTCGATCGGCTTCCTGGCGCTGACCCCCGACCGCGCCTGGGCGGGGCGCTGGCCCCAGGGGGCCTGGGCGCACAGCCTGCTGCGGCGCAACCAGATCCAGTACTTCAACCCCCGCCGGATGAACGGCGTCTACGTGGTGCGCCCGCGCCTGGTCATGGACGGCCAGGGCGCGAGCTTCGCCGAGCTGGTGCTGGTCACGCCCGAGGACAAGCGCATCCTGGGGCGCGAGGGGCTGGACCAGGTCGGCCGGCTCTGAGCGGCCCGGCGGCCGCTACAGCCGGCGCTCCAGGTCTTCGGTCACCACCCGCAGCGCGTCGGGGTCGTCGACCGCCTCGAAGCGCAGGCCGTAGAGCAACGAGCCCTCGCCCGGCGAGAGGGAGTGCACCCGGGCCTCGACCTCCACCGGCGCGCGGCCGGGCGCCCCCAGCCGGACCCGCACCCGCCCCTGCGTCACGAAGACCAGGGTGAAGCTGCTGGGCACGGTGAAGGCCAGCTCGCGCAGGCCGACGTCCACGACCCGGGCGGGCGCCTGGAGCAGGCTGACCGGCGGTCCGTTGGGCGGAACCACCTCCACCACGCAGCCATCGAGCCCCGTCGAGGGATCCCCCCCCTCGGTCCAGCGATCGATGTAGCCCAGCAGCAGCCCGTCCTGGCTGCGGTCGGGCACCGGCACGCCGGCCCGCAGGACGCTGGCCTCGAAGCTGTGGGGCCTGCCGTCCACGGCCAGCCACACCCGCACGTCCTCGCCGCCGGAGAACCTGCGCCCGGGCACCAGGACCACGACGCCCGCGGGCTCGACCCGCACCATCGCGCCGCGCACCGCGGTCCCCCCGCGCGGCAGCACCTCGCAGGGCAGGCGGCGCTCGGCGGCGTCGCGGAGGACCCGCCGCGGGTCAGGGGCGTCGGACACGGGTGCCTCGGAGGGGGGAGCGCGGGAGGAGGGGGGAGCGCGGGAGGAGGGGGAGCGCGGGCCGCCGAGGATAACGCGACGAGCAAGGCGCCGCCGACGTGCCCGCCTGCCCAGGCCGCGGGTTGCGGGCCGGGTCCGGCGCGGATACACTGCGACGTGTATCTCCTCTCGCTCCTGACGTTCCTGTCCTGCTCCACCCCGCAGGACAGCCTGGATCCCGTCCCCTGCGCGGAGCGTCCTGGTGACCAGGACTGCGACGGCGTCCCCGACACGCTGGACCAGTGCCCCGACAGCGACCCGGCGCCCAAGGACGCGGTCGGCTGCACGGAGCAGCAGATGGCCGGATGCCAGGTGAACCTGTACGATCCCACTCCCCAGGCGCCGGGGGCCGAGGCGATGGTCTTCTCCTGGTCGGGCACCTGCCAGACCTGGCTGCTGCAGTTCTCGCCGGACGCCGACTTCCTGGCCGGACGGACCCAGACCGCCGTGCGGACCTCCTTCCACACGGCCACCGTGGTCCCTGGCGGGCGGTGGTGGCGCGTGCAGGGGGGAATGCCGGGCAACTCGCGCGTCGCCTCCTCGGAACCTCGGTACCTGCCATGATCACGGCGCTGCTCCTCGTCGCCACCGGGCTCGCGCAGGCCCAGGAGCTGTCCAAGGACTCCAACGGCGAGTGCTGGGACCACGGCGAGTGGTACGTGGACATCGGCGACGAGGTGGGCGTCCGCGGCTTCGGGAGCTCCAAGGGCGTCAACCTCAACGACTTCGACGGCGACGGGCGCACCGACATCCTGCTGGCGATGGGGCCCGCCCGGATCGAGGGCGCCGGCTACTACTCCGGCGAGAACCTGCTCTTCATCCAGCAGCCCGACGGCAGCTACGTCGAGTCCGGCCAGCAGATGGGGCTGGACAGCCTGTGCGAGGACCGGGCGCCGCTGCGGGGGGACCTCGACGGGGACGGCCTGCCCGACATCTACATGACCGTGAACGGTCACAACGTGCTCTACCGGAACGAAGGCTGGACCTGGTACGAAGACGTGACCGCCTGGGGCGGCGCCGCGGCGCACCCGGGCTGGGGCCACCAGGGCCTGCTGCTGGACGCCGACGGCGACGGCTGGCTGGACGTCTTCTTCAGCAACGGGCCCGAGGACGGCTCCGGGGCCAGCGTGCTGCTGCGCAACCAGCGGGACGGGAGCTTCCGCGACGTCACGGCCGAGTCGGGCATCGACAGCTCGACCTCGGGCGAAGGCGTCTGCCTGCTCGACGTGAACGGTGACCAGCTCCCCGACATCTTCCAGACCAACGGCCGCGGCCACCACAACCAGCTCTTCGTCAGCCAGGGGGACGGCACCTACCGCGACGAGGCGATCGAGCGCGGCCTGGTCGACCCGCTCCGGCGCTTCAGCTTCGGGGCCGCCTGCGGCGACCTGGACAATGACGGCGACTCCGACATCGTCGTGATGACCCACGACTACATGTACAGCGGCAACCTGGTGCTGGAGAACCTCGACGGCTTCTTCGTCGACGTCGGGCTCAGCCTGGGCGCCGACGACGAGAGCGAGGCGGCGCTCCGGGATCGGATCGACCCCCACGGCCTGGCGCTGGTGGACCTGGACAATGACGGCCTGCTGGACATCGTCATGTCCGGCTTAGTCTTCGAGCCGCACGTCTTCGTCAACCAGGGCGGGATGGACTTCCACCGGGCCTGCGACGGCGCCGGGATCCGGGCCTCGGACCTGCTGAGCTGGTCGGTCGCCGCCTCCGACCTGACCCAGGACGGCTACCCCGAGGTCTACATCTCCAGCGGGCTCAGCCGCCGCCCCAACGACGACCACCTGTTCCGGTACAACGGCCCGGCCGAGAACCACTGGCTGGGCGTGCGCCCGATCGGCCTGACGCACAACCGCTCGGCCATCGGCGCCCGCATCGAGGTCGTCACGGCCGGCGGGACGGTGACGCGGTCGGTCGGGAGCTGGTCGAACTTCCAGTCCCAGGGGACCGACGCCACCATCGTCGGCCTGGGCCCCCACGACGAGGCCGAGCTGGTCCGGGTCACCTTCACCAACGGCGCCGTGGTGGAGCTCGACGCGGTCCCCGCCGACCAGGTCCTGGTGGTCGAGGAGCCGGTCGACTGGCAGGACGAGGACTTCGACGGGGTCCCCGACGACTGGGACCAGTGCCCGGGCACCCGCGTCGGACGCCTCACGGACGGCGACGGCTGCGCGGTGGGGCAGCGGGGCGGGCTGGCCGTGGTCACGACCGCGCCCGAAGCCTACGGCGTGGTGACCGACTGCTTCGAGTTCACCTGGCAGGGGGACGTCGACGCCAGCGCCGTCGTGCAGGTGTCCGGCGACGGGACCTTCGGGGTGACCGAGCGCATCGACCTGGGCCCGGTCACGGGCGGCAGCCTGGAGGTCTGTGGGGACACCCTCGACGCCCTCCGGGGGATCTCCGACGGCACCCGGCCCCTGGTGTGGCGGGTCGCACTGGCCTCCGACGACGGCAAGGAGGCGCTCAGCCTGCCCTCGGCCTTCTACATGGCGCTGCCGCAGGCCTCGGTGACCATGCCTCGCGGCGCGAGTGTGTTCACGCCATCCCACATCGTGGTCGACCAGGGCACCGTGGTCACCTGGTGGAACGACTCCGTCAACAACGGGAACCTGCAGAACGAGCTGCACGACGTGCAGCTGCTGGACCCCTCGGGCGCCGCGCTGAGCCCCTTCCACGAGCTGGTGGGCGGCGCCTACGCGACCTGGACCTTCAACCAGCCCGGGGTCTACCACTACATCTGTCACATGCACTCGGGCTCGGGCTCCAACGGCGACTACGTGCTCGAGACGCAGCGCTTCCACCATCGCACGGACGGGCCCTACCGCTGCATGGCGGGCACGGTCACCATCCGATGATCCTGCCCTGGCTGCTGCCGCTGGCCTACGCCGGGGCGATCGACGGGCTGCCCTCCGTCGTCGGAGACCCAGGCTCGGGCCCCTGGGCACCCCTGGTCACCGACCTGGACGGTGACGGCATCGAGGAGCTGACCGTCGGCTTCCCCTGGGCGGACCGCGGTGGCCACGAGGCGGGCATGGTGGCCTGGATCCCGGACCCGCGCGCGCTGGCGCCCCTGACGCCGCTGGACGACGCCACCGACGCCTTCCTGGTGGGGGACGAGCCCCAGGGCAACGTGGGCTACGCGCTGGCCGCCCCCGGCGACCTGGACGGGGACGGCTACGACGACTTCGCCGCCGGCGCGCCCCATCGCAGCGACCAGGCCAGCTCGAGCGGGTCCGTCTTCATCGTCTACGGCGGCACCCAGGTGGCCGGCACGGCCCAGGTGCTGGATCCCCAGGCCTGGAACGGCGTGGATCGCCTGGTGGGCGGGACCGAGTACGGGCGGCTGGGGATGCGCGTCTACGGGGCACCCGATCTCAACGACGACGGGCGCGTCGACCTGCTGATCGCCGCGCCCGCCCCGACCCCGTCGGGCTCGTTGGACCGCGGCTGGGTCGGGCTGGTCGAGACCCTGCCGCGCGGCTTCGAGGAGGCGTCGATCCTGGTCAGCTTCTCGCCCAACCCCGCCAGCCGCAACGTCGTCGGGCTGCACGCGGTCTGGATCCACGACGAGGTCGGGTCCCTGGCCGGGCGGTCGGCGACGACCATCCCCGACATCGACGGAGACGGCCGCGAGGAGATGATCCTGGGGGTCCCCGGCTACGCCAGCCCCGGCCAGTTCGACAAGCTGGGGCGCAGCTCCGGGGCGGCCTTCCCCATCCAGAGCGCGCCCATCCAGGGCGACGTCTCCCGGCGCTTCCGCGAGACCGGCGAGGCCCTGGCCGAGCTGCGAGGCGACGAGCCCGGCGACAGCTTCCCCTGGCAGTTGCTCACCCTGTCCGACGGCCGCGTCCTGGGCACCGCGCCCGAGGCGGCCAACGCCGCCGGCCGGGCCTTCCTGCTCTCGGACCTGGACCAGGCCGGCACCTCCACCACCAGCGAGCGCGCGAGCGCCACGCTGACCGGGCCTCCCTGGTCCCTGTTCGGCCACGGCGTGGCCGACGCCGAGGGGCTCTTCGACGGCGCCGCCTTCGCGGTGGGCGCGCCGGGCGCGGTGTCGGGCTTCGGCTCGGCCTTCCTGTTCGAAGCGGTCGAGGGAGAGGTCGACGGCAGCACCGACCACCTGGGGCGGATCGACGGCTGCTGGACCGGCGGCCAGGTCGGCCACGCCCTGCACTCCGCCGTGGTGGACGGCGAGCGGCTGGTGGCTATCACCGCGCCCTTCGCCTCGGTCCACGCCGAGCTGGACGGCGTGATCGCCATCGTGGGACCCCAGGACCAGGCGGCGCTGGACGCCACCTGCACCCATGGCGACTACTCTGCCGGCACCGACCAGGACGGGGACGGCTACACCGTCGACCAGGACTGCGACGACCTGGCCGCCTGGGTGAACGCCGGCGCCATCGAGGTCTGCGGCGACGGCGTGGACGACGACTGCGACGGGCAGGTCGACGAGGACTGCGGGCCCCCGCTGGCGGACGATGCCCCGGTGGACGAGGGCTGCGGTGGCTGCGGCGGGATCGGCGCCGCGGGCTGGGCCCCGGTGGCGCTGGCCCTGCTGGCGCTCCGCCGCCGAGCCCGCCGCGGGGGGGCCGTCCTGGGTGGGGCCACGCTTGCCCTGGGCCTGGTCGCCGCGCCCTCGCCGGCCCACGCCCAGGCGCTGGACGCCCTGCAGGGCGCGGAGCACCGCCTGTGGGGCTCGGACCCCGAGGAGCGGCTGGTGGGTCCGGTGCTGACCGGCGCCCTGACGGACCCGGACGGCACGGACCTGGCCATCGCCAACCGCTTCGGCATCCAGAGCAGCTACTCGCCGGGCGAGGTGCAGATCGTCCACGCCGCGTCCCTGCCGGAGGACCTGTGGCTGGGCCACGCGCCGCTCACGCTGTTCGGCGCGACCGAGAACGTCAACTTCGGCGCATCGGTCGCCGTCGTCGACGAGGGCGAGCCGACCCGGGCGCTCTACGTGGGCATCGACCACACCGGCCTGGACCAGACCGAGAAGGGCGAGCTGGCGGTCTTCCGGGACCTGGGGCGGCTGGGCTGGGCCGCGACCACCGACCAGGCGGCCCTGATGCTGTCCGGCGAGCGCAACGGCGACTCCTTCGGCGCGATCATGGACCACGGCGCCGACCTGGACCAGGACGGCCAGCTCGACCTGGTCGTGAGCGCCCCCTCGCTGGCCTGGCGGCGCGACTTCCCCGCCCGCCCCCCCACCTGCCCCGAGGAGGACTGGGTCGAGCCGCGGCGGATGTCCGGCGTCGTGTACCTGGTCCACGGCGGGCTGGCGGGGCGCGAGTCCACCGGCGGCCAGTCCCTGCCCATCGCCCAGCGGGAGAGCTGCAGTCCGGACGCGCTGGACAGCGCGGCGAGCGTGGCCACCGGCGCGCTCACGGCCTGGGACGACGACGAGTCGACCTGGTTCGGCTGGCGGGTCCTGACCCCGGGCGACCTGGACGGCGACGGGATCGAGGACCTGGTGATCGGCTCCCTGCAGCCCGACCTGGAGGGCGCGGTCCACGTCTTCCTGGGGCCCTTCCCCTCGGGGGACTCCTCGCGCTCCACGGACGACGCCGACGGATCCTGGATCACCAGCCGCACCGAGGCGACCCTGGGCTACGCGATGGACGCGGCGCCCGACGGCGGGAGCCTGGTGATCTCGAGCCCCTGGGCCGACCAGGGCGCGGGGCGGATCTGGAAGGTGGAGGGGGTCCCCGCCGGCGCGGTGGACATCGACGAGGTGGCCGTCGCCAGCGCAGGCGGCCCCGAGGCCAGCGGCTTCGGCTACGCGCTGGCCTGGGGCGAGGCGCTGCTCGTCGGCGCCCCCTACGGCGACCAGGTCCAGGTGCTCGACGACCAGCTCCAGCCCCTGCACGTGCTGGGGGGGGCCGATGGCCTGGGCGCCTGGGTCGGCTGGCTGGAGGACGGCATCCTGGAGGCCGACGGCGTCCCCGACGTGGGGATCATCGCCAACGCGGCCACCGACACCTTCCCCCTGCAAGGCGTGGCGCTGGTCCTCGACGGGCAACAGGTGCTGGACGGCGCGTTGCCCCCCCTCGCCGACGACAGCGAAGACGGGGCGCTGGACCTGGACGGGGACGGCAGCCCGGCCACCGAGGACTGCGACGACGCCGATCCCCGCCGGGCGCCGGGCGCGCCCGAGGCCTGCGACGGCCTGGACAACGACTGCGACGGCGACACCGACGAGGACGCCTGCGACGGCGGCGGTGGCTGCACCACGTCGCCGACCGGCCGGGGCCGCGCCGGCCTGGCCCTCCTGGGGTCGGCCCTGCTCCTGGCCGTGGCGCGCCAGCGCCGGGGCCCGCGGGGCGGCGCACGGCGACGGCACCTGGCCGGGCTTGCCCTGCTCTTCGGGAGCCTGGCCGGCTGCGCCTCGGCCCCGGAGCCCCCGCCCACGCTGAACCTGCGCTTCCAGGACCCCGTCGACGGCCAGCCGCTGGATCCGGACAACCTCTACGGCGACGTCCAGCTCACCGCGACCGGGGACCTCGCCCGGATCGCGCTCGTCGTCGACGGCGAGCTGCTGGCGGTCGAGGACGCCACGATGGTCTCGGCGACCTGGTCGGCCACTGACCCCGGCGCGCACGAGGTGCTGGCCGAGGGCTGGGACGCGGAGGGTGCGCCGCTGCGGGAGTGGCGCATCGCCCACGTCAACGCCGCCCTGGGCGACGACCTGGCGCCCGCCGTCCGCCTCACCCGCCCCGTCGAGGCCGAGGTCAAGGTCGGCACCGAGCTGTCCATCGCCATGAACGTGCTGGACGACCGCTGGATCGACAGCGCCACGCTCACCGTCGACGGGGCGCTCATCGGGCAGTGGCCGGAGATCGACGCGCCGCAGTGGGCCGCCGACGTGCTCTTCCCCGGCTTCGAGGAGGGACCGCACACCATCGAGCTCCGCGCCCGCGACCTGGCCGGCAACGAGGCGGTCGACGTGCACGAGCTGGAGGCGGTGGTCGCGAACTGAGCCCGCGCCGGACGGCGCGCACGCCCGCCGCCGTCAGTCGTCCAGGTCGGTGCTGTAGGTCACCACCTCGCGGCCGTCCCGGACCCACAGCAGGTCCATGCGGCCGTCGTCGTCCAGGGCGCAGGTCGTGAGCGCCAGGCCGGTCTCGCCGCCGGTGGGATCGTGCACCCGCCAGGTCCGCCCGCCGTCCAGCGAGCTGGCCAGGCCCAGGCCCTTGCTGCTGTCGTCGGCGAAGGAGGCCTGGGGATCGTTGAAGTGCTCCCAGGCCAGCGCGACCTGCCCGTCGGCGTTGCAGGCCACCCGGACGAAGAGCCCGGCGTGGTCGAGCTGCATGGGGCTGCTGAAGGTCCGCCCCCCGTCCTCCGACCGCATGTACCAGGTCTCCTTGTACTCGTTCTGGTAGCCGACGTGGACGTTGCCCTTGCCGTCGACGCAGGCCGAGGGGTCCAGGCCGCTGGCCAGCCGGCGGCCCTTGCCGAAGCGCCCGGCCTGCAGCTCGCTCAGGTAGATCGACCGCTCGCCGCCCTGGGTCTGGCGCTCCCGCCACAGGACCACGACCCCCTGGGGGCCGCCGTGCACGGTGGCGAAGGCGGCCTCGACCGCCGACCCGTCCAGGCGGGTCGGCGCGGAGAAGCGCCCCTCGTCCATGGTCAGGCCGAAGACGCCCTTGGCGGCTCCGCGGCCCCCGCTGCCGGGCCCCACGTCCTCGTGCCAGACCACGGCGCCCTTGAGCTTGCCCCCCTCCCGCCACAGGTGCGCGGCCGGGTTCTGGCCGCGGCCCGCGGCGATGGTCGCGGACTTGCCGAAGGTCTTGCCACCGTCGCTGCTCATCGCCGCCATCAGCCCCGAGGCGTCGGACCAGACGACCAGGACGGTGCTCTCCCCGTCGGTGGCCAGGGCGGGCGCCCGCGAGGTGCCGAAGGTCGTCTCCTTGGTGCTGCCGTCCGGGCCCTTGCGGCGGTAGCGGACCTCGCCGTTCATCGCGAAGAGCATGTGCACCGTGCCGTCCGCGGTGCGGGCGAGCACGTTGGCGTTGTTGAAGGCCGCGCTGACCGGGTTGCTGGCGCCCGCGCCGGCGGATCCCCCCCCCGCCCCGGGCGGCGGCCCCCCGCCCCCCTGGGGAGGCGGACCGCCGCCGGCCTTGCCCGCCTTGCCGCGCGGAGGGGCGCCGGCGCCGGGCGGAGGGCCACCGCCGGGCGGCGCCGAGTCCGGCGTGACCGCGCCGCCGCGGCCGGTGGTGCGCATGCTGGTGGCGGCGCTGCCCAGCGGCAGGCTCACCGACACGATGGCGTCGTCCCCGGCGCTACCCGCCGACGACGTGCCCGGCGTGGCCGGCGCGTCGGCGTCGGCCTGCCCCCTGGGCGCGCCGCCCCCGGCCGGGGGCTCCACCCGCGGCGCCTTGCCCTCGGCCTTGCCCCGCGGGGCGGTGGCGTCGCCCTGCACGTCGTCCCCCTGCACGGTCTTGGTGCCGCCACAGGCCAACGCGAACAGGGTGCAGGAGAGCAGGGCAGGCCACAGGCGCATCGGAACCTCCACGAAGAGCAGCCTGCCGCAGCGGGCCGGGGAATCGCACCCCGGCAGCGGACCGCTGACAGCGAACGCCGCGCACGACGGTTATCTTCCCACCATGCGTCCGTGGAATTCCAGCTCCCTCTCCCTCGTCGCCAGCGGGGCGCTCGGGGTGGGCTGCCAGGCGCCCGCGGAGAAGGGCGACGTCCAGCCGCCGACCCCTCTCGAGGTCTCGCTGCCCGACAGCTTCCCCGAGCTCGTGGTGCCCGAGGACAACCCGACCACGGTGCAGGGCGTCGCCCTGGGCCGGACCCTGTACTACGACCGTCGGACCTCGCCGGACCGCAGCCGGGCCTGCGCCGACTGCCACCTGCAGGCCTACTCCTTCGGCAACCCCGAGGTGCTGGGGATCCTCCCCCACGTCAACCTCGGCTGGGCCTCGAACTTCCTGTGGGCGGGCGGCTACGCCGGCACGCTGGAAGACGTGATGTACCTGGAGCTCGTCGACTTCTTCGAGTCCGACGTGACCCAGCTGCGCGAGCCCGACCTGGAGGGCATGTTCCTGCAGGCCTTCGGCAGCACCGAGGTGACGCTGGAGAAGGCCGCCATGGCGATGGCCCAGTTCCAGCGGACGATGGTGTCGGCCGGCTCCCCCTTCGACGACCACGTCGCCGGCACGCTCAACGCCCTGACCGAGTCCGAGCGCCGGGGCATGTACCTGTTCTACTACGGCGCCAAGGGCACCTGTCATGGCTGCCACGCCGGGCTGCTCTTCACCGACAACGACTTCCACAACATCGGCCTGGACGACCCGGCCACCCTCGCCGGCACGGGCCGCGCGACGGTGACCGGCCGCGCCGAGGACGACGGGCGCTTCAAGACGCCGACCCTGCGCAACGTCGCGATCACGGCGCCCTACATGCACGACGACCGCTTCGCGACCCTGGCCGAGGTGGTGGAGCAGTACAGCACCGGCATCGTCTCCTCGCCCACCCTGGACAAGCGGCTGCCCGCTGGCGGCTACCAGTTCACCGCCCAGGAAGCTGCCGACATCGTCGCCTTCCTCGAGGCGCTGACCGACCCGGCCTACCTGGAAGATCCGGCGCTGGCCGCTCCTTCGCCCGCGACGGCCGATTGAGCCCGTCCCGCGGCCGTACCGACCCCCGGAGCCGGCGTGCGCATCGTGCACCTGACCGACCTGCACGTGCAGGTCCTCCCCCGCCCGCAGGAGCTGCTGGGCAAGCGGCTGGCGGCGACCGCCAACCTCTACCTGCTCGGCAGGAAGAAGAAGTTCGACCCCGCGGCCCAGCGCGCCGCGGTGCAGGCCGCGCTCGAGCAGGACCCCGACGTGGTCGTGATCACCGGGGACCTGACGGCCCAGGCGACCGAGGCCGAGTTCCTGGAGGCCCGGCGGCTGCTCGCCCCCCTGCTGGACCGGGTCCCGGCGGTGGTCATCCCCGGCAACCACGACACCTACGTGCCCCAGGCCGTGCGACAGGACCTGATCGGCCGGCACTTCGGGGCCT
The DNA here is from genome assembly GCA_023150805.1 of Myxococcota bacterium. GTDB lineage: Bacteria > Myxococcota_A > UBA796 > UBA796 > UBA2385 > UBA2385. The sequence continues at coordinate 10,272 of JAKLKF010000009.1, read as the reverse complement.
GGATGGGCCCGCAGGGGCGGCTGCCCTACCTGGTGCGGCACGGCGAGGTCGCCTTCCTGGCCATCGAGACCTGCCGGGCCCACCTGCTCTCCAGCGGCCACACCCCGCGCGCCCAGCTCGACCAGGCCCGCGCGCTGCTGGCGCAGGCCGGCTGGGGAGCCGATCGCCCCTTCGTCTTCCTGCTGCTGCACTACCCGCTGCGCGGGAGGGACGGTGCGCCCTATGGCCCCTCGACCCGGGCCCTGACCAACGCCGCCGAGGTCGAGGCCTTCCTGGCCGCGACGGACCAGGTGGACGCCGTGCTGCACGGCCACGAGCACCACGGCTTCCGCACCGAGCTGCCCACGGCCCGCGGCCCCGTCCCGGTGCTCGATCCCGGCGCCAGCGGCTACGCCTTCCTGCCCGACCAGGACCGCACGGCCCACCTCAACGTCTACCAGGTGGACCGCGCCGGCCTGCACCACGTGGAGCGCCACCGCTTCGATGGCCACCGCTTCTCGCCCGAGCCGGGAGGGGCCTATGCGACCGGCCGGTAGCGCACCCCGAGGACGTCGTCTGCTGCTCGCTAGCGCAGCTAGTGTGCTCCTGCCCGTGGGCTGCAAGCCGGGCGCCGACGACAGCGGCAGCCCGCCGGCAGAGGGGGTGCTGGCCATCGTCGACCCCGCGCGGGCCGAGCACTTCTTCGACCTGCCCTGGCCCACCGACGACGCCCTGCGCGACGGGCGCGCCTCGCTGCAAGGCTACCCGCTGGTGCAGGAGGGCCCCCTGGCGCCGGTCCTGGCGGGTTGGGCCGCGCGCATCGAGCAGACCACGCGGGGCTTCGCCAACGACGGCGCGGCGTACTTCCGCTTCGAGGCGGCCCTGGACGGGCTGCCCGCGACGACCGCGGGGCTGCCCACCGACCCGGTGCTGTGGGCCTGCGACGCCCCCGACGGCGTCGAGCTGCTGCCGCTGGACCTGCGCTTCGTCGACGACCCGCTGGGAGACCCGGCCTGGGCGCCGAACACCCTGGCCTTCGGGCCGATCCTGGGCCGGCCGCCCGCATCCGGCGCCACCTGCGCCGCCGTCGTGATGGCCGCCGCCGGGGTGCGGGCGCCGGACGGCTACTCCCTGCCCGAGGGCGTGCAGGCGCGGCTCGACGCCGCCGGCGTCGTGGGCGAGGCGGCGGTCGCCACGCTGTTCACCGTCCAGGACGGCACCGCCGAGCTGCGGGCGCTGGCGGCCGACGTCGACGCACGGCTGGGCGCGGCCACCGACGGCTCCGGCGTGAGCTTCCGCCGCGTCACCTCGCTGGCCTATCACCAGGGGCTCACCCCCTCGGGCAAGGACGCGACCCTGGCCACCGCCACCTTCGAGGACGGCAGCACCGAGGTCGCCTACCTGGCCCCCCTGGAGGAGGGCGGCGAGCACACGACGCTGCTGGACGAGAGCTGGCCCATGGTCGTGTACCAGGCCAGCATCCCCACCCTGAACTACTCGGGGCTCGAGGACCGGCCCTACATGTCGCCGGGCCTCGCCCACCTGGCCGACGTCGACCGCAGCACCGGCTGGATCGGCTTCGACGCGGCGGGCGCCGTGGAGCGCGCGCCCGAGACCGAGTGGATGCGCATCGTCGTGAGCCTGCCCCGCGGCAAGGACGGCCAGCCGGCACACGATGCGCCCGTCGTGATCTGGGACCACGGCACGGGCGGCCACGCCTACAACAGCGTGCAGCGCCGCAACCAGGCCGACGACGGCCGCGCCCTGGCCCAGGCCCTGGCGGACGCGGGCTACGCGATCATCGGCCGGGACGCGGCCCTGTACGGCACCCGCTACCCGCTCGTCGACGAGGGCTACGACGCCAGCCTGGGCTTCTACAACATCGTCAACCTGCCGGCCTTCCGCGACAACCAGCGCCAGACCGCGGTCGACGGCCACGTCCTGCTGCGCTTCGTCCAGCGGGACCTGGACGCCGCCCTGCCGGCCGGCAGCGTCGACGAGACCCGCCTGCGCCGGGCGGGCCACAGCCTGGGCAGCGTGACGGCCAACCTGGGCCTGGCCATGGATCCCGAGGCCTTCGACGCGGCCTTCCTGTCGGGCTCCGGCGGCCTGTTCAGCCACTACTTCCTGGACACCGGCCTGATCGACACCATCGATCCGACCACGATGGCCGCGCTCTTCGCCCTGCTGGGCGTCGACGATCCGCCCGACCCCGTCACCGCCCCCGCCGCCCTGGGCGCCGCCATGGGCCTGCCCGAAGAGGCCTGGGCGCGCATCGACCGCCTCCACCCGGCGCTCCAGCTCTTCCAGTGGACCATGGATCCCAGCGACCCGATGGCCGTCGCCCGGGACGAGGCCCTGCCCACGACGATGATCATCGGCGCCGGCGACTGGCAGGTCCCCGACTTCACCAGCGAGGCGCTGTGCGACCTGGCCCTGCCGGACTGCACCCGCACGACGGTGGAGGCGGACGGCGACTACGACCCGCACTACGTGATGCACCGGACGGAGGAGGGGCTCGCGCTGTGGCAATCCTGGTTGGCTGACCAGGACTGATCTTCACTCCAGCGCCGCCCGCTCCGCCGCCAGGTTCTCCCGCGCCTGGGCCTCCAGCCGGTCGCGGAAGCGGTCCGACAGGAAGACCCGCTTCTGGGCCAGGAGCCGGTCGAGGAAGGCGGCCCGCCCGGCCCGCCAGCCCGCCTCGTCCACCACCGCCGCCCACTCCGCCCGGACCCCCGCGACGTAGCGGGCGTAGCGGGCCGGCGGCGCGCCCAGGATGGCCGTGTCGCAGTCCAGCAGCAGCCGCGCGTCGGGGGACAGGGACGCCGCCCCGTGGTGCCCGTGGCCGGCGGTCAGGCGCACCAGGTCAGCGGCGGCGGCCAGCGTGCCGGCGGGGGCGGCGCCCGCCGCGAGCTCCAGCAGCAGCCGGGCGCTCTGCTCCTCGTTGTCGGGCGCGCCGACCCAGTAGACGGCGTCGTGGAAGAGCAGGGCCAGGAAGGCCGCCACGGCGTTCTGCCACCGCCCCTCCTCCGCCAGCTCCAGCCAGGCCAGCCCCACGTCCAGCAGGTGTTCCAGGTCGTGGTGCCGCCGGCCGGGCTCGCTCCACGCCGCCCCCAGGGCCACCCAGCTCGCCTCGGACAGGTCCACCGGCGCGAACTCCCGCAGGGCCCGCAGCACCCGGTCGGCGCGGGGCTCGGAGGACGGGGAGAGGTCGAGCATCCGCCGCAGGACCGGCAGGGCGAAGCCGGGCGAGACCTGGGCCGGGGCCAGGGTGCCCAGGCGCCACGCCCCCTCGACGTAGGCCAGGACGCCGTCCAGCGTGCCCTCCGGTCGGCCGGCGAAGGCGGGGGCCAGCGCCGCCCGCAGCCGGCCGAGGGCCGCCACGTAGAGGGCCCCCAGGTCCCGGTCCACCGCCGCAGCCGATCCGACCGCCACCCAGGCCGCGACCGCCTCGCGCTCCACGTCCTGCGTCCCCAGCAAGGCCTGGAGCCAGGCGTCCAGGCGCTGGTCGGCGTCGCGGGCCCCGGCCGCCGCGCGGCGGGCGCGCTCGTGCAGCCGCACCTCCAGCTCCCCCAGCGCCGCCGCCAGCATCTGCGCCTTGTCCGGGAAGTGGTAGTGCAGCAGCCCCTGGGCCAGGCCGCTCTCCTTCGCCAGGGCCGCCATGGTGACGCCGCCGTGCCCCTCGCGGGCGAGCAGGCGGAGCAGGGCGAGCACGATCTGCTGGCGCCGGACCGAGGTGTTGGGCGGACGAGGCATGGGCCCTCCATTGATTGGTCGGTTCACCGACCAGATAACATCCCCGGACTCGCCGCACCGGGGGCGCGAGGGCAGGTTGCGGACATCCCTGGAGGTCCCGTGCTCGACGCCCTCGACGTGCTCCACCTCGTCCCCCTGCTGCCCGCCGCCGCCTGCCCGGCCTGGATCCAGCGCCTGGAGGCCCTGGGCTTCCAGGCGACCGGCCCGACCTACCCCCCGGACTACCGCGACAACGACCGGCGCGTCTTCGATGATCCGGCGCTGGCCGCGGACTGGCTGGCGCGCCTGCGCCCCCTGCTGCCCCCCGCGCTGCGCCACGACGGCGGCACCTGGCGGCTGCACTCCTTGAACCCCCGCTTCCGCGCCTGCCGCTACCGGGACGGGCAGGCCTTCTCCCTCCACCGCGACGGTCCCTGGGTCCCCGACGCCGACCACCGCAGCCTGCTGACCGTGATGCTCTACCTGGCCGACCCGGAGGGCTACGAGGGCGGCGAGACCTGCTTCTGGTCGGACGGCGCTCGGTCCCTGGGCCAGGGAGCCTTCCGCCCGGCGGCGGGCCAGGCGCTGGTCTTCGCCCACGCCCGCTGGCACGAGGGCCGCCCGGTGCGCGCGGGGACCAAGTGGGTGCTGCGCACCGACGTGATCTACCGCAGCGAGGGCCGGGCCCGGGCGCGCGGCTACCTGTGGGACGTCGCGCTGCACCACGGCCAGCCGGCGGTGGCGGGGCGGGACGGGATGGTGCGGCACGCCGGCCGCACGCTGATCGGCAGCGGGGGCTCGATCCTGCGGGTGGCCTGCCTGCCCGGGGCGCTGGTGGGAAGCGACCGCCAGGGCCTGCTGCACGCCTGGCCCGACGACGGCGGCCCCCCGCGGCGCTGGCAGGCCCACGGGGGCGCCGTCCTGTCGCTGCGGGCCGGAACCGACGGCCTGTGGAGCACCGGCGCCGACGGCGCGGCCCGGCGCTGGCAGGGCGACCGCCTGGTGGAGGAGGTGCCGGGCCAGGGCTGGCTGTGGGACCACCTGCCCGCCCTGGAGGACCAGGGCCCGGTCGAGGCGCGGGGCGAGGTGCGGGCGCTGGCGCGGCACCAGGGGCAGGTCGCGCGCGGCCGGGTCGACGGACGCATCGAGCACGCGGACCGCGCCTGGAAGGCGCACCAGGGAGCGGTGCGGGCGCTGCTGTCCACGCGCTGGGGCCTGGTCAGCGGCGGCGAGGACGGGGCCGTGAGGCTGTGGAGGGGCGACCCTCCCTCGGCGGACCCGCAAGAGCTGCACCGGCACGGGGACTTCGTGACCGGGCTCTGCGCCGGCCGGAGCCGGGTGTGGAGCGTGGGCTACGACGGCCGGCTGCGCGGGACGCGGGTGGGGTGATAGCGTGGGCGCTCCCACGAGGTCCATGGCCCCGGCGGGCGACGGATCCAGGGAGACCCGAAGGGCCTGCGTGGAGCTGGACGAGTACCAATGCGGCGTGTCGGTGCGGTCCTCCCCGGACGGCAAGACCTGCGTCGTGTCGACGACCGGGTGGTCGAGCGCCTTCACCGGGATCAAGGCACAGATCCTGCGCCACTTGGTCGTGCGCTCCCGCAGCGGTGGGAGCGCCACCGGGGACGACCTGCGGCAGCTCCTGTGGCACTCCGTCGAAGAGGAGAGCGGAAGGCACCGGGTCTACGAGCACGTCCGCGGAATCCGCGCGTGCATGCGGGAGGTGCCTGCCTTGGGGCTGTGGTTCCCGAAGGAGAGCTCCTACCGCCTCGTGGGCCACTTCGGGACCTCTGGCGGCTCGCCCCTGCTCGACCTGCTCGAGTGGGTGGCCCCCGCGGCGGGCGAGGCCGTGGTCCTCTTCTCGCTGGGGACCCGCTCGCATCGCCCCTTCCGCACCTGGCAGCCCGTGGCAGGGTCCACTCCCACCATCGAGCAGGTCCGAAAGGCCACCCTGGAGGCCGCGGGGCAGTCCTACCGCGCGTTGGCCACCGACGCCTCGGGCCTGGCCGACATCGCCGCCCTGATTGCGTCCCGACGCCCGCGCGCGCACGTCCGCTCCATGCTGGACATCGAGATCCTCCGGGAGTTCGACGCGCTGCCTCGCCAGGGCGTCGTCACCATCGTCGGGCTGGGGATGGGCAACGTCAACGCGGTGTCCGCGGAGATCGTGCGGCGGCTGGCGGAGGCCAACGTCCTGCCGAGGCCCGCCGGCGTCGAGACCAACGCCCTGCTCGACTACGACGGCCATCCCCTCGCGAACGTGACGGCCTCGCAGCAGGGGTGCATCGCCCTGGCCACCGGCCGGTACCGTGGACGGGAGGTGCGGTGGCTGCTGTCGGCCGGCGTCGGAGCCAGCGGGACCCTGGTGAGCAACGCCTGCCTCCTGAGGTTGTTGTCCGAGTCCGGCAAGGAGCCGCTGAGGTCCGAGCTGGACTTCCTGGCGCGGTCGGACGCCGGGGCGGTGCTGGTCACCGGGACCATGCGAGACCTGGAAGACTACGAGAACGCTGGTCTCAAGCTGTTTTCACAGCGCCAGGAGTGGTCGATCCTGCCCTTCGAGGTCACGGGGATCCGGTCGGACTCCATCCTCGTGCAGCGGCCGGACGGAGGCGGGACGACCTGAGGCGGACGGGGACGGGCTGAGGTCTGTCTCCTGCGGTGACAGGGGGGGGCAGACCACAGATGCTGTCCGTGGGCAGCGCGCCCACCCCGACCCGACCGCAGTCCCGACACCACGGAGCCTGACATGACGACCCTCCTGATCCTCGCCCACCTCGCCGGCTGTGCCGACATCGACCCCTCCCTTCCGCTCGGTGCGGACCACGGTGACGCTCCCCTCGCCGACCTCCCGGCCGAAGTGGTGGACACCGGGGAGGTGACCGAGCCCCAGCCCTGGACGACCACCATCGACGAGGCCACGGACACCGCGATCCGCCACGGCGTCGACCCGAAGCTGCTGATCTACAAGGATCTCCTGCCCTTCCGCGTCCACGCGGGCGAGGCGCAGATGGAGTGGGGCTTCATTGAGCAGACGGAAGCCGCCACCTTCATGGTCACCTTCGTCAGCGCGCAGACCGGCGAACTCCTCGCGCTCCGCAGCACCCCCAGCGCGAACATCCTGGCGTTCCTCGACGAGATCGGCCTCAGCAGCGACGTCGCGTACGGCTCGACGCCCGGCGACTACGACAGCTTCCCATGGGGCTGGCGCCTGCCCTTCGAGGCGACCGCGTCCTCTCGCTCCGCGTGGATGACCTATGGTCATGGCTGCGGACTGCACAGCGGCTACGACGCGTACGCCACCGACTGGGACCCGGGCGACGAGGGACACCTGCTCGAATCGCCGGCCAGTTGCTGGGTGACGAGCACGTCCTACAGCTCCTCCTATGGCAACCAGGTCGTGGCCGAGTGCGGAGATGCCGGGAGCGGGAGGCGCTACTACTTCCGCGTCGCGCACCTCCGAGACACGCCGCTGGTGTCGGTGGGCACGTGGGCAGGCAAGGGTCGGAACCTCGGCTACATGGGCTCCACCGGCTACTCCACGGCGCCGCACGTGCACTTCGTCGTGTACCGCGGCACCATGAGCGGCAGCAGGGTCACCAGCGGCGGCTCCCTGCCCATCTCGAGGTGGCCCTCGACGAGCGACGGCCTGTGCGATGGCGACCTGAGCGCCTGGTCCTTCGCGACGTGCAGCGCCTTGTCTATCGGCCGCACCTACACGGACGGCTGTCCGTAGCCACTGGCCGACCCTACCCCTCGCCCCGGCTGGCCATCCAGGTCGCCTCCAGGCTGCGGCCGGCCTGGACCTCCTCGATGCGCGCGCCGGCGGCGAGCAGGGCGGGCAGGACCCGGGCGTTGAGCTCGGCCGTGCCCAGGGCGGCGTCGCCGCTGACGACGAGCTGATCACCGTCGGCCACTGCGCGCAGGCCCGCGGCCTCCACCGCGGTCACCCAGGCGGCGGCCGGCTCGGCCAGGCGGATCACGACCTGGCGGCTGCGGCCGGTCACCTCGGCCAGGGGGCCCTGGGCGACACAGCGGCCCCGCTCCATGAAGACGACGTGGTCGCAGGTCGCCTCGAGCTCGGCCAGGACGTGGCTGGAGACGACCAGGGTGGCCTGGGGCGCGCGGGCGCGCAGCACCTGGCGCATCCGGACGACCAGGTGGGGGTCCAGGCCGCTGGTGGGCTCGTCCAGCAGGATCAGGGCGGGCTGGCCGAGCAAGGCCTGGGCGACGGCCACCCGGCGGCGCATGCCGTGGGAGAGCTGCTTGACCCGCTGGCCGGCCCGGTCGGACAGGGCGACCTCGTCCAGCACAGCCTCGGCCGCCTTGCGGGCCTGCGCGCCTGCCATGCCCTGCAGGCGGGCGTACCAGGTCAGCAGCAGGCCGACCGGCAGGTCCGGCGGCAGCTCGCAGTCCTGGGGAAGCAGGGTCACGCGCCCCTTGTGGCGGGCGGGATCGAAGGGCCCCTCGCCCAGCAGGTCGACCTGCCCGGCGTCGGCCTGGACCAGGCCGGCGATGATGCCGAAGGCCGTGGTCTTCCCGGCGCCGTTGGGACCCACCAGGCCGCAGACCACGCCGCGCGGGACCTCCAGATCCAGGCCGTCCAGCGCGACGGTGGCGCCGTAGGCGCGCCGGAGCCCCTGGGTGCGCAGGGCCGGGCCGCTCACCCGTCCCTCCGCAGGAAGACGGCGTGCCCGGCCATGAAGGCGGTGCCGCCGATCGCGAGCAGGATCAGGGTGGCCGGCAGCCGGTCGGCCAGCTCGGGCCGCCACAGGTCGAGCACGTGCGTGCCCGGGAACACGACGGCGAGGCTGTCGAGCAGGGCCGGCGCCTTCTCGTGGATGGGCTCGAAGCCCAGGAGCTGGCGGGTGACGCCGACCACGACCAGGGAGACCAGGCCGAGGGCCCGGGCCTTGTTGGCCGAGCGGGTGAGCTGGCTGATCCCCAGCGCCAGCCCGAGCCACGCGAAGCCGAGCACGCAGGCCCGGCCCCCCAGGCGCAGCATCCACGCGGCGGTGGCGAGGTGGTCGAAGCGGGCCAGGGCGAAGGCGCCCACCAGCCAGGAGCCCAGCGCGCCGGCGGCGATCCCGGTGGCCAGCAGGGCGAGCTGGCCCAGCAGCTTGCCCACCGCCCAGGCCCCCCGCGAGGTGCGGACCAGGGCGAAGCGGCTGGCCCCGCTGTCGACGTCGGCGGCGATGGCGTCGGAGCTGGTCAGGGTGACGAGCACCGGGACGAAGGTCAGCGCGATCCAGCCGTAGAACAGGGCCAGGGGCGGGGTGCGGACCAGCTCGGCGGCCAGGTCCCCGTCCCCGACCAGCTCGCCGATCACGTCCAGGAGCTGCTCGCTCTCCATGATCGAGCCGGTCATGGTGCCCGGACGGTCGGTCTGGGCGACCTGCAGGGTCTCGGCCATGGTGCGCTCGATGGAGCGCAGCAGGGTGACGAAGGCGCCCGAGGCCGCGGTGGCGCCCGCCAGGTAGAGCAGCAGCAGCAGCACGGCCTTGCGGGAGCGCAGCGCGCTCTGCAGGTCGAAGGCGGCGACGACCAGCGCGTCGCGGAGGCCCGGCATCGGTCAGCGCATCCCGTCGACGCCGCCGGCGGCCTGCACCGTGTCGCGGAAGGCGTCCAGGTCGACGTAGTTCCAGACCTCGCGCGACTGCGGGTCGACCTGGTCGAGGGCCTCGTCGCCGATGACCTGGTCCAGCTCGGTCTGGGCCTCGTACAGGATCCCGGTCACGTCGTGGGTGACGCCGAGCAGGTCGCGGCTGTCCGGCTCCTCGCCCGACTCGACCAGGCGCAGCAGGTCGGGCCCCAGCTCGGCCAGGCGGTCGTTCATCTCGGCCATGGCCTGGTCCAGGGCGGCGACCTGGGCATCGTCCAGCTCACCCTGCTCGATGAGGGCGGCGCGCGACTGCTCGATGCGCACTCGCTGGGCCTGGACCGCCAGGTCGAACTCGGCCATCGGGTCGCGCGGCGGCCCCCCCTCGGCGACGACCGGCGCGGCGCCGCTGTCCCCCGCCTCGTCCCCGGGGGCAGGCCCGGCGGGCGCCTCCCCCGGCGCGTCCGGGTCCTCCCCGGCCTGCGGAGGGTCGGCCTGAGGAGCGCCGGCGCGGTCCAGGCCCACCATCGACAGGGGCGAGCGCCGAGATGCCTGCCGACGGGCCTTCACCAGCTCGTCCTGCAGGCGCGCCACCTCGTCCTCGTGCTCGGCGAGGGCGCGGTTGGGCGCGTAGCCCCCGGCGATGAAGCCGAGCACGACCCCCGCGAGGGCCCAGGCGGGGGCGGGCAGGCTGCGCGCCATGAAGCCTCCGGGAGGACGAGGGTCAGGCCAGCGCGGGGCCGATCAGGCGGATGCTGGCGCGCGCGAACAGCGCCGGCGGGACCTGGGCGCGGGCCTGGACCGAGGCCGCGACGACGTCAGAGGCCAGGAACAGCCAGGGCAGCGGCTTGCCGTCGACCACCAGCTCCCAGCCGAGCAGCGCCGACGCCGGGGGGGGCGGCGGGGCCGCGACCGGCGCGGGGGCCGCGACCGGCGCGGGGGCCGCGACGGGAGCGGCGGCG
>JAKLKF010000099.1 GCA_023150805.1 Myxococcota bacterium | reverse complement strand
CGACGGCGACGGCTGGACCGAGCGCCGGGGCGACTGCGACGACGCAGCCGCGCACCGCTTCCCCGGGGCGCCCGAGCGCCCCGACGGCCAGGACGACGACTGCGACGGCCGGATCGACGAGGGCACCTCGGTCGACGACGCCGACGCCGACGGCTTCACGCCGCAGCAGGGCGACTGCGACGACGCCGACCCGGCCACCTTCCCGGGTGCGGTCGAGGAGGTCGACGGCCGGGACCAGGACTGCGACGGCCGGGCGGACCAGGGTACCTCCGCCTTCGACGACGACGGCGACGGCTGGTCCGAGGAGCAGGGCGACTGCGACGACGCCGACCCGGCCACCTACCCTGGCGCCGCCGAGCGCCTGGATGGCGCGGACCGCGACTGCGACGGCGCGGCCGAGCGGCCCCAGGGCTGGCTGTCGGGCTGCACCACCGCCGCCCCGGGCGCCAGCACCCTGCTGGCCCTGGCCTGTGGCGTCCTGGCCCGGCGGCGGCGCGGCCCGACCGGATAGCCCCCCCGCCGGAGGCCCCCATGCAGCAGCCCGTCGACGTCATCGTGGTCGGAGCCGGCCTGGCCGGCCTGAACGCGGCACGCCAGCTCCAGGCCCGGGGGCACACGGTCACGGTCCTGGAGGCGCGGGACCGGGTCGGCGGGCGCACCTGGACGGTGCAGCTCGAGGGCAGCCCCTTCGACGCCGGCGGCCAGTGGACCGGCCCCGGGCACCGCCGGATGATGGCCCTGGTCGACGAGCTGGGCCTGCGGACCGAGTCGACCTTCCACACCGGCCGCAAGGTGCTGGAGCTGGAGGGCCAGGCCAGCACCTACTCCGGCACGATCCCGCGCATCTCGGTCTGGAAGCTGCTGCGCATGCAGGTGGCGGTCTGGCGCATCGAGTGGGTCTGCCGCAAGGTCCCCCTGGATGCACCCTGGGACGCCGCCGCGGCCGCCGAGTGGGACGGCATCAGCGTGCGCGACTTCCTGGACCGCCACGTCCACGACCCCGAGGTCATCGCGCTCACCAACGCCGCCGTGCGGGTGATCTTCGGGGCGGACGTCGACGACCTGTCCCTGCTGCACTTCCTGCACTACCTGCACAGCGGCGGCGGCTTGCAGAAGCTGATCGAGACCCACGGCGGCAACCAGGATCGCTCGGTGGTCGGCGGGGCCCAGGGCCTGAGCGAGGGCATGGCGCGCGGCCTGTCCGACCTGCGCCTGTCCAGCCCGGTGCGGTCCGTGACGCAGGACGCCGAGGGGGTCACCGTGCACACCGCTCACGGCGCGCTGCGGGCCCGGCGCCTGGTGATGGCCATCCCCCTGCCCCTGGTCGGTGGGATCCCCTTCGACCCGCCCCTGCCCGCAGAGCGCCAGGCCCTGCAGGAGAAGGCCCGCATGGGCCACACGGTCAAGATCCAGGTCCTGTACCGCCAGGCCTTCTGGCGAGACGGCGGCTTCACCGGCGAGGCGGTCTGCACCCAGGGCCCCATCGACGTCGTCTTCGACGGCGGCGTCGCCCAGGGCCACCCGGCCCTGCTGGTCTTCGTCACCGGCCGACCGGCGCAGGGCTGGAGCGAGCAGGATCCGCAGCGGCGCCGCCAGGTGATCCTGGAGGCGCTGCAGCGCTGGTTCGGCCCGCAGGCCGCCGAGCCGGTGCTCTTCCACGAGACCGACTGGTCGGGCCAGCCCTACAGCGGCGGCGCGCCGGTGGTCCTGTTCGGCAAGGGCGCGCTGTCGACCCACGGCCGGGCCCTGCGCGCGCCGGTGGGCCGGATCCACTGGGCCGGCACCGAGACGGCGCTGCAGTGCACGGGCTTCATGGAGGGGGCACTCGAGTCCGGCGAGCGCGTCGCCGCCGAGGTCGCCGCGGCCCTGGCTCCGCCAGCCGGTTGAGCGGGTCGGTCGGGCGGGGGGGACGCCCGGCCCCGCTCACCCCACCCGCGCCCACAGCGCCACCTGGGCCAGGCGGCAGGCGGCGGCCCAGGGGGGCACGTCGACCTGCCCCTCGTAGGGGGCCAGGGCCCGGCGCAGGCGACCGTCCAGCTCGGCCCACAGCGCGGCCCGCTCGCCGTGGCTGACGGCCTGCTCGCCGACGCGCCACAGCTTGTACTGCCCGGGCAGGTCGGGCGGCCCGCTGTCCAGCAGCCAGGCCGGCTTCTCGCGGGGAGAGGGCCGGATCTCCACCACCCGCCCCTCGGCCACCCCGCCGGCGACGGCGGCGAGCTGGTCCAGGCCGACGAGCTGCAGGGCCTGGCCCAGCTCGGGCGTCACGGGGAGAGCTCGGCGGTGAACAGGCCCTGGCAGAAGGCCTGCAGGCTGCACAGGTAGTCCAGCGGGTCGGCCACGTCGCGCGGCACGGTGCCGTCCAGCACCAGGCTGCCGTCGGGGTGGCTGCGTGGCGCCCCCTGGCGCGCGCCCACCACCCGCGGCAGCTCGCCCCGCTCGCCGCGCTGGAAGCTGCCGACCATCCGCGCGGCCCGCCGCGCCGCCGGCGCCTCGGTGAAGTCCAGCACCCAGCGGCCGTCCTGCCGGAAGACGAAGCCCAGGGTGCCGCCGTCGTCCGACAGGCGCAGGTGGGGCCGCGGCCGGTCGCTCACCGCCTGGCTGCCGTGGACCTGGGCCTGCAAGGGGGTGAGCAGGGTGCGTGGGTCGAGGGCCTGGCGTATATAGGTCACACGACCAAGCTCCTGCAGGACCCGGTAGGCGCGGCAGGCGGCGCGCTCGTGGGGGGCGGGCTGCACGACGGCGTCGAGGTGGGCGTCGACGCGGGCGAGCAGGGGGTCGCGCAGCACCGGCGGCATGGCACCGAGCAGGCCCTGCGCCTGGCCCTGGGCGTCGTCGGCGGCCATGGCCTTGCGCACGGTCACCAGCCCCAGGCCCGGGTCCCGGCCCTCGGCCCGGCACAGGTCCTGGATGGCGACCAGGGCGTCCGCCCGCACCTCGGCCAGCCAGCCGCGGCCGGCGTGGGCGTAGAGGTAGGGCGCGTCGTCCTGCAACAGGGGCAGCAGCAGGTCGACGGGGCCACCGGCGGCGAGGACCCGCTGCACGCCCTCGCAGCGCTGCCGGGCGCAGGAGGAGGTCAGCAGCGCCGCGGCGTCGTGTTCGAGGGCCAAGGGGGGCTCCTACTGCGAGGCCATCTGGTGGAAGAACTGCTGGGACTGCTGCCAGTTGCCCTCGAGCTGCCCGTGCAGGCCCTGGGTCGCGGTGCGCGAGGCCTGGGTGATGCTGGTGGCGTCGAGCGCGTCGTCCACCGCCTCCATGGGCAGGACCTCGAAGTTGCTGTGCCCCAGGATGCGCGCCAGCCGCGACTGGGCGTCGGAGATGTTGGCCTCGGGCACGTAGACCCGCACCAGGCGGCTGCGCAGGTCGACGGCCTCGTCCACCCAGCCCTCGCCGCCCAGCGGGCCGCCGGGCACCACGTCGCTGCGACTGCGCTGGGCCAGGCCGTTGGCGTCGAACTCGAAGAGGATCGGGTAGTTCTGCAGGTTCTGCGGCCCACCCAGCCGCCGCGCCGAGTCGGCGGGGAAGCGCATCCGGATGGCCATCTCGTCGTTGAGCTGGGACAGGCGGCTGGCGAACTTGCCGCGGTCCATGCCGAGCATGGGGATCGCCTGGACCCGGCCCTCGTCGAAGCCCTGGACGATGGTCTGCAGGCGGCGGATCTCCTCCTGCAGCTCGTCGAAGGTGTAGCGCTGCACGTTGTAGTGGTTGGTGTTCAGCGTGGCGTCGGCGTAGGCCAGGCTGGTCCCGAAGCCAGCCTCGCCCTGGCCCACGCTGATGAAGGTCTTGCGGCCCGAGGCCCCGCTGAAGGTGTCGCCCTCGCCCGTCGTCTGGGCGACGTTGCGCTGGTACAGGTCCTCGGCCGACAGGATCTGGCCGTCGGTCTGCTCCAGGCCGTCGAGCATGTCGCTGCTGGTGCCGTGGTAGCTGTTGCCGGCGAAGGCGCCCTGCTGGGCGAGCTGGCGGATGCGCAGGGCCGCGGCCTCGGCGGTGGACAGCTGGATGCCGTGCGCCGCCATCAGGCTGCGCCGGACACGACCGAGCTGGTCGGCGCCCAGCCGGCCCTCCAGGCTGCGGAAGATGCGCTCGGCGTCCTCGACCCGGCCGCCGGCCAGCGCGTTGTCGGCCGCGCCCAGGCCCTGCACCACGTCCATGCCCATGCCGTCCAGGTCGACCCGGGCGAGGCCCGCGGCCTCCAGGTCGGTGAGCAGGCCCGGCAGGCGCCGCGCCTCGACGAAGGCGGACAGGCCCTCGGCCGCGCCGCCGACCAGTCCGCCCGTGGCGGCGCCGATGCCACCGCCGCGCAGGATGGCCGCGCCGAAGGAGCAGATCACGTCCCAGACGGACCGGGACCAGGTCTGGTTGTCGGCGGCGGTCATCACGACCTCGCCGACCGCGCCCGCCAGGAAGCCCTCGATGGCGCCGCGGATGGCGCCACCGGCGAAGTTCTGGCCGGCGTAGCGGATCGCACCCGAGGTGGTCTCGACCACCCCCACGGTCATCTCGGCGGCCAGGGCGCCCCGGGACAGGCCGATCATGTTGGTGAACCGGGCCGCCAGTCCGGCCGAGAGGACCGCGGTGGCGCCGTCGATGAAGCCCGTCGCGAGGTCGCGCGCGCCCTCGCCGCCGGTCGCGTCGTAGTGGCCCCCGCCCATGACCTCGGCGGTCGTGACCTTGGCGGCCGCTCCCGCGACGCCGCCGGCCAGGGCCGCCGCGCCGTACTGCGAGAGCAGGCTGCCGACGGCGGGGCCGGCGGTACCGCCGGTCAGGAAGGTCACCAGGATGCCCGCGGCGATGGCCGCGACCATGCCCGCGATGCTGGCGATCATGTCGCTGGCGGCGACCGCCTCCTGGTAGCGCTGGGCGAAGCGCGCATCGAGCGAGGCGAGCACGGCCAGCTCGTCCTCGCTGATCTGCCCGTCCTCCATCGCCGCCCGGTACGCGCTGTCGAGCTGGGCCGCCGCCTGGTCGCTGCTCTCGTCGGTGCTGGTGAAGCCCTCGCCCAGGCCGCCGCCGACCGCGACCTTGTCCTGCATCCGGTAGCGCATGATCGCCGCGGCCATCGCCCGGCCGGACTCGGTCTGCAGCTCCTGGGCGGTCGGCAGGCCGATGAGCTGGTCCATCGCCGTCTGCAGCGCGTCGTCACCCAGCTCGCCCCGCATCCGGGCGTAGAGGGCCTGGAAGGCCTCCAGCGCCGCGACCTCGGCCGGCTCGGCCGGCGTCACCTGCTCCCGCGACAGCCAGTAGCCCAGCCGGTACTGGGCCCGCTCCTCGGTGGTGAGCGCCCCGAACATCTGGGCGATCATCTCGTCCTCGGTGCCGTCCCAGTCGCCGCCGAAGGTCCAGTCGATCGCCATCTGCGTCGGGATCCGCCCGTTCTGGGCGGCCTGGCGCAGCATCTCCTTCTCCTGGGCGGTCAGGCTGCCCCCGTTCATCATCGTCTGCCAGATGGCCGGCTGCTCGCGCAGCATCCGCGCCCGGTCGTCGGCGCTCATCGCGCACACCCGCGAGAACAGGCCCTCCTCGTCGGTGTCGACCCCCTCGTAGGCCTCGCGGATGCGCTCCAGCGCCACGGCGTAGGTGTCCCCCGTGGCGAAGGTCTGGGTCAGCGACATCTCCTCCTGGTTCAGCGCCCGCCCCAGGGCCCGCTGGACCTCGGGGTCGGCCCACAGGCGCGCCCGCAGGTCGGGCTGGGGCACCAGGTCGGTGAAGGCGCGGTTGATCGCGTCCTCGTCGTCGTTCCAGAAGCCTACGGCGTCCAGCACCCGCTGCTTGGCCAGCTCGAAGCGGTCGGCCCCCATCTGGCCGGCGAAGCTCTGGAACTCCTCCTCGGAGACGTCGCCCCGCAGGTTCCCCAGGAAGGTGCCGTCCTGCACCTCGCCGTCGCCGTCGCGCTGCACCGAGAGCAGGTTCGTGGAGATGCCCCCCAGCTCGGCCAGGCGGCCTTGCAGGGTGGCCCGCTGCGTCTCGGTCAGGGGGGTGCCGTCGGGCAAGGTCCCCGCGGCCAGGGCCGCCTGGATCGTGCGCTCCTCGGTCGCGGCGTCCTGGGCGCGCTGGGTGAGCATGGCCACCGCGTCGTCGTCGGTGCCCAGGCCGTCGGTGGCCAGGGTCATGCGCTCGGCCAGGGCCTGCGCCTCGGTGCCCAGGCACAGGCGGCGCACGCTCTGCTTCTCGTCCTCGTTCATGTAGTCGAACAGGCCGGGGTTGTCGTTCCACAGCCGCTGGCGATCGGCCGGGGACAGCTCCAGGACGACGTTGTAGACGGCGTCCTCGTCGTCGTTGAAGAAGCCCTCGGCGTTGCGCACCCGCTCCAGGACCACCCCGTAGAGGTTGTCGGGGGTCATCAGCTTGCGCGCCTGGTAGTACTCGTCGTCGTCCAGCGCGCCGCGCAGGAAGGCCAGCACCCGCGGGTCGGCGGCGGCGGTCGCCAGCTCGGCCGCCGAGGAGGCGCGCAGCACGTCGAGCATGCCGTCCTCGTTCTCGCTGTCCCACAGCCAGCCCTCGTCCACGTTCGAGCGCAGCCGGTCGAACAGGGACATGGTCTGCCACAGCAGGCCCAGCGCCTCGCGGTACTCGTCGTCGTCGCACAGCTCCTGGAAGTCGTTCTCCAGCACGTGGCCGGTCAGGTCCAGGTACTGGGCGCGGATCTCGCGCAGCATCAGGGTCGACTGTCCGCGGATCTGCCGCAGGGCCTTCTGCTCGTCCTCGTCCCAGTGGTCCAGCAGGGCGTCCTTGATCTCCAGCGCCCGCCGCCGCGCCTCCTGCCACTGGTCGCTCTCGTCGCGCTGCACAGCGCCGGCGGGCTTCTCGCGCACCACGCCGGGTCGCCCGGCGCGCGCCTGCCCACCCAGGCGCCGCGACTCGCGCTCGGAGGCGTCGCCCGGCCGGCTCTGGGTCCCCGGCGCGGCCGGTCCGTGCTCCAGCTCCTGCACCAGGTGGACCACCTCGTGCACCACCTGCTCCAGCGTGGGCGAGGTGTCGGCGAAGGCGATCACGTCCCCGCTGGCGGCCGCGTCGGCGCCCCGGCGGGCCAGCTCGTCCTGCTGGCCGAGGAAGGCCTGCACGCCGCCGAGATCGACGCCGAGCAGCGCCTCGACCTGCTCCCGGTAGGGCAGGGACGAGGGGCTGCCCTGCATCCGTCCCCGCAGCTCACCGCCGGCGCCGCCGCGCGCCTTCACGCGGTCCTGGACGCGATCCTGGGCCTGGCCATTGCCCCGGGGCTGGCGACCGCCGGGCGCGGGCGAGGGGCCGGCGGCCGAGGACGCGCGCTCGGGCGAGGGGGCAGACAGGCCGGGACCGGGCGCGCGCTGCTTGGGCATGGACCACCGGGGGAGGGACGGCGTTGCCCGCCATCCTATCGCCCCTCGGCCCGTCGCTGCGTGAAGACTGGGGGAGGAGGGTCACCGCAGCCAGAAGTGGATGCCGGCGCGCCCGTACCAGGCCAGGCCCGTCCAGTCCGGCCCCGGATCCGCCAGGCCGCGCACGAACAGCGCCGGGCCGGTCTCCAGCTCCCAGCTCGTCGCGGCGCCGTGGGGCACCAGCCGCCAGGCGTAGCCCCCGAGCACCGCCAGCTCGCGGGGGCCGTCCTCCAGGTCGCGGTAGCCCAGGCCGCCCCGCAGCACCGCGCCGTGCCGGGCCGTGCGCTGGCCGGGCTGCCAGCTCAGGCCGAGCAGGACCCGGGTGGTGCCGGGCATCCCGGTGCGCACGTCGAGCTGGGGGCCGACACCCAGGTCGGCGATCAGGGTCGGCGACAGGCGCAGCAGGCCGTCCACCGCCACCGTCGCCCCGCCGCCGATGGTGCCGCCGACGGCGAAGTCGCGCTGGTCGACGGGGCGCGCGGGAGGCACCGCGGACGCGACACCCGCCGGCGGCGCCACCTCCCTCCACCCCGGCGGCGGCGAGGTGGGGGGCGGAGGCGGGGGCGGCGTGCCCGGGCCCGGGATGGCCAGCGGCCCCTCCGCGGGGGGCGCCACCAGGGTCCATCCCTCCGGCAGCGCCGCAGGATCGAGCTGCTCGGGCGGGGCGTCCGGCGGCGGCGCGTGGACCCCGTCCTCCGCACGGGCGGCCAGGGTGAGCAGCAGCAGCGGGGCCAGGATCACGCGACCATCGTAGCCGGATCAGGGGTGGGCTCGCATGCCCTGGGACTGGAGCGCCTCGGCGTCCACCTCGGCCTGTCCGTCCCGGCTGTAGGCGCAGGCCATGTCCGGGTCGTCGGCCACCATGGCGGCGTGCTTCACGTCGACGTGATCGGTCGGCTTCGTGGGCGGCATCGCCGCGACCTTCCGCAGCGTGGCGATGCCCTGGACCACCAGCTCGTCCTGGCCGCGCTTCTGCCCGGCGCAGATCCGCGCCACGCCCAGCTCCTTCATGATCTCGATGCGGCCGGGGCTGCACCGGTCGGCCTTCTGCAGCCAGGTCAGGGCCTGGTCCAGGTCCCCCCGGGTGCCGGTCAGGACCTTCACCACCCACAGGTCGGGCACCATCCGGTAGAAGGTGCCCACCGCCATGATGGGGTCGCAGGGCAGGATCTCCTCCCCCCCCAGCGAGCGGTAGGTGTAGCTGCTGTTGGCCGCGGCCAGCCAGGCCTGCTCGATGTCGTCGGCGTAGCGGATGCTGGCGACCAGGCCGCGGGTGGTGCCCAGGCGGCCCAGCGCGATGCCCTTGCCGAAGAGCAGGTGGGGGTGATCCGGCGACAGGGCCAGGCCCCGCTCGCACACGCTCAACATCTCGGCGTACCAGGCCTCCTTGTCGTAGGTCGCCTGGTCGCGCTGGACCCGCTCGCCGATCTCGTACATCAGGCGCGCGACGTGCCAGTACAGGTCCACGTCCCGGGGGTTGGCGTCCAGCCGGGCCCGCGCCAGCGCCAGCCCCTCGTCGAAGCGCCCCTGGGTGTACAGCCGCTCGAGGTCGCCGTGGGCGCCGGCGGCGAGGGCGTCGGGCGCGGCCTGCTGCGGGGCGGGCGGCACCGCGGGCGAGGGCGTCGAGAGCAGCAGGGCGAGCAGGGCGAGCACCGGGACTCCAGCGGGCCGAAGCCTACCTCATCGCCCCGCAGCGGCGGCGGCGGTCGCGGTTTGACCCCGGGCCGGTGTCAGAAGTAGGCTGCGATGCGCGCGGACCCAGGAGGAGCCTGACATGAACCGGATCGCCCGAGCGGCGCTGGCGTCGACAGCGCTGCTGTTTGGCCTGACCGGCACCGGCTGCCTGAAGAACACCTACATGACCGGCAGGCCCTACGGAGGCGGCGTCTACACCCAGAAGGCGCAGTTCTTCCTGTGGGGGCTGGTCGGCGAGAAGACCGTCGACCTCAACCAGGTCTGCCCGGGCGGCGCCGCCTGGTTCCAGAACCGCCGCACCTTGGACGACCTGGTGGTGAGCTGCTTCACCTGCGGCCTGTACCAGCCGGTCACCCTGGAGGTCCGCTGCGCGGGCGGCCAGAGCTACCTGGCCGTGCCCGACCCCGAGGAGGGGGTGACCTGGTTCTACGCCCTGGACGAGCAGGACGGCCTGCAGGCTCCCGACCCCCGGCCCGCCCCGACTGCGGGAGGTGCCCTGTGAGCACGTCTGAGAGCCGCGTCCCCGCCATCGGCCTGCTGGCCGCCCTGCTGTCGACGGGCTGCTTCAAGATCGACTACGTCACCGGTCCCTCCGCGCCCTATCCACAGACGGACGAGTGGCACCACATCGGCATCCTGGGCCTGGTCGAGTTCAGCGAGCCCGTGCGCCTCGACACCATCTGCCCCGGCGGCTTCGCCCGGGTCCACAACGAGGTGAGCCCGCTCAATCTCCTGGCCACCACGGCCCTGGGCTTGTTCACCGCGACGGCCGGATTCTGGGTCTACCAGCCCCACACGGTCCAGGTCTACTGCAAGAGCGGCCAGGCCTACGACGTGCAGCTCGACGGCGACGGCATGGCCACCGCCGCCACCCGCCTGCCCGACGTCGAGCCGACCGCCGACGCCGAGGCCCCCGCGCAGCCCGCGGCCGAGTAGGCTCAGGGCGCCTACGGCGTCTGGGTCCTCTGGACGCCTACGGCGTCTGGGTCCTCTGGACGCCTACGGCGTCTGGGCCTGCCAGCCCTGCTCGGCGGGCAGCAGGCGCATGCCGTAGCGCTCCTCGACCGGGCCCAGGCGCTCCTGCCAGGCCCGGCGGTTGAAGCGGCGCGCCCCGTTGACGGCGCTCATCACGTTGCCGCCGTAGAAGCCGGCCTCGAAGACCAGCACGGCCCCCATGCCGAACCACAGCTCGCGCCGCCCCAGCTCGACGGCGCTGGTGACGAGCAGGCCGTTGACGACCAGCGCGCTGAGCGCCTCGCCCCAGCGCCCGACGTAGGCCTGGCCGGCGCCGGGCAGGGCGGCGGAGAGCAGGCCCGCGGCGGCGGGGGAGCGGGCGGGCACCCGCTGCCAGGCGGCCAGCTCGGCCGAGAGCGCCCGCGCCGAGGGCGAGAGGGCGTCGTCGACGGGCACCCGCGAGAGCAGCGCCAGGGCCCCGGGCACGTCGTGCTGGCGCAGGGCGACCAGGCCGCCCAGGTAGGCGGCCTCGGGCTCGGCCATGGGGGCCAGGACCGCCGCGGCGGGGACCAGCCGCTCGGCGCCGACCAGGCTCCAGGCCAGGCCCAGGCGGGCGCCGGGCTGGTCGCCCAGGGCGACGAAGTGCTGGGTCGCGTCCTCCCACTCCTCGGCCCGCCACAGCAGCGCCCCCGCCTGCCGGTGCCACCACAGCGCCGTCTCCGGGTCCGGCGCCGCCAGGGCCTGCCGCAGCAGCTCGGCGTAGGCCTGCCGGGGCATCCCCACCTGGGAGAGCCGCTCCGCCAGCGCCTGGGCCGCCGCCGGATCTGGCGGGGTCGCGGGCGCCGGATCCGGCGCAGCCGCCGACTCCGCGCCCGCGGGCGCCGGGTCCGCCTGGGCGAGGGCCGCGCCGACCCCCAGCAGGATCAGCGGGGCGAGCGCCAGAAGGCCCCCTCGGCGGGCAGGTCCACCCGCAGCAGGCGGTCGCCGTCGCGGCACAGGGGCAGGCGGGGGTCGCGGTGGTCGGCCAGGATCCGCCCGGCGCCCAGCCACCCGCCCAAGAGCGGCCCCTCGGCCTGCACCGCCTGCCAGGTGTAGGCCGAGCACGAGGGGTGCATGCCGCAGCGGTCCCCGTCGCCCTTGCTGGCCCCGACCTTGTACAGGCGCAGGAAGAGCCAGGCGGTGTTCGTGAACAGTCCCACCCGCTCGGGCTGGGGCGCCCACGCGTCGGGGCCGAGGTCCGCGCACGCGGGGATGCGCGCGGGGGGCGCGGCCAGCGCCGGGCCGAGCACCAGCGCCGCGCCGAGCACCAGCGCCACGGTCATCCGTGGGCCCGGTAGAGCTGGAAGCCGCGCCGCCGCCGGTCCAGGATGTCGAGCGCCGTGTCCTCCAGCGTGCGCAGGACGTCCCGGGGCCGGAAGCCCAGGTCCTGCTCGGCCCGCCCCCAGTCGGCGTACCAGTAGTGGCTGGCCAGCTCCAGCTCCTCGGGCGACAGGGGCAACCGGGACAGGCCCGCCTCGTCCCGCAGGCGGTCGCCGAGCGTGGTCGCGAGGCCCCGCGCCAGGCCCGCGGGCAGCTCGAACGCGGGCGCTTCCCGCCCGGTGACGCGGGCCAGCGCGCCGTACAGGTGCCGCCAGGTCAGGTTGGCCCCCCCCAGCAGGTAGCGCTGGCCCGGCCGCCCGAGGGTCAGCGCGGCCTGGACCGCCACGGCAACGTCGCGCACGTCGACCACGCAGGGGCCGCCGCGGGGGACCACCGGCATGCCGTCGTCCAGGAACAGGCGCACCACCTGCGTCGAGGCGCCGTCGGCGTCGTCGCCGGGGCCCAGCAGCAGCCCGGGGTTGAGGCAGATCACGTCCAGGTCGGGCCCCTGGGCCGCCAGGGCGGCGTCCTCGGCCACCCACTTGCTGCGGTAGTAGGGCCAGCGGCTGATCTGCTGGAGCACGCTGGGGGCGTCCTCGTCCATGGGCAGGTCGCGGGTCGAGACGGCGATGGTGCCGCTGGTCGAGATGTGGACCACCCGGCGCACGCCGGCCTGTCGCGCGGCGGCCATCACCTGCTCGGTGCCGCGGACGTGCACCTGCCACAGCAGGGCCGCGTCGGCCGGCGCGTGGCTGACCCGGCCCGCGGCGTGCACCACGGCGTCGCAGCCGGCGAAGGCCCGGGCCAGGGCGGGCAGGGCGTCGGGGCCGGCGACGTCGACGGCGGCGCCGTCGTGGCCCTCGGGCGCGCTGCCGCCGCGGCTGACACAGACCAGGTCGGCCCGGTCGGCGAGCAGGGCGACGACGTGACGGCCGAGGAAGCCGGTGGCGCCGGTGAGGGCGACGCGGGGACGGGCGGGGGACACGGGACCTCCAGCGTGGGACCTATCCGGGGATCAGCCCTTGACGCCGATGTAGGGCAGCTCGCGGTGGCGCTCGGCGTGGTCGGTGCCGTAGCCGACCACGAAGACGTCCTCGATCTCGAAGCCCACGTGCTCGACCGGGACCGGCACGACCCGGCGCGAGGGCTTGTCCAGCAGGGTGGCGGTCCGCAGCGAGGCGACGCCGCGCTCCCGCAGCCAGGCCTGGGCGAAGGCCAGGGTGCGCCCGGAGTCCACGATGTCGTCCACCAGCAGCACGTGCCGGCCGGCGACCGGGTGGCGGGGCTCGCCGTCCAGGCGGACGGTGCCCGAGGACGAGGTGCCCGCGCCGTAGGAGGACAGGCCGAGGAAGTCCATCTCGACGTGGTCGAGGTGGGGGTGCAGCGCCCGCACCAGGTCGGCCAGGAAGACGACGCTGCCCTTGAGCGGCCCGATGACGAGCAGGCCCTGGGCGCGGGCCTCGGCGGGCAGGGCCCGGGCGATCTCGCCGGCCAGCGCCTGCACGCGCTGGGCGATGCGCTCGGCCGGGATCAGGACGGTGGTGCCGACGACGGTGGTGGTCACGCTTCCTCCGTGGACAGACCCTACAGGTTGACCTCGGACAGGCCGAAGACCCGCGAGAACTCGATGAGCAGCGGGATGTCGCTGGTCTTGATCGTGCCGTCGATGAACTCGGCCGGCTCGGGGATGTAGGCCTTCTCGACCATCTTCACCAGCATGTCGGCGCTGCACTTGACGACGCAGTCCGCGCTGCCGCTGGGGCGCCCGTCGCTGACCTTGCAGGCCATGGCGTCGACCGAGACCGTGTAGCGCAGCTCGCCCAGCGAGAAGTACCAGGTGACGGGCCGCTCGACCCGCGTCGGGTCGAAGCGACCGCTCAGGCTGTGGAAGGCGCGGGCCGTGACCTCCTCCACCGAGAGGGGGCGGGCCTGGGCCTCCACCACCGTCGCCGCCTCCTCGCGCGACAGGTCCAGCACGCCCCCCTCGCCCAGCCGCTCGACGGCGGTGCGGGCCAGCGCGGTGACCCGGCGGGCGGCCTCGGCGCCGCGCAGGCCCTCGGTCAGCCGCCGCAGGTCGGCCACCTGCAGGGGCGGGCCGATGCGCACGGTGATGCCCCGCTTGCGCGGCAGCATCGCCCCCTTGGGCATGGCGTCGTAGGCGCCGTCGATGAAGACGGGCAGGATGTCGGTGCCGGTGTCCAGCGACAGCTTGCCGACGAGCGGCTTGAACTCGGCCAGCCGGCCGCTGGTCTGGCGCGTGCCCTCGGGGAAGATCAGCACCACGTGCCCCTCCTCCACCGCCTGGGTCGCCTGGCGCAGGCTCTCGCGGAAGCCGCGGGTGCGGTCCAGCGGCAGCACGTTGGTCAGGTTCTCGAAGTAGGCGACCTTCCAGCGGTTCCCTTCGAAGAAGTAGTCCTGGGCCCCCAGGCTGACCATGCCCTCGCCGTAGGCGCCGAGCGCGTACTTCACCAGCCCCATGTCCAGGTGGCTGGTGTGGTTGGCCACGACGATGACGTTGCGGTTCTGGGGGATCCAGGCCCGCCCCAGGACGCGGGTGCCCAGCAGCTCTCCGTTCAGGGTGCGCTGGACGGCCGCCATCGCCTCCTTGATCGGGGCGGCCACGGCGGCGGGGATGTGGATGGGCGCGGGCTCCTCCCGCTCCTCCCGCGTGGCGGGCGGCGCCCCGACCAGGGCGACGACGTCGGCGGCGGTGCGGCAGCGCTGGAGCGCCAGCGCGTCGGGCACGCCGTGCCCCACGCCCTCCAGCGCGCTCTGCAGCTCGACCCACATCAGGCTGTCGTAGCCCAGCTCCTCGACCAGGCCGGTGCCGGCCCGCACCTGCTCCACCGAGACCCCCGCGACGGCCGCGATGGCCCGCGCGACCGGCGCGGCCAGCCCCTCGCCCGGCCGGGTGCCGCGGTTGGCCTCGGCGGCGGCGACCAGCCTCTCCAGCACCACCCGCGCCTCCTTGCGCTGGATCTTGCGGGTGGCGGTGCGAGGCAGGGGCGCGTCGACCAGGTGGACGGCGGCGGGCCGCTGCACGGCCGGCAGGCGGGCCAGCGCGTCGGTGATGGCCTGGCGGGCCTGCTGGTGGGCGGTCGTCGGGGACTGCCCCTCGTGCTCCGCCGGACGGGCGAGCAGACCCAGGCGCTCGCCGCCACGGGGGTCGTCCAGCCCGACCAGGACGTACTCCTCCACGCCCGCCAGCGGCCCGAGCGCGGCCTCCACGTCGTCCAGGTAGATGTTCTCGCCCGAGGCGGTGACCACGACCTCCTTGGCCCGGCCGACCAGGGTCAGCCGCCCCTTGTGGTCCAGCCGCCCCATGTCCCCGGTGCGCAGCCAGCCGTCGCGGGTGAGCGCCGCCTCGGTGGCCTGGGGGTTCTCGAAGTAGCCCTGCATCACGTTCGGGCCGCGCGCCTGCACCTCGCCCACGCCCTGGGCGTCGGGCTGCCAGATGCGCAGCTCCACCCCGGGCACGGCCTGGCCGACGTTGCCGCCCTTGGCGCCGTAGCGGGGCTCGGCCACCGTCAGCACCGGCGCCGCCTCGGTCAGGCCGTAGCCCTCGGCCATCGGCAGGCCCAGGCCGACGAACAGCTCCTGCGTCTCTCGCGGCAGGGCCGCTCCGCCGCTGATCAGCATCCGGATGCTGCCGCCGAAGCGACTGTGCACGGTGCCGAACATCAGGCGACCCAGGTCGAAGCCGACCCCGCGGGCCAGCTTCTTGTTCAGCTCCAGGCCCTGGTCGAAGGCCAGCTCGAAGACCCGGCCGCGCTCCTTGACCTGGCTCTTGATCCGCCGCTCCAGGAGCTGCCACAGCGCCGGCACGCCGACCATCGCCGTGATGCGCCCCTCCTGCAGGCCGTGCGTCAGCCGCTCGGCGTCCACCCGGTCCAGGTAGACGATCCGCGCGCCCAGCGACAGGGGCAACAGCAGGCCGCAGGAGAACTCGAAGGCGTGGTGCAGCGGCAGGACCGACAGCACCCGGTCGTCCTCGGTCAGGGGGAAGAGCCGCCCCAGCGCGGCGAGCATGCTCACGAAGTTCTCGTGGCTGAGCATGACGCCCTTGGGGTCGCCCGTCGTGCCCGAGGTGTAGAGCACGCTGGCCAGGTCGGCGCCGCGCGTGGCGACGACCGGGACGTCGCCCACCGCGCCGACGTCGGTGACGGCGTGCAGGTCGTGCGTGGACAGTCCGTCCAGGGCGGCCCCGAAGGCCTGGCGGGCGGCACTGTCCACGATGGCGGCCGCCGGCCGGGCGCTGCGCAGGATGACCGCCACCTTGTCGGCGTCCAGGCCCGGGTCCAGCGGCACGGCCACCGCGCCGGCGCGGATGATGCCGAACCAGGCGATGGGCCAGTCGGGGTGGTTCTTCCCGCTGAGCACCACGCGGTCGCCCGGCTGCACGCCCGCCTGCGAGAGCCGCACGGCGGTCGCCAGCGCGCGGCCGCGGAGCTGCCGGAAGCTGGTGCGCACCAGCCCGTCGTCGGTCAGCTCGCACAGCGCGGTGGCGTGGTCGTGACGGACGGCCAGCTCGTCGAGCATGGCGTTCAGGTCGTCGTGCCGCTGCAGCGCCTTCTTCGGCTTGTCGAGCTTCTTCTCGATCTCCGGCGCGACGTTGCGCATGATGCCGGGGATGTGGACCTCGACCAGGTAGTGCCGCCAGTCGATGTCCTGCGGCCGCCAGGGCAGGGCCTGCTGCTCGTCGGCGGACAGGCGTGCCCAGGCCTGGCGCACGTGCAGGCAGGCGAAGCGGTAGTCGTGGGTGGCGGTGAAGGGCACGAACTGGTCGGCGACGTAGGCCTGGACCTCGAGCCCGCGGGCCAGGCCGTCGAGCTGCTTCGTCGCCTGCTGCACCAGCGGCTTGACCGCCCCCTGGGCCAGCCGCCCCAGGGTGCTGGAGACGGATCGCACCACCTCGGCGCGCTTGCGGGGGCCCCAGGCGTGGTAGGCCGGCGCCTCGATGCCCTGCGGCTCCAGGCGGGCCTGGACCGCGTTGACCAGGGGGTTGCCGCCCTTCTCGTACTTGTAGTGCCGGCGCTTCCACAGGCCGGTCAGCTCGAAGACCCGCAGGATCTCCAGCGGGTTCACGTCGCTGGTGCCGAGCTGGTAGACGACCTGGTGCCGCCCCTCCAGCAGCTCGGCCAGGGCCAGCACCATGCCGACGGCGACCTGGTCGACGGGCACGAAGTCGATGACGTTCTTGCGGCCCGCGGCGTAGGTCACCGGCCCCTGGATCGCCATGTAGATCATGGGCGAGGAGGTGTTGATGCCCTCGCACCAGCCCACCTTGGGGAAGGCGACGGCGCTCTCGATGATGGCGGGCCGGACGATGGTGTGCGTCAGGCCGCTCCGCCGCAGGATCTGCTCACCCAGCGACTTCGTGTAGGTGTAGGTGTTGTGCCAGCCCCAGTACTTCGCCCGCTCCATGCCCTGGTCGACGAGCTGGGTCTTGATGTAGCGCTTGCGCACCGCCTCCAGCTCGGTCTGCAGCGCCGTCCCCCGGCAGGGCTCACCCCGCTCCTCCAGGTTCTTCTTGGCCTGGTCCAGGAAGGCCGACTGGCGGAAGGCGTCCTTGGCGCGGTGGTGGACGTTCTCGACGATGTCGACGCACTCGGCGATCTCGCGCTCGGGCGACCAGTGCGCCGTGTCCAGCTCGTCGGCCTTGGGGAAGGGGTGCGAGAGCGGGTCGACCTCGTCGACCTGGCCGGTGCGACCGCCGGCGACGTAGCAGGTCGAGGTGTGCAGGAAGGGCAGCGGCCGCTCGGGCGTGGACAGGTCCTGGACCAGGCGCACCAGGTTCTGCATGCCGAAGGCGTTGGCCTTGAGCGCGTAGTCCAGGGGCGGGGTGAAGTCGACGACACCGGCGACGTTGACGAAGGCCGACAGCGTGCCCCGGAGCCGGTCGCGCAGCTCCTGCGGCAGGCCCCCGAAGTCCTCGGAGACATCGCCGGGGACCGGGGTGATCTTGCTGGCCAGGAAGGCGTCGAAGGCCGCGCCGGGGTACTGTTCACGGAGCGGGTCGAAGACCGGGCTCTGCTTGATCTCGGCCTGGAAGCGCTGGGCCGAGGTCTGCCGCACGCTGCCGTCCGCCCGCAGCCGGGGCCGCACGACCAGGTAGATCTGCGCGATGTCGGGGAAGCGGTGCAGCAGCAGGCAGACGTAGACCTTGCCCAGGAAGCCCGTGCCTCCCATCACCAGCAGGCGCGCGCCGTCCATGCGGGCGGCGACGTCCAGCGGCGCGGCCACCGCGGTCGGCGCGACCGCCGACGGCCCCGCGGGCGAGGGGCCGCTCACGCCTCCTCCGCGCCCGAGCGGGTCGAGACGGGCGAGGCGGGGACGGGCACCGTGAGGTCCACCCCCATGGCGTCGACCAGGGCCGGCGGCGCGGCGTCGGGGGTGACGTCCGCCATCAACAGCGGGCAGATCCGGAAGCAGGCGATCGAGGGGTCCGAGTTCTGTTCACGCACCATGCGCAGCGCCTCGGCCATGGTCCGCGCCGTCTCGTAGCCCAGGATGCCGGGCACGTACTCGTTGTCGGCGCCGACCGTGATCACCCGGCCGCGGTGCTGGCGGCCGTTCTCCCCCCAGTACCACATGTAGAAGGGGTGGGCCGGGTGGTAGGCCTTCCCCGTGCGGTAGAGTTGGATGTACGAAGGGTGCCGCGCGAAGTCGGCCTCGTACTTCTTGTGCAGCTCCATCGCGTCGCGGGTGCGGGGCAACAGCTTGTGGAAGAACTCGACGTAGGCGGGGTGCTGGGCCTCGTCGAAGCGGTCGGTGAACGGATGCACGGCGATGAGCGTGCCGCCCGGCTTGAGCAGGGGGGCGCCTCTGTGCAGGTTGTGCAGGTAGCCCTCGACCATGACGCTGACCAGCAGCGGGTTGAGCACCGCGCCCACGTTGTAGGGCGAGATGTAGGGCACCGGGAAGATGACCACGTCGAACTGGCCCTTGACCGGCACGCAGAGCTGCTGGTGGACCTTCTCCAGGATGGCGTCGTGCACCGGGTCGCAGGCGCCGGCGTACACGCCGATCATCTCGTAGGGCGCCGGCACCCGCTCGAACACCGCCTGCCGGGCCGCGTCGGGCAGCGCATCCAGGGTCTTGATCAGGGCCGACATGGCCCGGGACTCCAGGTCCGTCAGCTCGTCCTCGTTCTTGGCCAGGAACTCCAGCGGCTTGTCGAACATCCGGTTGTTGACGGTCGTCTCGACGTGGAAGACGTCGACCTTGGACTCGATGAGCTGGCCCACCTCGATCATCCGCCGGCTCAGCTCGGAGCGTGAGGGCTCCATATACGATCCGCTCTTGCGCACGGCGCTGGGGTTGTGGTGCCCCTTCAGCGTGCGGTAGCCGACCAGGCCCGTGCCCAGCGACTTGTGGCCTCCGTTCATGGGCACGAAGGTCAGGTTGACGTAGATGACCAGGTCGGACTCGGCCGCCCGCCGGTTGATCTCGACGTCGATGCCGCCGGGCGTGGTGCCCAGCAACGTCAGGCCGCCGGGCTTCTCGGCGTCGTGGTTGTACAGCCGGTCCGGCCAGTAGCGGGAGAAGCACTTCTCGCCGACGACGTGGCGGATCTCCTCCTTCGTCATCGGCCGGTGGAAGGCGGTCGCGATGATGACCTCGACGTCGTCGACCCCGTACTCGTCGAGCTGGTGCAGCACCTCGTCGATCACCAGGGCCCGGTTGTCCGGCCCCTTCATGGACGGCAGGGGCATCGACAGGTCGTCGACCGCGATGGTGACCTTCATGCCCGGGCGCAGCTTCGCGTACAGCGGTGGGCTGCCCAGGGGGTGCGAGAGGGCGTAGCGCACGGCGGCCCGCGGGTCGGGCAGGCCCTTCATCGGCTTCTTGGGGTACAGGACCTTGGTGCCGACGGGCAGGTCGACCTCGACCAGGCGCGTGCCGCTGAAGAGCACCCGGGGCTTGCTCTTGTGGTCGATGGTCACCACGCAGGGATGGTCGCTCATGCGGAGGTCTCCCGCCGGCGGCCCTCGCGGGCCGGGCGCTGGATGTCCAGGATGGGCCAGCGGTAGGACTGAGCCAACCGCGCTAGCCGCGCGTCGGGGTTGATGCAGGCCGGGTGTCCGACCACCGACAGCATGGGCACGTCGCTGAAGGAGTCGGAGTAGGCGTGGCAGGCGGCCAGGTCGTGGCCGTGCGCGCGAGCGTCGGCGACGATGAGCCCGGCCTTCTCGGGGCCCGCCACAACCGGCTGCATCAGCTTGCCGGTGGCCTTGCGGTGGGCGAACTCGAGCCGGTTGGCGATGACGTGGTCGCAGCCCATGTGCCGGGCCAGCGGCCAGACGTTGACGTCCAGGCTGCCGGTGATGAGCACCGTGCGCAGGCCGGCGGCCTTGCAGGTGTCCACCAGCTCCTGGGCGCCCGGGTACAGCCGCGGCTTGACCACGTCCTGGAAGACCTCGTCGGCCAGCAGGACGATGCGGTCCTCGCTCATCCCGCGGAAGTGGGAGAAGAGCAGCTCGTTGAAGCGCCGGCGGTCCCGCAGCTCGGCGGCGGCCAGCACGGGGGCCTGGAGCAGGGCGCGCCCCAGCCGGAACATCGACTCCGCGGGCGTCCCCTGGTTGACCAGGTAGAGCACCAGCGGGTGCAGCAGGTTGGTGCTGCACAGGGTGCCATCCACGTCGAAGTAGGCGGTGGCGCGGTGCGCGGTGGGGGACACAGGCCTTCCTGGGGGGCGGCGCCGGTAACGCGAGGGTCCGGGGCCCACCAACGCGTAGGCGGCTACGCACCCGCGGACGCGGCGGCGCCGGCGGCCGCCCTCGCCAGCGCGCCCGCCCCGGTCGCGCTCCTCCGGGCAGGGAGCTAGACGGATGCTCCTCGTCCGGAGCGACCGCCGTGAAGCCCACCACCGTCGCCGTGCTCGCCCTGACCCTCGCCACCCTGGGCGGCGGCGCCTGGTGGATGTGGGGGCGCGCCGAGCCGCCGCCCGAGCTGCGCCGGGAGCAGGTCCGCCGCGCCGACGTCCGCGCGACGGTCAAGGCCACCGGCACGCTGGAGGCGGTGGTGACCGTCGAGGTCGGCACCCAGGTCTCGGGCACCATCCAGGAGGTGCTGGTCGACTTCAACGACCGGGTGACGAAGGGCCAGCTCCTGGCGCGGCTGGACACCAGCATCCTGGAGGCCGACGTGCAGAGCGCCTCGGCCAACCTCGCGGTGGCCGAGGCCGGGCTGGCCCAGGCCGAAGCGCACCACACCCGCATGCAGGCGCTGCACGCGCGGCAGGCGGCCACCACGCAGGAGCTGGAGGCGGCTCGCGCCGACCACGACGTCGCCCAGGCCAACCTGCGCGCCGCGCGGGTCTCGCTGTCCCGGGCGCGGCAGAACCTGGGCTACGCGACGATCACCTCGCCCATCGACGGGCTGGTGGTCGACCGGGCGATCGACCAGGGGCAGACGGTCGCCTCCAGCATGACCGCGCCGACCCTGTTCACCCTGGCCGGCGACCTGGCCCGGATGCAGATCGTCGCCAGCGTGGACGAGGCCGACATCGGCAGGATCCAGGCCGGGCAGGCGGTCGACTTCACGGTGCAGGCCTGGGACGAGGAGCACTTCCAGGGCACGGTCCGGCAGGTGCGGCTGCAGTCGACGACCGAGGAGAACGTCGTGACCTACGCCGTCGTCGTCGACGTGGACAACGCCACCGGCCGCCTGCTGCCCGGGATGACCGCGACCGTGGACTTCATCGTCGCCGAGGCCCCGGACGTGCTGTGCGTGGCGAACGCCGCCCTGCGCTTCCGGCCGGACGAGGCGCTGATCGCCGCGGAGCCGGCCGCGCCCGCGGCGGCGGTGGGCGGCGGGGGGGGCGAGGCGCCGTCGAAGGAGGACGCGACCGCAACCCGCGAAGGCGCTCCCGGCGGGAACGCCGGGAAGAGCGGCAAGGGCGGCGGGCGGCGGCGCGGTGGCGGCGGCGGCGGCGAGGCGGCGCTGTGGCTGCCGACCCCCGAGGGCAAGGTCCGCAAGCTGGCCGTGCAGACGGGCCTGTCCGACGACACCTGCACCGAGGTCCGGGGCGAGGGCGTGGTCGAGGGCCTGGAGGTCGCCGCCGGCGTGGTCAGCAGCGCCGAGGGGCAGGCGGCGGGCAGCCCCTTCCAGAAGCAGGGCAGCGGCGGGCCCGCTCGCCCCGGCGGCTTCTGATGGGGACGCCGGTCATCGAGCTGCGCCAGGTGCGGCGCGACTACGCCGTGGGCGAGGCCGTCGTACACGCCCTGCGCGGGGTCGACCTGCGCATCGAGCAGGGCGAGATGGTGGCCATCATGGGCACCTCGGGCTCGGGCAAGTCGACGTTGATGAACACGCTGGGCTGCCTGGACCGCCCCTCGTCTGGCACCTACCGGCTGGACGGCGTCGAGGTGCAGGGCCTGGACGACGACGCGCGCGCCGACCTGCGCAACCAGAAGCTCGGCTTCGTCTTCCAGGGCTTCAACCTGCTGCCGCGCACGACGGCGCTGGAGAACGTGCTGCTGCCGATGCTCTACGACCGGCGGGGGCGCTTCTCCGACCCCCACGCCCGGGCGCTGCGTGCGCTGGAGCGGGTGGGCCTGGGGGAGCGGACCCACCACGTGCCCAGCGAGCTCTCCGGCGGCCAGCAGCAGCGGGTGGCCATCGCCCGCGCCCTGGTGACCGATCCGGCCCTGCTGCTGGCCGACGAGCCGACCGGCAACCTGGACACGCACACCACGGTCGAGGTCATGGCCCTGTTCCAGGAGCTCAACGCGCAGGGCATCACCATCGTCATCGTCACCCACGAGGACGAGGTGGCCGTCTACTGCAAGCGCGCCATCACGCTGCGCGACGGCCTGATCGAGCGCGACGTGGCCGTGCAGGGCCGGCGCGCCGCCGAGGACCTGGGCGCCTGGGACCGCACCGGGCACCGCCCCCAGGTCGACCACCTGCCTGAGGGCCGCCCGCCGGGAGAGCCGTCGTGAAGCCGACCCACCTGGTGGGCCTGGCCCTGCACAGCATCCGCCGCAACGTCGGGCGGTCGATCCTGACGATGCTGGGCGTGGTGATCGGCGTCGCCAGCGTGGTCGTGATGGTGGCCATCGGCATGGGCGCCCAGGCGGAGATCCAGGCCCGGATCGACAACCTGGGGACGAACATGATCATCGTGACCCCGGGCACCAGCAGCCGCGGCGGGGTCAGCGGCGGCGCAGGCAGCATGAACCGGCTGACCGTGGACGACGCCGAGCTGCTGCGCCGCGAGGGGCAGCTGTTGTCGGCCGTGACGCCCGTGATCTTCACCCGCACGCGCATCCTGCAGGGCGGGATGAACTGGTTCACCACCATCTACGGCGTGGACACCACCTACGAGCAGATCCGGACCTGGCCGGTGGACAGCGGCCGCTGGTTCACCGCCGAGGAGCTGCGCAGCAACCGCAAGGTCTGCCTGCTGGGCGCCACGGTGGCCGGCAACCTCTTCCCCGAGGGCGACCCGGTGGGCCAGTCCGTCCGCCTGCGGGATGTGCCCTTCACCGTGGTCGGCGTGCTGAAGGCCAAGGGCCAGACCCCCGAGGGCAGCGACCAGGACGACGTGATCCTCGCCCCCTACACCACGGTGCAGACCCGGCTCTCCGGCCGCCAGTTCATCGCCCAGATCCTGGCCAGCACCTGGGGCAAGGACGACGTGCCGGCGGCGATGGAGGAGGTGAAGGTCCTGATGCGCGAGAGCCACGACCTGTCGCGGGGCGAGGACGACGACTTCGAGGTCAAGGACCAGAGCCAGCTCGGCGAGGCGGCCCGGGGCACGACCCAGGTGATGACGATGCTCTTGTCGGCCATCGCCAGCGTGAGCCTGGTCGTCGGCGGCATCGGCATCATGAACATCATGCTGGTCAGCGTCACCGAGCGCACCCGCGAGATCGGGATCCGCCGGGCGCTGGGGGCCCGGCGCGGCGACGTGCTGGCGCAGTTCCTGGTCGAGAGCGTGGTCCTCTCGGGGCTGGGAGGCCTGGTCGGCGCGGTGCTGGGCGTCGTGATCACCGCGGTGGTGGGCCAGGTCACCGGCTGGGCGACCGCCGTCACGACCAGCAGCCTGGCCCTGGCCCTGGCCTTCTCCGGCGGGGTCGGCGTCTTCTTCGGCTGGTACCCGGCCCGCCGCGCCGCCGCCCTCGATGTCATCGACGCCCTGAGGTACCAATGATCGCCCTGTGGCTGCTCCTGCCGGCCGCCTGGGCCCAGCAGTCCTGGGACCTGGAGGCGGCGACCACGCGCGCCCTGGCCGTCGGCGTCGACCTGGAGGCGGCGGCGCTGGCCGTGGCCGACCGGCAGGCGACCCTGCTCGCCCGGCGCGGGGCGGCCCTGCCGGACCTGAGCCTGCGGGCGGGCAGCACGGGCAGCCTGGGCCGCACCTGGAGCGAGGAGCTGGCGGCCAACGTCACCCAGCCGGTCGGCAGCGTCAGCGCCGGCCTGTACGGGTCGGTGCCCCTGGCGCGCGGGGGCCAGATCCGAGCCCAGCGCCACCAGGCCGAGGCGTGGCTGGAGGCGGCCCAGGCCGACCTGGACCAGGCGCGCCACGACATCGCCTGGGCCGTGGCCGACGGCCTGCTGGCGGTGGACCAGGCGGCTGCCCAGGTCGAGATCCGGCGGGCGGCCGTGACCAGCGCCCTGGCCCTGGAGGAGCGCATCGCCGCCTACGTCGAGAACGGGGCCCGCACCGCCGCCGACCTTCACCAGCAGCGGGCGACCGTGGCCTCGGCCCGCGCGACGCTGGCCCAGGCCGAGCAGAGCCTTCGCGACGCCGAGCTGGGCATGGTGCGCCTGCTGCGCCTGGACCCGCTGCAGGCGTGGCGCTTCGCCGGCCCGCTGCAGGCGCCCGCCCTGCCCGAGGACCCGGCGGCGCTGGTGGACCGGGCCCTGGTCTCCCGCCCGGGGCTGCTGGGCCTGTCCGAGCAGGCCGACGCCGCCTTCCAGGGCTGGCGCAGCGCGCGCGCGGGCCGGCGGCCCCAGCTCGACCTGTCGGTGGGCACCTCCACCTCGCTGATCACCAGCAACGACGCGGCCGTGGACGAGCAGCTCGCCGACCAGGCGCGGGCGTGGGCGACCGTCGACCTGACGGTGCCCCTCTTCGACGGCCACGCCACCCGCGCCGAGGTGGAGGCGGCGACCGCGGCCCAGCGCAGCGCCGCGCTGACCCTGGAGGACCAGCGCGAGGAGGTCGCCGTACACGTGCAGCAGGTGCTCGCCGAGCTGGAGAGCGCGCGCGCGACCGAGCAGGCGACGACCGAGGGCGTGGCGGCGGCCGAGGCGGCGCTGGCAGTGGTCGAGGAGCGCTTCGCCGCGGGGATCGCCTCGCTGGTCGAGCTGACGGACGCGCGGGAGGCGCTGACCGAGGCGCGGGCCCAGGGGGTCGTGGCGCGCACCGACCGGCTGCGGGCGGGCTTCACCCTGGCCTGGGCCACCGGCGCCCTGGTCCCGTGAAAAGAGCTTGATCGGGCCCGCTCCCCGTCGTCTACCCTGCGCGCATGCGCGCACCCCTGCTGCCCCTCCTCGCCTCGCCCCTGCTCGCCGGCACCCTGCTCGGATGCAAGCCTCCCCCCGAGGCGCCCACCGACCTGGCCCAGCTCTGCAACTACCTCTTCCGCGAGGCCGGAGAGCCGGAGGATCGCGAGGAGTACCTGCTGGCCGGCATCGAGAACCTCGACGCCTGGCTGCAGCAGGACATGGAGGCGACCAGCGAGGGCTACACGGTCGACAACCTCGACCAGTCCATCGTCGAGACCCTGGACATCGGCAACCCCAGCACCTCGGCCCTGGTCGGGGCGGCGGTGGCCGTGGATCACGACCACGTCGCGCGGGGGGTGGCCATCGCGACGGCCTGGGCCGACCAGGAGCAGGTGCTGGCCGGCAACTACGACCTGTACGAGCGCGAGTACATGGGCGACAAGGACGCCTTCATCGCGCGGCAGGAGCTGTGGCTGGAGGCCAGCAGCTACAGCGAGTCGAGCTGGGCGGGCATCATCAAGGTCAACAGCACCAACTGGATCCAGTTCCGCTGGGTCGAGGTCGAGGACGGCTGGGCCCTGGTGCACCGCAGCTGGCTGATCGAGCCCGCCGAGGTGAGCTGGGAGAGCATCGAGGTCAACGCCCAGTACCTGCTGGCCGTGACCCTGCCCGCACCCTGGAACGGCTCGGGCAGCGTGCGGATGATGACGACCTGGATCGACGCCGACTACGGCGTGGACATCGAGAACTACGCCCGCAACCAGATCGTCAGCTCCATGCTCAAGCAGGGCGAGATGATCGACGAGTGGCTGGGCGAGCAGGTCGAGCAGTACGGCGACCTCGACGGCATCCTGGAGGCCGGCGGCTGATGCTGGCGCTCCCGCTGCTGCTCGCGCTGACCGCCACGCCCGCGGCCCTGGCCAACGGCCAGTCCACCCACGTCTGGATCAGCCACCACGCGCTGGAGCACCTGCCCGAGGGCGAGCTCAAGGACCTGCTGACCGACCCGGGCCTGCAGCAGATGCTGGACAACGGGACGATGTTCCCCGACGGGGGCTACCCGCTGGGCGACGACTACGCCGAGATCGCCCACTGGGAGCCCTTCCAGAACCGCTACCGCGACTGGATCGCCGCCCGCTGCCCGGCGCCGTGGACCGACGAGTGCGAAGAGCACGTCGCCTTCCTGCTGGGCATGGCCAGCCACGGCATCGCCGACCAGACCTACGACGCCCTGTACTACGAGCGGGGAAAGCAGTACGACCACGACAGCGACTTCGGCGCCCACAGCTTCGACCAGGCCACCGACGTCGCCTTCATGGCCCTCGTCGGCCGGGTCGACTACCCCGAGGACTGGGTGCCCTACGACACGCTGGTCGGGCTCTACGCCGACTACGGGCACGCCGTGGACGAGGACACGCTGGCCACCGGGCAGAACCTGCTGCGCATCGCGATCCTGTGGGTCGGCAACGCCAGCGAGGACGAGGCGCTGACGGCGACCGAGTCGGCCTACTTCCCCTGGATGACGAGCCACCTGGACGACCCCACCGTCGCCGGCAACCCGCCCTGCGAGGGCGAGGTGCTCGCGCAGTACTGGCAGAGCGTCTACCGCCGCCTGCAAGGGGACATGGCCTTCGCGCCGGAGCTGATCGCCTCCTTCCCCACGGGCGGCTTCGGCCTGGAGACCGACAGCGACCTGGTCGAGAGCCGGATCAGCCTGGTCTTCAGCCAGGCCATCGACCAGGACAGCCTGGCCGAGGGCGTGGTGCAGGTGACCGACCCCGACGGGGCCCCGGTGCCGACCTCGGCCTGGCTGTACTACGGCGACAACAGCCACGTGCTGCACGTCGCGCCCCAGCAGGACTGGGCGCCGGACACGGCCTACACGGTGACGGTGGGCGCCGGGCTCCGCACCCTGGACGGGCAGGAGACGACCGGCACCACGACCTTGACGGTGAGCACCGCGGCCCCCCCGGCGGACGACACCGAGGACAGCGGCGGCGCGCCGGCGGAGGGGGGCAAGGGCTGCTCCACGGCGCCGGGCGGCGGGTCGCTGGTGGGGCTGTGCCTGGCGCTGCTGGCTCAGGCGGCGTCGGCGGGGGGCCGCCCGAAGCGCCAGGGCCGCAGCTCGGGGCGCAGCGCGACCAGCGCGACGTAGGCCAGGGTCATCGGCACGATCAGGCCCAGCAGCAGCCGCCAGCGCTCGGCCGGCATGGTGGCCAGGTCGTAGACCAGCAGCGTGTCGATCAACACGGCCGACACCAGGATGCGCGGCAGGCTGGCGAGCAGGCCGAGCACGAAGTCGCGCAGCCGCAGGCCGGACAGCGCCGCGGCGAACAGGAAGATCGTCCCGGGGCCACCGAGCAGGTTCCACGAGACGGCCAGCGAGAGCCCGCCCTGCTGGATGGCGCCCGTGAGCCACCGCACGCGCGGGGTCGCACGCGCCTGGACCAGGGGTCGAAGCGCCGTGCGCGCCAGCAGGAACCAGGTCGAGTGGGCGGCGACCATGCCGAGCAGGCTGGCGCCCGTGCCGCCCGCCCAGCCGAAGAGCACCGTGCCCGCGGCGATCGCGGGCCCCGAGGAGCCCACCATCGCCAGCCAGAGCAGCCCGAGCAGCCCCACCAGGGTCGGCGTCGGCGAGGCCCCGGCCGCGCGCAGCACCTCGGGCGACAGCGCCTGTCGCAGGTCCAGGTGCCGGGCGAGCACGAGCACCGCCACCACCAGCCCGAAGAAGGCCAGCACCGCCAGCCAGGGCGGACGGGCGGCGACCGGCGAGGGGCCCGAGGGCGGGTCCGCGTGGGCGGGCAGGGGGGTCAAGGCGCGCTCCGGGCGTGAACGTGCGCGCGGCAGTGGACACCGTCCAGGTGTGCGGGCACCTTTCCCGCCCCGGAGCGCACCCTGCACCCTCCTGCCGACCCCGCCGAGCCCGCCGTCCAGGCCCTCCTCGAGGAGCTGGACCGGGCGACCTGGCGCGCCAGCCGGCTGACCGGCCGGCGGGAGGCAGCCAGCGCGGCGGCGGCGGCGCGCGCGGTGGCCCCCTCGCTGCCCGGGCCGGCCCGCGCCCTGGTGCTCG
>JAKLKF010000098.1 GCA_023150805.1 Myxococcota bacterium | reverse complement strand
GGCAGGCCCGGCGCGCCAGGCCCGTGCCCGCCTCGCCTACTGCTTGATCTTCACCAGCTCGACATCGAAGACCAGCATGCCGGCGGGCCGGCCAGGCTTGTTCTGGTAGGCCAGGTCGACGGGGATCCAGAAGCGGGTCTTCTCGCCCTCGACCATGAGCTGCAGGCCCTCGGTCCAGCCGGCGATCACGCGGTTGAGCGGGAAGGTGGCGGTCTCGCCGCGCGCGACGGAGCTGTCGAACATCGCCCCGTCGGTCGTCCAGCCCGTGTAGTGCACCTCGACCTGCGAGCTCTCGGTGGGGTGGACGGTGCCCGTGCCGGCGCTGAGCACCTTGTAGGCCAGGCCCGTGCTGGTCTTCTTGGCGTCCTTGGGCGGGGCGGCGACGTCCTCGGGCGCGGGGATCGGGGCCGGCGGCTCCTTGATGTCCAGCAGCTCGACGTCGAAGACCAGCATGCCGGCGGGGCGGCCGGGCTTGCCCTGGTAGGCCAGCTCCTCGGGGATCCAGAAGCGGGTCTTCTCACCGACGACCATGAGCTGCAGGCCCTCGGTCCAGCCGGCGATCACCCGGTCCAGCGGGAAGGAGGCCGGCCGGCCGCGGGTGACCGAGCTGTCGAACATGTTGCCGTCGGTGGTCCAGCCCGTGTAGTCGACCTTGACCGTGGCCGCGGCCGAGGGCTTCGCCGTGCCGGTGCCCGGGGTCAGGACCTTCCAGGCCAGCCCGCTGGCGGTCTTCTGCGCGTCGGCCGGCGGCGCGGCCACGTCCGGCGGCGCGTCGATGGTCTGCGGCCGGGCCTGCTCCGCGGGCGGCGGGGTCGCGACCTGCTCGCTCTTGGCGGCGTCGCCGGCGGCGTCAGGGGTGGGGGTCTCGGTGGCGCCGTCGTCGCAGGCCACCAGCATCAGGGAGAGGAGGAGGGTACGCATGGCGCCACGGCTAACGCGCCGCCCGTCCGGCGTCCCTGAGGAAGCTCTGCCCGCCACCGCCCCGGTCCCCGGCGTCACCTTCCAGGCCGAGCTGCGGGCGCTGTGGCGCCTGGCATGGCCCGTGGTGCTCTCCAACCTGGGCGCCATGGGCATGGGCGTCGTCGACACCGTGATGACCGGCGCCTTCGGCGGGCAGGCGCTCGCCGCCGTCGCGCTGGCCACCACCTGGGGCTGGGGCGTGGCCGTCGTCGGGCGCAACGTCGCCAAGGGCCTGGACCCGCTGGTCGCCCAGGCCTTCGGGGCGGGCGCGCACGAGCGGGCGCGGCGCCTGCTGGTACAGGCGGTCGTGCTGGGCCTGGCGCTGAGCCTGCCCGTCGCCCTGCTGCACCTGGTCGCCGCGCCCGGCCTGGCCCTGCTCGGCCAGCCCGCGGCGCTCCTGTCGCTGGCGGGGCAGTACGCGGCCGTGCTCGCGCTGGGCGTGCCGATGATGATGCTGGTCGCCTTCCTCCAGCAGTTCTTCCAGGCGCTGGGCATCGTGCGGCCCTTCACCGTCGCCGTCGTGCTGGCCAACCTGCTCAACGCGGGCCTGAACCTGCTGCTGATGCACGGGGTCGGCGCCTGGCCGGGCCTGGGCCCCATCGGCTGCGCCTGGTCCAGCGTGATCGGCATGGCCTTCATGCTGGCCGTCGTGCTGCTCCTGACCCGGCGCGAGCTGGCCCGCTGGTGGCCGGGGGACTGGCGGCGGGTCGCCCGGGATCGCGCCGGCCTGCGCGCCGTGCTGGTGCTGGGGCTGCCGGTCGGGATGCAGATCGCGATCGAGACCTGGGGCTTCCAGTTCGCCGGCGTCATGGTGGGCTGGCTCGGCGAGGCGCCGCTCGCGGCCCACTCCGTCGTGATGAACCTGGCCACCGTCTCTTTCATGGTGCCGCTGGGCATCGGCGCTGCCGCCGCCACCCGGGTCGGGCACCAGGTCGGCGCCGGCCAGCCCTGGGGCCGCGCCGCGGCGACGGCGCTGTCCTGCGGCGCCGGGGTGATGCTGCTCTCCGCCGGGCTCTTCTCGACCTTCCCCGGCCGGCTCGCCGGCCTCTACACCCAGGACGCAGCGGTCCTCTCCATCGCCGTCCTGCTCCTGCCTGTCGCCGGCACCTTCCAGCTCTTCGACGGCCTGCAGGCCGTCGGCTTCGGCGTGCTGCGCGGCCTGGCGGACGTGCGGGTGCCGGCGCTCATCAACATCCTGGCGTACTGGCTGCTGGGCCTGCCGCTGGGCTGGGCGCTCGCCTTCCCCGCGGGGCTGGGCGCCCGGGGCCTGTGGGTGGGGCTGGTCGTCTCCCTGGCCCTGGTGGCGACCTCGCTGCTGATCCGCATCGCGTGGCTGCACCGGCGGGGCGTGCGGCGGGTGGGCGAGGGCGAGGCGGAGCCGGCGCGCTGACCGGAGACGGCCCTGGCCCGCCCACGTCGGCGGTGCAGCGCCGGGAGCCCGGGAGGCCTGTGCGCTCCCCTCGCCGCCGGGCTATGGTGCAGCATGGATGCGGATTTCATTTCGCATGACGCCGGTGCGCCGGCGGCCGGCAGGCGTGCCGCGGGCGGCCTGCTGGGGGTGCTCGCGCTGGCGGTCGCGGTGGCCTTGATGATCTTGGGCGTTCCGACGCGTGACGACTCCCTCCAGCGCCTGCGGGACGGCCAGCCGCTCCGGATCGGCTACGCCGCCGAGGCCCCCTACGCATTCGTGGATGAAGGCGGGCACGTGACCGGCGAGGGGCCGATCCTGGCGCGGCGGGTCGCAGAGGCGCTCGGGGTCCAGCGGGTCGAGTGGGTGCAGACCTCCTTCGCCTCCCTGGTGCCCGACCTGCTGGATGCCCGCTTCGACGTGGTGGCGGCGGGACTGTTCATCACCCCCGAGCGCCAGGCGGTGGTGGCCTTCTCGCTGCCGACCTTCCGCGTCGGCGCGGGGATCCTGCACCGCGGGGAAGGCGCTCGGCTCCGGGCGGACTGCAAGGGCCTGGCCGCCGTGTCGGAGCTTCGCCTCGCCGTGCTGGAAGGCGCGGTGGAGGGGCCCCGGCTCGCGGCCTGCGGGGTGCCTCCGGCGCGGCTCCTGCTGGTGCCCGACGCGGCCACCGGGCAGGCCGCCGTGCGCAGCGGCCTGGTAGACGGGCTGGTCCTCTCCGAGCCCACCGTGCGCTGGATGGCCCGGTACGATCCGTCCGGCGCCCTGCGGACCCGGCCCGTGTCGCTCGACCCCGCGAACCCACACGGTCGCTCCGAGGGGGCCTTCGCATTCCGGCCCGCTGACCGTGCGCTGCGAGAGGCGTGGGATCGGGTCCTTCTGGCTTTCCTCGGCGGGCCCGAGCACCTGGCCGAGCTGGAGCGCTTCGGCTTCCAGGCCGCGGACCTGGCTCGCCCTCCCACGGCGGCGGAGGGACGATGACCCTCCCCTGGCGGTATCGGCCGCGGACCCAGGCGTGGCTTGGCCTGGGCCTGGGCGCGGCACTCCTGTCCCTGCTGACGGGCACCCACATGGTGCAGGAGCGGGCCTTCGACCGGCAGCGCGGCCAGGTCGAACAGATCCGCCAGGCCCGCCTGGACCTGGCCGAGGGCTTCGCCCAGGTCTCCGCGGCCCAGGGCCCCGGTGCTTCGTTCGAGGAGCGGCAGGGATGGGCGCTGCTGGTGCAGGCCAGCCAGGCGCTGGCCACGGCGACCCCGCCGTCCCCGGTCGGCGCCAGCCGGGACACGATGGTCGCGTCCGCCCAGGCGCTGGGCAGGCTGCTCGATGCCGGCCCCCACCCTGCCGTGGAGCCGGCGCGCCACCAGCTCGACCTGCACCTCGCCGTCTCGCGGCTGACCACCGACGCTGCCCGCGTCGACGCCGCCGCGCGGCAGGAGCTGCGCGCCCTGGACCTCCAGCACCAGCGAGTCTTTCGCTGGACGCTGGCCCTGGTGGGCAGCGTCATCACCGGGGCGGCGGGCATGCTCTACCTGTCGGGCAGCCAGGCCGTCCGTGCCGAGCAGGCCCGCGGCCGGGCCGAGCGCGACCGGGCGGGCAGCGAGGCGCGGGAGCGGGAGACCGCCCGGCTGCTGCGCGCCCTGGCCGAGGGTGTGTCCGAGGCGGTGTTCGTCAAGGATCGCGACGGCCGGTACCTCTTCCTCAACCGCTTCGCCTTGCACTTCGTGGGCCGCACGGCCGAGGAGGTGGTGGGCCGGACCGACGACCTGCTCTTCGGGCCCCAGCAGGGCGCGGCGCTGCGGGAGCTGGACGCGCGCGTGATGGACGGCGGGGGCGAGCTGAGCCAGGAGGTCGAGCTGTCCAGCAAGGGCGGGACGCGGACCTACCTGACCACCCGCGCGCCCTTCTTCGACGACGACGGCCGGGTCGCGGGCACGGTCGGCATCGCGACCAACATCTCCGAGCGCAAGGCCATGGAGCGCGCCCTGCGGACCGAGCTGGACCGGCTGGAGCACCTGGCCGCGTCGGCGCCGGGGGCGGTGTTCAGCTTCCGCGCGTGCGACGAGGGCGTGGCCTGCTTCCCCTACGCCAGCCCGCGGATCGAGCAGCTCACCGGGTTGTCGGCCTCGGACCTCGCCCGCAGCGCCAGCGAGCTCGCGGCCTGCTTCTCCCCCGAGGTCCGCGCCTCGCTGCGCGCGGCCCTGGATGCCTCGGCCCGGGACCTCCAGCCGCTGCGGATCGAGCTGCCCTTCCAACACCCCGCCCAGGGCGAGATCTGGCTGGAGATCCACGCCGCCCCCTCGCGTGAGCCCTCCGGCGTGGTGACCTGGCACGGCTTCATGACCGACGTGAGCGCCCGGCACGCGCTGGAGGACGCGCTCCGCCAGGCCCAGAAGATGGACGCCATCGGCCGCCTGGCCGGAGGGATCGCACATGACTTCAACAACCTGTTGATGGTCATCAATGCCTACGCCGGCATGTTGCGCTCCGGAGAGCTGACCGATCCCAAGGCGGTCGAGGAGGCCAGCGGCGCCATCTTCGACGCGGGCGAGCGAGCCGCGGCGCTCACCTCCCAGCTCCTGGCCTTCAGCCGCAAGGCCATCGTCGCGCCCACGGAGCTGCGCCTGGGGGAGCGGGTGCGCGGCTCGGAGCGGCTGCTGCGGCGGCTGGTCGGCGAGGACCTGCGCCTGGAGACCGACCTCTCGCCCGACGACACCGCGGTCCGGATCGACCC
Source organism: Myxococcota bacterium (assembly GCA_023150805.1). GTDB lineage: Bacteria > Myxococcota_A > UBA796 > UBA796 > UBA2385 > UBA2385. The sequence continues at coordinate 22,864 of JAKLKF010000098.1, read as the reverse complement.
GGCCCGCCTGGACCAGGTGATCGTCAACCTGGTGGTGAACGCGCGGGATGCCATGCCCCGCGGCGGCACCCTGCGACTGTCCACCCGACGGGTGGACCTGGACCAGCCGGGCACCGCGTCGACGGGCCCGTTTCCCGCGGGCACCTACGTCGAGCTGGCGGTGCAGGACGCGGGAGTCGGGATGACCTCGGCGGTGCGGGCCCACCTCTTCGAGCCCTTCTTCACGACCAAGGGACAGGGGCGCGGCACCGGCCTGGGGCTGGCCGTGGTGCACGGCATCCTCGCCCAGGCCGGCGGCCACGCGGTGGTGGAGAGCGAGCCGGACGTCGGCACCACCGTCCGGGTGCGCCTGCCCGCGGTCGCCGCCCCGGCCCCGCAGGTCGCCGTCGAGCCGGGCCCGACGCCCGGCGGCGCCGAGCGGGTGCTGGTCGTCGAGGACGAGCACGGCGTGCGCCGCCTGGTGGTCCAGGGCCTGCGCCGCCTGGGCTACGCGGTCCAGTCCACCGTCGACGCCGAGCACGCGCTCACCCTGCTGCAGGCTGGCGAGCGCTTCGACGCCCTGGTCACCGACATGGTCCTGCCCGGGAAGAGCGGCGCCGACCTGGCCCAGGCCGCGCGGGTCCACCTGCCGGACCTGCGGGTGCTGTTCATGACCGGCTACTCCGACGACGAGGTGCGCCGGCGCGGCTCCTTCCGCCCCGACGACACGCTGCTGCGCAAGCCCTTCGAGCTGCCGGTGCTGGCGCGGGCCCTGCGCGCCGCGCTGGACGGACGGCCGCGGGACGCCGCCGCCGATCCGCCGCCCGCTCACTCCAGGTAGGGGTACAGGTCGTCGAGGAAGGTGGTCCGGCCGATCCAGTGGTTGCGCGCCGACGAGCTGGGGCTGGTGTCGAAGTTGACCTCCCAGGCGATCTCCCCGGCCGGCGTGTACTCGCGCGCGCCGCCGAAGTCGCCGAAGTTGACCAGGGTGTTGCCCGCGCGCAGGCGCGTGGCCCCGCCCTTCCAGTCCGCGACCCAGTCCTCGCTGAGCACGCTCCAGGTCCGCTCCAGCGTGCCCTCGCCCTCGTCCAGGACGTACTCGTAGGCCCCCGAGCCCCCGGTGGCGCCGCCGAAGCCCGCGCCCTCGGCGCTGAACAGCAGCACCCGGCCGTCGGCGACGAAGTGGGCGTCGTGCTGCCAGTACCACGCGTCGCTCACCGCCAGTCCCAGGTCGCGGGAGGGGTCGGCGTACCAGTCGACCGAGCCGGTGCCGGCGTCCAGGGCGACCAGCATCTCGTGGTTGAACTCGCTGAGCAGGATCGTGTCGGTCGCCTCGTGCCAGGACAGGGCATTGTTCGCGCACGACTCGTCGCGCATCCCGGTGCTGACCTCGCTGCCCTCGATCCACTCCATGCAGTCCCACAGCTCGGTCGGCGCCTCGTCCCCGACGCTCACGTGGACGATGTCCGTGTCATCCGACACGCCGTTCCAGGCGATCGTGTCCGGCGCCAGGTCGTCGAAGGAGTGGTGCAGCCAGGGCGTGGACCAGCTGTGCTCGATGGTCCCGTCCAGCCGCATCCGGTGGACCTGGCTGTCCTCGTTGTCGTCCCAGGTCCAGTAGTAGGGCTGATCCCACAGGATGGCGCCGCCGTCGCGGGCCGGCTTCACGAACAACGTCCAGATCCCCCGCGGGGCTTCGTACAGCCAGACGTAGCGGCCCTGGCGGTCCAGGATGGAGATCCAGAAGTGGACCGAGGTGCTCCAGGCCGACTGGTCGCTCACGCTGGTGAGCAGGAAGTGACTGTCCGGGTCCCATGCGTCGGGATCCCCCAGGTCGACGGTCACCCGGGCGACCTCCGGGGGCAGGTCGTCGGTGCGGATGGCGTGGTCGTCGGTGGACGCCGTCTCCTCGCCCCTGGCGCCGACCACCCGCCAGGTGACCTCGTGCTCGTAGGGGGCGCCGATGACGAGCTGCTCGTGGGCGCCGACGGCGCCGGCCCGGGTCGGGGTGCTGCGCCACTCGCCGGGGTCGACGCTGTACTCGACCCAGGTGCTGTCCGTCTCCTCGACCTGCTCCCAGCGGACGGTGAACATGGCGCCCACCAGGGCGTGCAGCTCCGCCTCCTCTCCGTCGAAGGGGTCGCCCAGGGCCGTCCCGCCGTCGGAGCCGCCGTCGGAGCTGCCCCCGTCGGAGCTGCCCCCGTCGGAGCTGCCCCCGTCGGAGCTGCCGCCGTCCCCACCCCCGTCGGAAGCGCCGCCATCCGTGCCGCCGTCAGAGGAGGTACCGCCGTCGCTCCCCGATCCTCCGTCGGCGCCGCCGTCGGCCGGCGCGGCGGTGTCGTCCGTGCCGCCCGGCATGGAGGTGGAGGCGCAGGCGAGCAGGACGGAGAGGGGGAGGACCATCACCGAACCGTAGCACGGGCCGCCGGGCGTCCCCGGAAGGCCGTGCCCGCGGCGCTCAGAACCCGTGCTCGGGCGGCCGCAGCTCGCCGCCCTCCAGGTCGAGGATCGCCACGCAGCGCTGGGCGGGGCGGCCGTACCGGAAGGGCACCACCGAGGATCCGACGCCGGGGTTCACATAGACCTGGCCGCCCTCCTCGGAGTAGAAGCCGTTGAGGTAGCGCACCCGCAAGAGCGACTGGTACAGACTGCGCGTCCAGGTGCGCACGTAGACCTGCCCGCCGTGGGTGTGTCCGGACAGCACCACGCCGGCGCCCGCGGCCCACAGCTCGGGGGCGGCCTCGGGGTTGTGTGACAGGGCCAGGGCCGGGCGGCCGTGCAGGCCGCGCACGGCCTCGTGTACGTCGTGGTGATCGGTGGTCCAGTCGTCGATGCAGACCACGGGCAGCGCGTCCTCGCCCGCACCGTCCATCGTCCACTGGTTGTCGATCACCTCGACGCCCGCGGCCTCCAGGGCCTCCTGGACGCCGGCGGCGCCGCTCCACCAGTCGTGGTTGCCCAGGACGGCCAGCTTGCGGCCCTCGATGGCGGCCATGACCTCGGTCAGCCGCTCCAGGTGGCCCAGGCCGCGGGCGACGAAGTCTCCGGTCAGCACCGTCAGGTCCGGCCGGGCGGCGTTGACCAGGGCGACGGCGTTCTTCTGCAGCGCCAGCGGCGTCACGTTGCCGAAGTGCAGGTCGGTCAGGTGGGCGATGCGCTTGCGGCCGGACCAGCCGGGGACGAAGACGTGGCCGTGGTAGGGCTTGGGCCGGGCGAAGCCCCAGGCTGGGCCGCCGTGCAGGGGTTCGTTCGGGGGCTCGGCGGGCGAGGCGGGCAGGGGCGCGCCCTTCGGCTCCTCCTGGCTCATGGCGCCTCCACGCGCAGCAGGTACTGCCGGAACAGGGCCCGGTCGTCCGTCCACGCCTCCCGCGCCACGACCAGGCCGGCGGCGGCGAAGCGCGCTCGCCAGCGGGGCACGTCCAGCTCGTAGACGTCGCGCTCGGGCAGGGGCAGGTGGGCGACGTCGAGCTGCTCGACGCACCAGTGCAGGGCCACCGCCTGCCAGCGGGCGCGCAGGTCGGCGTCGGCGTCCGGGCGGCTGGCCGCGTCCTGCAGCAGGGCCGGCGCGCAGCGGCGCACGTAGGAGTCGAGCAGCCGCTCCTCCAGCAGCGGGTCGCCGGGGGGCAGGTCGAGCTCGCAGTGCACGTCGGCCTCGTTGAGCAGGCCCAGGCCGCCGCGGGCGGCGATCGCGCGGCCCAGGGCGGCCAGCACCTCGACCTTGCCGGGCCCCCGCAGGCCGTGCCGCGCCCGCTCGGCGGCGTCCTGGCCGGCCAGGTGGTGCAGGGTCAGGCTGCACACGAAGGCGTCGGCGGGCCCCAGCTCCTGGCCCGCCGCGACCCGGTCCTCGATCCGGGCGGCGTGGAAGGTCAGCCGCACACCGGCGGGCAGGTGGGCGGCGACCCGCGCCTGCACCTCGGGCACCGGGTCGATGACCACCAGCTCGCCCCGCGCGTCGGGGGGCAGGGCCTGGGCCCACAGCCGGCCGTCGCCGCCGCCCACCTCGATCACCCGGAAGCCCGGCCGGGCCGCCAGGTGGGGGGCCAGCACGGCCGCGTTGGCGGCGTACAGGCCCTGGACCAGGCTGCTGCGGGTCCAGGCGTCGAACAGGCTGCCGGGGCCGAAGCGGCTGTTCCAGGCCTCGGGCTCGGCCGGCCGGGGCAGCCGGGCGCGCAGGGCGCGCAGCGCGGCGGGCTGGGCGGCGCGCGGGAGGGCCAGGACCTCGGCGAGGGCGGCAGCGAGCATGGGGGCCAGGCTAGCGCGGCGACCGGCCTCCTGGCAGGGGCCGCGGCCTTGTGACCTTCGGCGTCGGCCAATAGGGGGCCGCTTCGAGCCCGCGGTGGGCATCCGGAGCGCGCTTGGCAGGCACGTCCCCCGACGACGACGACAAGGTCTGGGTCACCGGCCTGGAGGACCGCTTCCCCGGCAAGGGCGACGTGCCCGTGCCCCGGGCGCCGGTGGAGGAGGAGCCCGCGCGGGGGCGCCGCTTCGACCCCGGCCTGCTCGGTGCCGTGCTGGTCGGCGCGGTGGTCGGCGCGGGCCTGTGGTTCGCCCTGTTCCGCCCCGAGCCCGGCCCCGAGCCGGTCCGCTACGTGGTCGAGAAGGGCGACACGCTCTGGCACATCGCGCGCTTCCACGGCGTCGGCGTCGACGAGATCCAGGCCTGGAACGGGCTGGCGGGCGACGGGCTGGAGGTGGGGCAGGTGCTGCACATCTACCCGCCCGGCGCGGGCGAGGCGGTCGCCGTGCAGACCCGCGGCGGGCGCACGGTCAAGGTCAGCGGCGGGCGCATCGTGGCCGACCCGTCCGACGCGACCGGCGGCCCCCTGCGCATGCCCCCGGCCCAGCCCTGCCTTCCCGGCCCCGACCAGGCGACGCTGGGCGAGGACGGGCCCGAGTTCGCGGCATCGGCGGGCCTGTCCTACGCCCAGACGCGGGACGCGATGGCCGCCTTCCTGCCGACCCTGGGCCGCTGCGTGCCCGAGGGCGGGGTGACCGGGACGGCCCAGCTCGAGCTGACCGTGGGCTGCAGCGGCCGGGTGGTCGAGGTGCGCCTGCTCGACGGGGGCGGCCTGCCCGGCGAGCTGCTCTCCTGCGTGCGGGAGACCCTGGGCTACGTGCCCTTCCCCGCCCACGACATGCCCGACGGCTTCACCTTCGCCTACCCGTTGACCTTCTCGGCCCAGTGACGGGTCACAGGAAGGCCTGGGTCTCGTTGCCCTCCTTGCTGCCGTCGGCGTGGACCCACAGGTAGTCGAAGACCAGCTCGACCCGGGTCTGCACGGTGTCGCCCTTCTTCACGCTGGTGACCGCGCGCGGGTCGCTGGAGAGCACGCCGACCAGGACCTCGCCCTCCTCCCAGTGGGCGACCTGGAGCCACAGCCACTCGACGCGGCCATCGCCGGCCTGGAAGGGGGCCTTGACCAGCAGGCGCTCGCCGGGGGGCAGCCCCGCGCGCCAGGCCTGCTGCACCTCGCCACGCAGCCGCTGGATGGCGCGGACCCGCGCCCCGGCCAGGGTGTCGGGCGCTGGGGCGGCGGCGAGGGGAGCGGCCAGGGCAGGGGAGGGGGTCGCGGGCGCCTCCTCGCAGGTGCCGAAGGCGCCGTCGAAGCCGTCGACCGAGGCGCGCAGGCCGGGGCCGAGCGTCGCCTTGTTGCCCCGGTCGTAGGACAGGGTCGCGGTGCCCTGCAGGCCACAGGCCGCCAGCCGGGCGCTCTCGCTGCGGAAGCGGGGCGCGTCGACGGAGAGGCGGCTGACGACCCCCGCCTCGAACATCGCCTGGGCGATGGCGTTGAGCCGGGCGCCGGCCTCGTCGGTCTCGCCCGAGAGCACGCCGACCTCGACCAGGTCCGGCAGGCCCAGCCGCGCCAGGCCGCGCGTCGCCAGGATCGCCGGCCCGCCCGGGGCCTGGTGGACCTCGACCGTGGCCAGCTTCGCGACGTCGGGCGCCTCCTGCGCGGCGTCGCCGGCCAGCCCCCGGGCGGCCACGGTGCCCAGCAGGCGCCCCGTGTCGACGTCCTCGACCCAGGGCCCGGCGGCGACCGCCACCTGCAGCAGGCGGGCCAGGGTCTGTGCGGCCTGGTCGCGGGGGGTGGCCCACTCGATGAGCACGACCTGGCTGGCCTGGTCCATGCCGGCGACGTTGCCCTCGCCCCAGGCCTCCAGGCTGGCGGCGTCGGGGCGGGCCCAGGTCTCGGAGACGTCGGTCACCACGACCGAGGGCGCGGTGGCGACGGCGGGCAGCCGGGTCCGCAGGCCCAGGCCGTCCAGCGCCAGCTCGCCGCAGTCTGCGGGGCAGTACAGGGCCAGGCGGCCGCGCGCGTCCTCGGGCTGCGAGGGGGGCGCGGCGCGGCCCGGCGCCGACAAGCCCACGCCCACGAGCAGGCCGAGGTTGATGCGCAGCAGGTGGGGGGCTACCTTCGCCGCCTTCCCCCCCCTGGCCCCTCCGGGTCCGGGCCCCCCCGCGGAGGGCGAGATGCCCGAGAGCAAGGTCCCCAGTCGGTTCGAAGAGCTCCCCAGCCCGGCGGCGCTGGAGGAGGAGGTGCTGCGGTACTGGCGGGAGCGGGGCATCTTCGAGCGGAGCCTCCAGCAGGGGAAGGTGGAGGGGCGGGAGCGGCCGCGCTTCGTGTTCTACGAGGGACCGCCGACCGCGAACGGGACGCCGCACAACGGCCACGTCCTGACGCGGGTGATCAAGGATCTATTCCCGCGCTACAAGACCATGCGCGGCTTCCACGTCGATCGCAAGGCCGGCTGGGACACCCACGGCCTGCCCGTGGAGATCGAGGTCGAGAAGGAGCTGGGCATGCGGACCAGCGGGGCGAACAGCCGCGAGGCGGTGCTCGCCTACGGCCTGGACAACTTCGCCCAGCGCTGCATCGAGAGCGTCTTCAAGTACACCAGCGTCTGGGAGGACCTGACCGAGCGCGTCGGCTTCTGGGTCGACCTGGACCAGGCCTACGTGACCTACCACCGCGAGTACGTGGAGAGCGTGTGGTGGGCCCTGGCCGAGCTGTACCGGCGCGGCCTGCTCTACCAGGGCAAGAAGATCGTCTGGTGGTGGCCCGAGGGCGGAACGGCCCTGAGCAACGGCGAGGTGGGCGAGGGCTACCGCGACGTCGACGACCCCAGCGTCACCGTGCGCCTGCCGGTGCAGGGCCACGACGACACCTACCTGCTGGCCTGGACGACCACCCCCTGGACCCTGCCCAGCAACGTCGCGCTGGCCGTCGGCGCCGACCTGCCCTACGCCTTCGTCGAGATCGAGGAGGAGGGGCGGACGCTGACCGTGATCGCGGCCGAGGCGCGCAAGCCCGAGGGGCGCGTGGTCAAGGTGGTGCCCGGCGCCGAGCTGGTCGGCCTGCGCTACCGGGCCCTGTTCCCGCCCACGCCGGGCCCCGGCGTCGACCTGTCGGGGATCAGCTTCCAGGTGGTGGCGGGCGCCCACGTCAGCCTGGAGACGGGCACGGGCATCGTGCACACCGCGCCGGCCTACGGCGAGGACGACTACCAGCTGCGCCTGGAGGCGGGGCTCGGCATCATCGAGCTGGTCGGCCCCGACGGCCGCTTCACCGAGCAGGCGCCCGCCTTCCTGCGCGGCCGCTACTTCAAGGAGGCCGACAAGGACATCCTGCGCGACCTGAAGGGGCGCGGCCTGCTGCACCACGCCGGCACCATCCGCCACAGCTACCCCTTCTCGCCGCGGTCCAAGGACGACCCGCTGATGCAGCTGGCCCGGCCGGGCTGGTTCATCCGCACCAGCGCCTTCAAGGACCTGGCGCTGCAGAACAGCGCCGCGGTCGGCTGGCTGCCCGAGCACGTCAAGGACGGGCGCTTCGGCGACTTCCTGCGCAACAACGTCGACTGGGCGCTCTCCCGCGAGCGCTTCTGGGGCACGCCCCTGCCGATCTGGCAGTGCCGCTCCTGCGGGCACGAGGCGGCCTTCGACAGCGTCGCGGCGCTCGAGGCCGCGGGCGCCGGCGGCTTCGCGCCCGAGGTCGACCGCCACCTGCAGGTCCACCGCCCCTGGGTCGATCGCATCACGGTGCCCTGCCCCCACTGCGCGGGCACCATGAACCGCGTCATCGAGGTGATCGACTGCTGGTTCGACAGCGGCTGCATGCCCTTCGCCCAGTGGGGCTTCCCCCACCGCGGCCAGCAGCAGTTCAAGGACGCCTTCCCGGCCGACTTCATCTCCGAGGCGGTCGACCAGACCCGCGGCTGGTTCTACTCGCTGTTGATGATCTCGACGCTGCTCTTCGACGACGAGACCTGCACCCGCTACGGCCTGGCGCCCGCCGGCTTCCCAAGGCCCTACAAGAACTGCGTGGTGCTCGGCCACGTCTGCGACATGGAGGGCAAGAAGGAGTCGAAGTCGGTCGGCAACTACACCTCGCCCCACCTGGTGCTCAAGGGGCGCATCAAGCTGCGGGTGGCCCTGGACCCGGCGGTGCCGCGCGGCGCGGTCGGCCTGGTCGACGCCGCCGTGCGCAGCATCGACCTCTCCGCCGACGAGCGCATGACCCTGGCCGCCGCCTCCGACGGCGTCGGCGGGCTGTCGGTCAAGCTGGTGAAGTGGGCCAACCCCGGCAAGGAGGCGATGGCCGTCCACCCCGAGGACGCCGCCCTCATCGGCATCTCCGGGGACGAGGCCTGGCTGGTCGCGCCCTTCGAGCCGCCAGGCGCCGACGCCTTCCGCTGGCTGTTCTACGCCGCCAACCCGCCCTGGACGAACACCCGCCTGTCGATGCGGGCCATCCGCGAGGGGCAGCGCGAGTTCCACCTGCGCCTGGCCAACGTCTTCCAGTTCTTCTCGATCTACGCCAACATCGCCGGCTTCGACCCCGCGGTCGAGGCGCCGCCTGCCGACCGCTCGACCCTGGACCGCTGGATCCTGCACCAGCGGGACGAGCTGGTCCGCACCGTCACCACCTGGCTCGACGCCTACCGCATCTACGAGGCGGCCCGGGCGCTCACCACCTTCGTGGACGACCTGAGCAACTGGTACGTGCGCCGCTCGCGCAGCCGCTTCTGGGCCGAGGGGGCCGAGGGGCGCCAGGCGCTGTGGACGCTCTACGAGGTGCTCACCACGCTGTCGCGGCTGGTGGCGCCCTTCACCCCCTTCATGGCCGAGGCGATGTACCGCCGCCTGGAGCGGGGCGAGAGCGTGCACCTGGAGGCCTGGCCGGAGCTGCCGGGCGCCGCGGAGGCCGCCGACCGCGCCCTGGCCGAGGACATGGCCCTGGTGCGCGAGCTGTGCAGCCTGGGCCTGGCCGCGCGGGCGCGGGTCGGCGTCAAGGTGCGCCAGCCCCTGCGCGCCGTCGAGCTGGTCCTGGCCGACCCCTCCTTCGAGGCCCGCATCGCCCCGCTCCTGCCGCTGGTGCAGGACGAGCTGAACGTGCGCGAGGTCCACTTCAGCCACCGCGCCGAGGACTTCGTCGAGTTCAAGGTCAAGCCCGACTACCCCGCGCTGGGAAAGCGGCTGGGCAAGGAGATGAAGGCCTGCGCCCAGGCGCTGTCGCAGGCCGATGGCGCCGCGGTGCGCGCCGCCATCCTGGGCGGCGAGGGCTACCGGGTGGACCTGCCCTCGGGCCCCGTCCTGCTCGGCGCCGGCGAGGTCGTGCTGGAGGTCGTCGCCCGCGAGGGCTTCCAGGCCGCCGGATCGGCCGCGGCGGTGGTCGCCCTGCACGCCGACCTCGACGACGACCTGCGCCAGGAGGGGCTGTCGCGCGAGATCCTCAACCGCGTCCAGGGCGCACGCAAGGACCTGGGCCTGGCCTACACCGACCGGATCCGGGTCGGCGTGTCGGGCGACCCCGCGGTGGTGGAGGCGGTGCTGCGCTTCCGGGACCACATCGCCCAGGAGGTGCTGGCCGTGACGCTCACGGTGGAGCCCGGCGGGGACCTGGCCGATCCGGTCGACGGGCACGCCTTCGCGATGACGGTGGCCCGCGCCGACGGTCCGGGCTGAGGGCCGGGTGGCGCGGGGGAACCTGCCCGACGAGGTGATCCGCCTGCTGTCCTTCCACGGCCCGGTCGAGCTCTGGACGGGGGAGGGGAGCCGCGCCGCGACCCAGAAGGTCCACGTCGCCCCCTTCGACGACGAGCTGATCCTGCTGGTGCCCCCCACCTCGCCGCTGGTGGGCGGCCTGCTGCAGACCAGCAAGGCGATGGTGACCGCGCGGGCCGAGGACCAGCGCTACACGCTGCGCCTGGAGGGCAGGGCAGTGGCCGGCCGGCCGGTGCCCTCCCACCGGAGCCGCGGCAGCATCACGCCATGGCTGCCGGAGGGGCAGCCGGCCCACCGCTTCCTTGCCGTGACCTTCATCGCCGACAAGGTCGAGCTGGTCCGCGAGGAGGGGCAGGTCCACAACCGCTACGCCGGGCCTACGCCGACGGGCAGGGCGCTGCCGCCCGCGTGGCGGCGATGGCTGTCCGCTGCCCTGGGTGAAGGGGGCCGCTGGCTGGCGATCACCGGCCTGGTCGGTCCCTTCGCCTGGTTCGGCTACCAGGGCTCGGACTACCCCTTTCGACCCCTGGCGCTGCTGCTGGCGTGGACCGCCTCGCTGGGGCTGGTGGCGGGCATCCGCCTGCTCGGGCAGAGCGGCGCCTTCACCAAGTGGCGGGCTGGCGACGGAGACCTGAGCGACGCGCCTTTTCTGCGGGATGGCTGGCTGGCGCCGGACCAGGCCCGCCTGGGCGGCATGGCCGCGTTGCTCGCTGCGACCGTGGCCAGCGGCCTGTTGGCCGCCTTCCCCAGCGGCCTGGCCTCGATCGGCGTGGTCCTGCTCTCGACCGGGGCGCCGGTGCTCGCGGCCTCCTGGCTGCTGCACGGCACGGTGCGCGCCCGGGACGGGGAGAGCGGATAGGGCCGTTCGGCCGCGACCACCCGCCGACCGCGGGGGCGGTCGTCCCGTCGGCTCGGAGCGCACCATGGCCGTCTTCCTCCAGGGCCCCAGCGCGATGGCGCTGACCGCCGGCATCCTGCTGCTCTCCCGCTCCCGCAGCTTCGGCCAGCCCATCCCGGTCTCGGTGGTCGGAGACCCCGCCGGGATCACCCCCGTGCCGGGGCCCGCCCTGCTGCACGCGCCGGTGCTGGCCTCCTGCGGGGTGGGGCGGGAGCTGGGCGCGGGCGCCCTGGTGATCGTGCCGGGCCCCGCCAGCGAGCCGCTGGCCGTCTCCATCGCCGAGGACGGCGGCGGCGAGTGGTTCCTGGTCGACCGCGCGGGCAGCGGCGTGCACCCGGCCAGCCGGGCCTTCGTCGCCCTGTGCCGGTCACCCCACCCCGAGCTGCGCTCCCTGGCCCGGGAGCTGCGCGACGCCCTGGGGATGCTGGGCTGCCCGGCCGAGCCGGCGCTGATCGACCTGCTCTGCGGCGCGCCGGCGCCGCCGCTCATCCGGCTCAGCCTGGCGCTGCGGGCGGGCCAGGCCATGACCGGCGGCCCACGCGTCGCCGTGACCAGCTTCCTGGCGCCCCGCGCCGACAGCCTCCCCGACCCGCTGGAGGCGCCCGTCTCCCGGGACGGCCTGCTGCGGGCTCGCCAGGACGGGCGCCTCTCGGCCCTGCTGGAGCGGGCCCCCCTGCGCCTGCAGGACCGCCTGTCGGACTGGGTGGACGGCATGCTCGCCGCCGATCCCGCCGGCGACTTCTGCCCGCTCGTCTGCGGCCTGGTCGAGGTGCTGGGCCACGTCGCCTCGCTGCCCCCCCAGACCATGCTGCCGCCGCTGGCGCCCGCAGCGGACGCGGTGGCGGTCGGGCTGGGCGCGGCCCTGGGCGCCAGCTCCGGGGAGTCGGACGCCAACCACGCGCTCACCTCGATGTTCCGCTTCCTTGGCGGGCGCTTCGTGGACGAGGCGCGCTACCCCGTCGAGCTGGAGTTCCCCCCGCCGCCCGAGGACCGCCTGCAGCGCTGGCGCTGGTTCTGTGGCGCCACCCGCCGGGCGGCGGACACCGCCGACACGCTCTGGCGCAGGATTGTGGACCCGGCGAGCTGACCGCTCGCCGGGCGCCGTGCTGCCGAGGCGGAGATCCTGCGGTAGGCTCTGCCCATCCCACGGAGCGTCGCTGGCCCTGCCGGTGGGCTCCGCCCCTCGCATCCCAGCAGCACCATGAGCGACAGCACGACGCCTGGGGCCCCCGTCGGCGGGGCGCCCGGGGGCCACCGCGGAGGTAGCCGCCGTCGTGGGCGCGGGCGCCGCGGCGCCAGCCCACCGGACATCCTGTACCACGCCACCACCCGCGACCGGGCCGAGCGCGCCCTGGATCGCGGCGTGCTCGAGGTCGGCGGGGGCCGGCCGGTCTTCCTCTCGCGCTCCGAGTCCCAGGCATGGCAGGTGGCCCACCGCCAGGCTGGCGAGCCGGTGGTGCTCTACATCGACGCCGCCCGCGCCCGGCAGCTCCGCCGCTGCCGCTTCGAGCGCAACCGCCAGGGCCTGTGGCAGGCCGGCAGCGTGCCCATCGGCCACGTGCTCAACCTGCGGCCCGGCTTCGCCGAGCAGGCCAGCGCCGGCGGCATCCCCGTCTGGTTCGGCGAGGGGGGCCCCGAGCTGCTGCTCATCCAGGTCGCGCGGCGGCAGCGCTGCACCTGGGAGGTGGCCAAGGGCAAGCTGGAGCCCGGCGAGTCGCCCGAGGCCGCCGCGGTCCGGGAGGTGCGCGAGGAGATCGGCCTGCCGGTCGACCTCGAGGTGGTGCTGGGCCTGGGCTTCGTGCGCTACGGCTTCACGACGCCGGACCGCGAGCCCCGCCTCAAGACCCTGCACATGTACCTGATGCGGGCCCCCGAGCGGTTCACGGTCTTCCACCCCGCCAACGCCGAGGGCATCTGCGACGCGCGCTGGTTCACGCCCGAGGCCGCCATGCGCGCGGTGACCCACCGCAGCCTGCGGCCGCTGATGCGCCGCATCGTCGGCGTCTTGTCGCGTGGCGAGCGCCTGGTCGACTGGGAGATCGAGGCCGAGGACGACGAGGGCGACGAGGAGTAGCCCCCGGTCGCCCCGGCCTGTCGCGGATCAGCCCACCGGCACGTAGACCTTGCCGCCGCTGGCCTGGAACTCGGCGGACTTCTGCGCCATGCCGGCCACCGCGGCCTGGGCGTCCCCGGTGCTGTCCGGCGGCAGCTCGTCGCGCTTGCCCATGCGGATGCGCTGGCTGATCTCCATGGAGCAGAAGCGCGGCCCGCACATGCTGCAGAAGTGGGCCGACTTCATGCGGTCCTGGGGCAGGGTCTTGTCGTGGTAGGCCCGCGCCGTCTCGGGGTCCAGCGCCAGGTTGAACTGGTCCTCCCAGCGGAACTCGAAGCGGGCGCGCGACAGCGCGTTGTCGCGGTCCCAGGCGCTCTGCAGGCCCTTGGCCACGTCCGCGCTGTGGGCCGCGATCCGGTAGGCCATCAGGCCCTGCTTGACGTCCTCCTTGTCGGGCAGGCCCAGGTGCTCCTTGGGGGTGACGTAGCAGAGCATCGCGCAGCCCTGGCTGCCGATGATCGCCGCCCCGATGGCGCTGGCCATGTGGTCGTAGCCCGGGCAGAAGTCCGTCACGAGCGGCCCCAGCGTGTAGAAGGGCGCCTCGTGGCAGTGCAGGAGCTGCAGGTCCATGTTCTCCTTGATCTTGTGCAGCGGCACGTGGCCGGGGCCCTCGATCATGACCTGCACGTCGTGCTCCCAGGCGATCTTCGTCAGCTCACCCAGCGCCCGCAGCTCGGCGAACTGCGCCTCGTCGTTGGCGTCGGCGATGCTGCCGGGCCGCAGGCCGTCGCCCAGCGAGAAGGTGATGTCGTAGCGCTTCATCAGCTCGCAGATGCGGTCGAAGTGCTCCCACAGGAAGTTCTCCTTGTGGTGGTGCAGGCACCAGGCCGCCATGATCGAGCCGCCGCGGCTGACGATGCCGGTCACCCGGTTCGCTGACAGGGGCACGTCGCGCAGCCGCACGCCGGCGTGGATGGTGAAGTAGTCCACGCCCTGCTGGGCCTGCTCCTCCAGGGTCTCCAGGAACAGGTCGATCGAGAGCTGCTCGACCTTGCCCTTGACCTTCTCCAGGCACTGGTAGATGGGCACCGTGCCGATGGGCACCGGGCTGTTGCGCAGGATCCACTCGCGGGTCTCGTGGATGCGCGCCCCGGTGGACAGGTCCATCACCGTGTCCGCACCCCACTTGACCGACCACTGCAGCTTCTCGACCTCCTCCTCCAGGCTGGAGTGCACGGCCGAGTTGCCGATGTTCGCGTTGACCTTGCACCGGAAGTTCCGGCCGATGATCATCGGCTCCAGCTCCAGGTGCTTGCGGTTGGCCGGGATGACGGCGCGGCCGGCGGCCACCTCGTCGCGCACGAACTGGGGCGTGACACCCTCGCGCAGCGCGATGAACTCCATCTCCTCGGTGACGATGCCCCGCCGGGCGTAGTGCATCTGCGAGAAGTTGGTGTCGCCCCGCGCCTCTCGCGCCGCGATCCAGGCCGCGCGCCGGGGCGGCAGGCCCTGGGACAGGTCGTGGCCGGTCGGGCCCGAGGTGTCTTCCACCCGGATGGTCTCGCCGGTCGTCAGCACGATGTCGAGGAAGGGGACCTTCAGGGGGCCGACCTCGACCTTGTAGCGGCCCGGAGGCCGGCCCTCGCCGTTGGGGCCGCCCTCGGCGTGGGGGTCTTCGTTCTGGGCCATCGCTTTCCTCCGCCGTCCGCCGGTTCCGGGGCGAACGAGCCAGGTTCCGCGGTGTGTTCTCAGGCCCGTCGGCCGGACCGTCCGGCCGGGGGCCACCCGCAGCGTGGGGGAGACGAGGGGACGGGCGGCCTAGGCGGCGCCGTCGTCCACGAGCTGGTCGTTGGTGTAGTAGCCCACGCCCTCCTGGGGGCGAAGAGGCGAATCCCGCCGGGAGAAGGCCTCGTGCCGGAGCAGGGCGGCCAGGAGCTGCTTTCCGGACGGGCCGTGGCGCAGCCAGCGGTCGCGCAGGATGCGCCAGACGGTCTCCTCGTCGTCCTCCTCGGCGTCGGCGATGCGGCGCAGGGCCTTGTCGAGGAAGTCGGCGGTCTGGGGGGTGTAGGGGACCTGGGCCTCGTCGAAGAGGTCGGTCATCCAGTCGAGGTAGGCGGCGCGCATGGCCGGGCTCCTGGGGCGGGGGAGGGGACCCCCGAGAAGCTACTGGGCGGGGTCGGACTTGGTCTCGTGCAGCCGCGAGTCCACCACCCGGCCGTGTCGGTCGTAGAGGGTGGCGCGGTCGCGCTTGTTGTTCCAGATGGGGCCGTCGCTGCCCAGGTAGATCTCCATCTGGCTGTCGGGGCTGAGCTGGTGCTCGCCCACGCCGCTGAGGATCTTCACCGTGTTGCCGGCCGGCAGCAGGGCGGAGGGCAGCGTGAAGGAGCGGCCGGACAGGTCGGTCAGGCGGAAGCCCGCCAGGTCGATGGTCCGGTCCGTGATGTTGCAGGCCCGCAGGTACTCGCCGTTGACGTTGAGGTTGTCGTCGCCGTCGGCGTTGGCGTGGAAGCTGGTGAAGTGGATCTCGCCCTGGTAGCGCTCGGTGCTCCACACCCCGCGCCGGGCGGCCTTGGCCTTCGCCTGGGCCTCGATGAGCGGGACCGGGTCACGGTCGTCCGGCGGGATCAGGAAGACGTGGGCCAGGCCCTGCTCCAGCAGGTGCACCGACAGGTCGGTGCCCTGGCACTCGACGCCGGCCAGCAGGCGGCCGTAGCTGTCTCGCTGCACGGAGCCGTAGGTCAGGGTCGCCACCTTGCCCTCGCACAGGGCCCGGGTGGCTTCGCGCGCCTCGATGCCGTACTCCTCGGCCGGGCGCAGCTCGGGGGTGTTGGCCCAGCGCAGGCGCACCTTGTCCCCGGTGTCCAGGGTCATGGTGTCGCCGTCGTAGACGCTGGCAACGGTGGCCGTCGCGGGAGCCGGCGCGGCGTCGGCCGGCGCGGCGGGGGCGCCGGCGGATGCGGGCGGCGTCCCCAGCAGGCTGGCCAGCAGGGTCGCCAGCAGGGTCGCCAGCAGCGGGCCCTTGGAGGTCGGGCGCAGGCGGGTCGGGCGCAGGGAACACCTCCGGCCGCCCAGGGTAGCCAGCGAGGGCCTGATCGGCCAGATCAGGGCACGGAGATCGCCTCCATCTCCTGCAGCTCCTCGTACCAGTCCTGGCCGTCGGTCCACCACTGGCCCGCCACGTCGGTGCCGCTGGCCCACAGCAGGGCCGCGGTGCCCAGCGCCCGGGTGACCTCGACGATCTCCGCGTCGGACAGCGTCTCGTTGCCGCCGGTGCAGAAGGTGGTGCAGATCCAGTCGCTGGGCCCTTCGAAGTCGCAGTGGTCGGCGTCGGTCACGCGCAGCAGCAGCGCGCCGGGGACCGCGCCGTAGATCGAGGTCCCGTTGCCGTGGGCGTTGCAGGCCGCGCTCTCGCCGTGCACCCCGAAGGTCGGCGCGCTGACGTCGCCAGCGTAGGCGCCGCCCACGTCGAAGGCGTCGACGGGGTCCATGCCGAGCACGCCCAGGGCCGAGGGGTCCGAGGCGCCGGCCACCAGGGCCGCCAGCCCGCCGGCGGAGTGGCCGGCGTACAGCGCGCTGTCCAGCCCCAGCTCGCCGCGCAGCGCCACCATGTCCAGGCCGTTCTGCTCGTGGTCGGCGTCCAGCACGGTGCTGTGGCAGAGGTCGACCAGGTAGACCTGCAGGCCCCAGCTCGCCAGGTGCTGGGCGACCTCGGTGTGGTTCGCGGACGACCGCTGGAAGCCGTGGGCGTAGATCACCGTGGGCGGATCGCTCACGTCGGCGGGGCGGACGCGCGTCCAGCCCATGTCGCAGCCGCCGCCGACGCCGTTGCTGCCGGTGGAGGTGCTCACGCTGTAGGGGCCTGCCTCGCGGTAGTCGGGGGCCAGCTCGGGCAGCGTCCCGCCGCCATCCCCTCCGCCCCCGTCGCCGGTCCCGCCGTCGCCGGTCCCCCCGTCGCCGCTGGTCCCGCCGTCGCCGCCACCGTCCCCACCGTCGCTGCCGCCCCCGTCGGCCGTGGTGCCCCCTCCGTCGCCTGCGGTGGCGGTGTCGTCCCCGGTGGTGGTGTCGTCGGCGCAGGCGAGCAGGAGGGCGAGGAGGATCTGCATTCAGGTGCCTGTGTGCAGGCTCGCGCGGTCGAGCCGGGCGGCCTGCCAGAGGAGGTAGACGTCGTCCGGCGACAGCCGGGCCGCGCGTCGCGAGGCGCTGGCCGCGCCCGCGCGATCGCCCTGGGCCTCCAGCACGACGGCCAGGGTGTCCAGGAACTCGCTGCTATCGGGGTCCTCTTCCAGGGCAAGCTGGACCAGGCGGCGGGCCTCGTCCAGGTCCTCGCCGACGATGCCGCGGTACCACGCCTCGCAGTTGTGCTGGTTGGGCAGCGCCTCGACCTGGGCGCAGTCGCGGGCGCGGCCCTGCGCGGACAGCTCGACCGCCAGGTCCTGTCGTCCGGCCCGGTGGTAGGCGGCGGCCAGGAAGTCCAGCGCGCCCTGGCCGGGGTGGAGCTGGGCGCGCAGCCGGTCCAGGTCGCCCGCCAGCAGGTCGGTCTGCCCGCTGCGCTGCGCCAGGATGGCGTAGAACCAGGGGGTGACGAAGCCGCTGGGCTCCAGGTCCAGCAGGCGCCGCAGGTGGGTGAGGCCGCCCAGGTCGTCCCCCTCGTCGGTGGCGATCCAGGCGCGCCGCAACAGCTGCCCGTCGGGGTCCTCGGCGAGAGCGTTGGCCTGGGCGAGCGCCTGCCGGGCGCCGGCGAGGTCGCCGGTGGCGCGCCGCGCGTCCGACAGGGCCACCCATGCCAGCGGCTGGTCGGGGCGGGCCTCGGTCGCGCCGCCGGCCAGGGCCAGGGCGCGGTCCGCGGCGCCGTCCAGCCACAGGCCGTTGACCACCGCCACGATCTCGCCCTGGTCGACAAGGTCGCCGGGGGGCACCGGCGCCAGCAGGGCCAGCGCCCGCTCCGCGTCGCCCTCCATGCGGGTCATGCGCGCGAGCAGCACGGTCCCGGCCGGGTCCTGCGGCTGGCGGCGGTGGTGGCGCTCCACGTCGCGCCGGGCGGCGTCCAGGTCGCCCATCCAGGCCTGCAGGCGCGCCATCTCCAGCAGGCGGTCGGGCTGGCTGCCGCGACGCAGGGTGCGCAGGCGCCAGGCGTGGATGTCGTTCTCGGGGCGCACCGTGTCCGGGGGGAGCAGGGCGAAGCGCTGGGCCTGGTAGTCGAAGACGGCGCGGTGCCCGTCGAGCACCTGGTGGCCCAGCAGGCCCGGCGAGCTGAGGGCCAGCTCCTCGTTGTCCGCGAAGGGCGTCCAGGTGGCCTCCAGCTCGCGGGTGACGACCGTCCCGCCCACGTGCACCTGGACCACCGGGAAGCGCCGGGTCGTGCGGAGGAAGGCGCTGAGCGGCTGGCCTTCCCCGCTGCTGACCCCGACCACGGGCTCCACCCCCTCCGTCGCCAGCGCCGCCAGCTCGGGCGACAGCTCGCCGAACAGCCACAGCCCCCGGGCGCCGGTGTCGACATCGACCAGCAGCTTCTCCTCGACCGTCTCCTCGCCCTGCCGCGCGACCAGCACCACCCCGGTCATCGCGTGCTGGCCGTCGAAGTACAGCGGCGCCGCGCCGGGCGGTGGGGGGCGGCTGTGGGCGCGGCGCAGGTGCAGGCGGTTGGCCGGGTAGTCGACCTCCACCTGGAACTGCGAGAGCACGTTCGCGCCGAGCAGGCCCGCGGTGGGGACGGCGCCGGCCTGGTCGTGCACCGGCTCGACCGGCACCGCGACGTGCACGTTGCGGATGCGGTGCCGACCCACCCGGATCTCGGGGATCACCGCGCTGCGGGCCTCCAGCACGCCCGAGACCTGCAGGTACTGGCTGACCTCGGCGGACTGGCGCAGGTTCAGCGCCGACGCCACCTCGGCGTTGACCAGCGAGGTCCCGGCGCCCGTGTCCAGCAGCATCATCCGGGGCTCGCCGTCCCCCAGGTCGACCTCGACGTAGAGCTTGTCGGCGCCCGGCCACGGCTTGTAGAGGTCCAGGCGGCTGGCGGCGGGACCGGACACGTCGCCGGCCCGGCGATGGGCGCAGCCCGACAGCGTGATCATGCCCAGGAGGGCGAGCAGGTGGTTCTTCACGGAGAGAGCTTAGCGGCGCCCGTCGCCAGCGGCACTCGCGTCGCGGGCTCGCCGGCGATCACCACCGACAGCGCCGGCCCGTCGTGGAGCAGGCGAGCGTTGCCCGTCTCGCGCAGCCGACCCACCGGCGTCGGCGCGAAGCCGAGGCCGTCCTGCTGGGATCACCGCGGGCGCGCCGGGGGCAGGCCAGCCGACCTCGAGCTGCTGGACGGCGTAGCTGTCGTCCAGCCGGGCGATGACCCGCGCCGGGCGGCCGTCGCCGGGCACCAGGCGCACGGTCGCGTCGGCCTGTTGCCCGTAGGCGAAGTGCCAGCCGTCGGCCACCAGCCAGTCGTCGACGCCGTCCCCGTCGAGGTCCGCCGCGGCCAGGGCGCGGACGCCGCGGAGCGTGGGCACCAGGCGGGGGCTGTCCCCGACCAGCCGCAGGTCGCCCGGGCTCTTGGGCTCGTCGCCGTACAGGCGCCCCACCAGCAGGCCGGCGCGCACCGGCAGCATGCGCAGCGCCAGGGCCTGCTCGTGCACCACCTCGAGCGCGCCGTCGACCAGCCAGCCGCCCTGGCTGGTGCGCTCGTCCAGGAACGAGACCAGGAACACCCGGCCGGGGCCGCCCTGCGGATCGGCGTGCACCTGCAGGTCCGTCACCTGGCTGCGCTCCGTCCGCCGCTCCCACATGAGCGTGGCGCCCTGCGCGTCGACGGCCCACAGGCGGGCGGGCGCGTCCAGGGCCTCCCGCCCCATCCCCGTCGCGATCAGGGCCTCCTCCTTGCCGTCACCGTCGACGTCCCCGCGGGCCACCGCCTGGACCGCGCCGCCCAGCTCCTGGCTGCGGTCCCACCAGGACGCCCGGCCCTGGCGGACCCTCACCACCTCGTCGCGGCCGTCGCCGTCCAGGTCGGCGGCCACGACGGCGTCCGCCGGCTCCAGCGGGACGGCGTCGCCGGGCACCAGGACCCGGTCGGAGGGTGACACCGGGCCCTGGCAGGCCGTGAGCAGGAGAGGGAGCCACATCCTGGCGCGACGCCCGGGGAGACTCACTCCGCCTTGCGCTCGAGGATCAGGATGTCGACGCGCCGGTTGCGCGCCCAGGCCGCTTCGTTGTTGCCCTTGACCAGGGGCTTGGACTCGCCGAAGCCCTGGCTGACCAGCCGCTCGGGCTGCACGCCCTTGTCGATGAGGAACTGGCGGACGGACGCCGCCCGCGCCTCGGAGAGCTTCTGGTTCGACAGGTTCGAGCCGCGGGAGTCGGTGTGGCCCTCGACGCTCACCTTGGTGATGTCGGGGTTGTCCTTGAGCACCTCGGCCACCTCGGTCAGCATCGCGAAGCTCTCGGGCTTGATCGTCGCCTTGCCGGTGTCGAAGAAGACCTCCTCGCGCAGCTCGATCTTCTCCTTGGTGATCACGATCTTGCTCGGCTCCAGCGTGAACTGGAGCTCCTTGCGCTCGCCGGGGGCCAGCTCGATCGGCTCGCGGATGATCTTGTAGTCGGCCGCCTGGACCCGCAGGACGTACTTGCCGGGCTTGACCTGCTGCTCGGAGAGGCCGCGCGGCGAGTCGACGAAGTCCCCGCCGATGGTCCACTGGGCCGCGACGGCGTTGCCGGCCGGATCGTTCGTCTTGATCACCAGCGTGCCGGGCAGCGCCTTCAGCTTGACGACCACCTCGGCCGTGGTCTGGGCCGGCACGACCGCGTCCATGGTCACGGCCTCGTAGCCCTGGGCCTCGGCCGTCACCGAGTAGGTCCCGGGGTGCAGCCCGGCCTCGTAGGCGCCGTCCTTGACGATGGGCTCGATGCCGGGCCCGGTCACGGTGCTGCCCACGCCCTCCACGGCGTAGCCGTCGTCGTCGACGAAGCGGAACATCACCCGGGTCGAGGGGTCGGGGCAGCCGTCCTCGTCCAGCCAGCCGTCCTTGTCCTCGGGGTCGGTCACGCACTGGTCATCGCGATCGACGATGCCGTCCAGGTCGGTGTCCTTGTTGGCCGGGGGCTCGTAGGCGAAGGAGAGGATGCCGCGGAAGGCGGGGGAGCCGATGCCGGCGGTCAGGCCGGTGCCCACGCCGGCGCGCAGCACGAAGTCACCCAGGCGGCCCCACCCGCCCGCCAGGCCCTCGATCGGCGAGGCGGCGGCGTTGGACAGGGGCTCGCCGTACTGGGCCTGGCCGGCCAGGTCCAGCGAGAGGCCGAAGCCGTCGGTGACGGCGTAGCCCGCGCCGCCACGCCAGAAGAGCTGGTCGTTGAGGACCACGTTCTCCAGCACCACCTCGGGCGCGAAGCGGGTGCCGAGGTTCGCCGCCAGCAGCAGGTCGCCCACCCGCTTGTCGGCGATCAGCTCCACCTCGCCGCCCAGGCCGGACTGGCCGAGGGGGGCGTCGACCGTCGCCGTGGGCAGCAGCAGCCGCCCGCCCAGCGCCAGTCCCAGCGGCTGGTCGTCGGTGTCCATCAGCGTGGCCTTCAGGTCCACGGCCATGTCGCCCAGGCCCGTGCCCGACACCACCTGGGTACCGTCGGCGAACAGGTACAGGGGAACGTCCAGGCCCAGGCGCACCCGGTAGAAGGTGATGCTGCCGATGGCGTCGAGCTGGAGCAGGTCGCTGACCAGCGCCTCGTCCTCGATCGTCTCGTCCGCCCAGCGGTAGACCAGCGGCATCCGCACGTACTGCCCCCACAGCCGCGCGCCGAAGGTGCCGTCGCTCTTCAGCGACGCGTCGTTGGTCCACAGCGTCATCTCGGAGTCGACGGGCGGCCGGTAGTTCTGGGCGTTCAGGGCGGGCTGCTCCGGCGCCGTCTGGGCCATCGCGACCTGGGTCAGCAGGAAGATCAGCATTCGGTCGTCTCCGGGTGGGCGGATCGGGCGCGGACCCACAGGTCCGACGCGTCGAAGATGCCCAATCTCCCAGAAACGACCATGCCCGTCAATCGACGGGGAGGAACATCACGCCGACGCCGAGATGCCCGAGGCGTCGCTCCCCGTGGGGAGTCGCCTCGGGCCCGGCGCGCCGTCGCGCCGCATCGGCGCGGTGTCGGTCACGGCAGGAAGAGGGCCCGGTGGCGAGGCCCGGCCTGGCCAATCCAGGTCGGGGCGGCCCCACGCCACCGGGCGGAGAAGGGTCCGACGGCGCGGCCCGGCCTGGCCAACCCAGGTCGGGGCGGCCCCGCGCCGTCGGAAGATGTCGCGAGTGTCGAGGGGGAGGCGGGACGGTCACGGAGCGAGGCGCGCACGGAGGCCTCCCGGCGTCGACGGACGCCGAAAGATGGAGGGAGTCCGGGCCCTTTGCCCGGGTCTTCGAAGGGAGGGGCGCTGCGCCCCGGCACCTGCAAGCTACGCCGTCCATCGGACCCGGCTCAAGCCGCGGGCCGTATCGAGATGTCGACCTCGGTCGGCGTGCGTCACGGCAGGTCAGCCGTCGTCACGGGCGCGGCACGCGCCTCCTCGAAGGATGCCGGGCCGCGCCCGTCCGGGAGGGGCTCAGCGCCGCCGGCGCAGGCCCAGGCCCAGGCCCAGCAGCAGGCCCAGAGCGACGCGCAGGCCGCCGCCGCTGGTGCTGCCCCCGGCGCTGGCGCAGCCGGCGCAGCCACCGACGACCATGCCGGCGTCGGGCTCCAGGCCGGTGTCGCTGCCGCCGTCGGCTGCGGTGCCGCCGTCGGTGGTGCCGCCGTCGGTGGTGCCGCCGTCGGTGGTGCCGCCGTCGGTGGTGCCGCCGTCGGTGCCGCCGTCGGTCGTGCCGCCGTCGGTGCCGCCGCCGTCGCCGGTCCCGGTGTCCTCGAGGTCGTCGCTGGGATCGAGCGGGTCGCTGCCGCGGTCGACCTCGTCGCCGTCGGGCACGCC
>JAKLKF010000097.1 GCA_023150805.1 Myxococcota bacterium | reverse complement strand
GCTCCGCGGCCGGGGGGAACCTGGAGGGGTTCCCCCCTGGGTGGGTGATGCGAGGCGTGGCGGGGACGAGCACCCTGGGCGTGACCGCCCGCACCGGCTGGGCCCTGGGGCTCAAGCTGGTGCTGGCCTATCGCTTCGAGGCGCTGGTCCAGCTCGTGAGCGCCAGCGTGGTGGCCCTGCTCAACTGGTCCTTGTGGACGGCGATCTACCAGGGGCGCGAGGTGGTGGCCGGGCGCGACGCGGCCCAGATGACCACCTACGTCGTGGTCGCCTGGGTGATCACGACCTTCTACGGCACGCGGGTGGACCAGGAGCTGTCCAGCCGCTTCCGCGAGGGGCTGATCGCCGTCGACCTGCTGCGGCCCTGGGATCTGCACCTGCACCACTACTTCCGCGACCTGGGCCGGGCGGCGGTGGCGCTGTTGCTGACGACGCTGCCGCTGTGCCTGTGGACGGGCGCCTTCCTGGGCCTGCGGGCGCCCGAGCGCTGGTGGACCTGGCCCCTGTTCGGGCTGTCGCTCCTGCTGTCCCACGCGATCAGCTTCGGCTTCGCCTGGCTGGTGGGCCTGGCCAGCTTCCGACTGCGCAACGCGGCCGGCCTGGCCCACCTGAAGGCCACGGTCATCGGCGTGTTCTCGGGGGCGCTGGTGCCGCTGGACCTGTACCCGGGGCCCCTGCGGTCGCTGGTGATGCTCCTGCCCTTCCAGGGGATGAGTCACACGCCGGCCAACCTGTTCACCGAGCACCTGCCGGTCGAGCGGATCCTGCCCGCCCTGCTGGTGCAGGTGGCCTGGGCGGTGGGTCTGTTCATCGTGGGGCGGCTGTCGCTGGGGCGTGCGCTGCGCGCCCTGGTCGTGCAGGGGGGCTGAGCGTGCGGCCCGCCCCTCGGGCGCACCGCCACCAGGCCTTCGGGCGCCGGGCGGGTGGGGACGCCGGCGATCCCCTCGCCAGCGCCTTCCGGGGGCCCCCTCGCACGCGGGCGGGGGCGTACCTGCGCTACGCGCTGATGCGGGCCAAGGTGCGGCTGGCCTACCGGGGCGACTTCCTGTTCAACGCCGCCGGGGACCTGCTGGTGGCCGGCATCGGCGTGGTCTTCCTGTGGGCGATCTTCCGCAACGTGCCCGACATCCGG
This sequence comes from Myxococcota bacterium, assembly GCA_023150805.1. Classification (GTDB taxonomy): domain Bacteria; phylum Myxococcota_A; class UBA796; order UBA796; family UBA2385; genus UBA2385. Next base: position 27,054 of record JAKLKF010000097.1, on the reverse strand, counting down.
GGCTGGACCTTCCACGAGGTCCTGTTCATCTGGGGGCTGGGCGAGACGGCGGCGGGGCTGTTCTTCGTGCTCTTCCAGGGGCTGTGGGCGCTCAACCAGCAGTACATCCTGCGCGGCGAGCTGGACCGGGTGCTGCTGCGGCCGCTGGACCCCTACGCCCAGATCATGCTGGACCACCTGAACCTGGAGGACCTGCCGGTGGCCCTGCTGGGGCTGTCGCTGGTGGCCTGGGCGATGCCGGGGTTGCCGGCCTTCTCTGTCGCACAGTGGCTGATGCTGCCGGTCTTCATCGCCGCCGGGGTGCTGGTGCTGGCGGGCGTGCTGACGGCCTTCAGCAGCCTGGGCTTCCGCCTGCTGCACCGGGGCACGGCGGTCGGGCTGGTCTACCAGGCCAGCGCCTTCAACCGCTACCCCATCGAGATCTTCTCCCAGCCGGTGCAGCGGCTGTTGACCTGGGTGGTGCCCTTCGCCTTCATCGCCTACTTCCCGGCCACCTGGTACCTGGGGCGCACGCAGTGGCTGTGGTGGGCGCTGGCCCAGCCGCTGGTGGGCGTGGGACTGTTCACGCTGGGGCGCTGGCTGTGGGGGCGGGGGCTGCGCCACTACCGCAGCCCGGGGAGCTGAGGGGTGACGGGAGCGGGTGCCGGCGCTACAGTGGGACCATGAGCTACGCTTCCGCCGACCTCGCGCCCCTGGCAACCACGGCCGACCTGCTCGCCCTGCCGGACCGGCCACGCCACGAGCTGCTGGGGGGTGCCTTGGTGGCCAAGCTGCTGCCCGCGCCGGTGCATGGCTTCTTCCAGGGCATCCTGGGCAACAGGCTCTGGGGCCCCTTCGGTTTCGGTGAGGGCGGCCCCGGCGGCTGGTGGTTCGGGGCCGAGGTGGCCTGCGAGCTGTCGCCGGTCGACACGCTGCTGCCCGACCTGGCCGGCTGGCGACGGGAGCGGCTGGCGGGGCCACCGCTGGGGCCGGTGTGTCGCGTGGTGCCCGACTGGGTGTGTGAGATCCTGTCGCCCGGAAATCCCTTGCGCGACTTGCGCGACAAGCTGGGCATCTACCAGCGCGCGCAGGTCGGATGGTACTGGGTGCTGGACCCCGAGCGCCGTACGCTGGCGGTGCACCGCTGGACCGCCGAGGGCTACCTGGTGGTGCGCCAGGAGCCGCTGTCGGCCGAGCTGCGGGCCGAGCCTTTCGACGCCGTGGCGCTGGACCTGTCGGGGCTGCTGCCGCCGCTGCCGGGGCAGGAGGCCGAAGAGGTGCACGAGCCGGGCTGACGACGACGCGACCGCCACCCCGGCAGTAGGCTGCGCCGATGGCCGCCTCCTCCCCTGCCTCCCCCGCCCGTCCCGCCGCACCGCCCGACCTCGCCGCCTGGAGGCGCCGGGTCTTCCTGGCGACCTGGCTGTCCTACGTCGGGTACTACTTCTGTCGCAAGCCCTTCGGCTTCGCGAAGGGGGCGCTCAAGGGCGAGCTGGGGCTGGACGCGACCACCCTGGGCGACATCGGCGCCACCTACTCGATCGCCTACGCGGTGGGGCAGTTCGTCGCCAGCTCGCTGGGGAGCCGCGTGGGGGCGCGGGCCTACCTGCTGGCGGGCATGGGGCTGACGATGCTCCTGTCGCTCCTGATGGGCATCAGCGACCAGGCCAGCAGCTTCTTCGGCCTGATGGCGCTCAACGGGCTGGCCCAGGCCAGCGGCTGGTCGGCGAACGTGGCGACCATGGCGGCGTGGACGGAGCGCCACGAGCGCGGCCGCATCATGGGCTGGTGGTCGACCAACTTCCAGGTGGGCAGCCTGCTGTCGGGCTTCGTCCTGCCCTGGGTGCTGGCGAGCCTGGGCTGGCGCTACGCCTTCTTCACCGGCTCGGTCGTGCTGCTGCTGATCTGGGCCCTGTTCCTGGCCTGGCAGCGCAACCGGCCCGAGGACGTCGGCCTGCCGGGCTTCCCCGAGGAGGGTCAGGAGGGGGGGGCGGCCGTCGCCTTTCGCTGGACGCGGGTGGTGCTGGTCAACGTGGCCCTGGTGGGCGGCTTCTACTTCTTCATGAAGATCATCCGCTACGCGATCTGGTCGTGGGTGCCGTTCTTCCTGGAGCAGAACTTCGGGCTGGCCGGCGACCGCGCGGGCTGGGTCTCCAACGTCTTCGACCTGGCCGGCATCCCGGGCGTGATCTTCGCCGGGTGGGCCAGCGACCGCTTCTTCGGCAGCCGGCGGGCGCCGCTGAGCCTGGTGCTGGTGCTGCTGATGACGGCCAGCACGGGCCTGCTGTGGGTGGCGGGCAGCGCCAGCCTGCCGGTCTTCGTCCTGTGCCTGGCGCTGGTGGGCTTCACCCTGATCGGGCCGGACGCGCTGATGACCAGCGCGGGGGCGATGGACCTGGCCAGCCGGGACGGGGCGCTGCGGGTGACGGCGGTCATCAGCGGCCTGGGCGCCCTGGGCCAGGTGCTGCAGGACCTGGTGATCGGGCGGCTGTACGACGCCGACGGCGGCGACCTGGGGCGGATCCTGGTCCTGCTGCTCCTGAGCGCGGCCGGGGCGGCGGCGATGCTGGCGGTGATGGTGGTGCGCGGCAGGATGGGGCGGACGATGGTCTGAGGGGGCTTGCACCTGAACATGCGTACAGGTATCCTCCTCGCCCGGAGGAGCCCGTGGCCATCCAGCAGTGCCTGCTCGACCTCGCCGACCCGCCCGTCGCCGCCCCCGGCGTGGACCCGACCCTGCGCGGCCTGCGCCGGCTGGACCTGGGGGCAGGCGCCTGGATCGACCACCTGCCGCGGTGGGTGCAGGGGCAGCAGCCGCTCTTCGACGCGCTGGCGGCCGGGCTGTGCTGGCAGGAGGCCGAGCGGACCATGTACGAGCGGGTGGTGGCCGTCCCGCGGCTGCTCGCCGGCATCCCCGACGGGGGCGGCCACCCGCTGGTGGGGCTGATCTCGCGGGTGCTCTCGCGGCGCTACGGGCGCCCGCTGACGCGGCTGTCGGCAGCCTGGTACCGCGACGGGCGCGACAGCGTGGCCATGCACGGGGACAAGGTCGCGCACCGGCAGGACGCGATGGTCTGCACGGTCAGCCTGGGGCAGCCGCGGCCGTTCCTGCTGCGCCCGGTGGGCGGCGGGCCGGGGCACACGCTGCACCTGGGCTGGGGCGACCTGGTGGTGATGGGCGGCACCTGCCAGCAGACCTGGCTGCACGGCGTGCCCAAGGTCGCCAGCGCCGGCCCGCGCATCGTGATCATGCTGCGGGAGGAGGGCGGGGAGTAGGGCTCAGGGCCCGCGGCGCGAGACGACCCGCCACAGGCGCGGCCAGGCCCAGGAGAAGCCCCAGATCGCGACCAGCACGAAGAGCATGTAGGCGTTGGCGATCCCCTCCTCGCGCAGGGGCTTGGCGCGGCCCATGACGGCGACGGGCAGGCCGACCAGCAGCAGGTGGAAGACGTAGACGCCCAGGCTCTCGCGGCCCGGCAGGAAGAGCCAGCTCTCGACCCGGGCCAGCAGCGGGCGCAGCGCGCGGAAGCCGAGCCAGAGGACGACGAGCATGCCCAGGACGAAGGGCTGGCCCCGCAGCGTGGGGTTGAAGTACTCGATCTCGTTGTCGGCCAGCTCGGCGCCGGTCAGCATCCCCCAGGTGTTCTGCAGGCCCATCCCGTCGCCCCGGTAGACGATGGTCGAGAAGCTGCGGCCCAGCTCGTCGCCCAAGAGCGCGGCGGGGCTGGCGGTGGCGAGGGAGGCGGCCAGCAGCAGCAGGCCGCCCAGGCCCAGGCCGGCGAGCAGCCCGCGGCGACCCTCGACCAGGCCGATCCCGGCGGCCAGCCCCAGGCCCGAGATCAGGGTGTTGGGCAGCAGGGGCGCGTTGGCGGCGTTGATGGGTGGAATGCGCAGCTCGACGCCGGTGACGGTCAGCCAGGCGAAGGCGGCGTAGCCCGCGGCCGTGAGGGCGAGCGCGCCGAGCACCGGGCGGCGCGACGAGGCGACGAAGGAGAAGACGACGATGGCCAGCGCGATGTCGGCCAGGATGCCGGGGGTGAGGAAGAGCCAGGGGAGCTGGGCGCCCTTGTCGAAGAAGAAGAGCAGGACGCCGACCAGGTAGACCTGGGCTGCCCGGCGGGACCGGGCGCGCAGCCAGGCGGCGCGGTCCATCCCGCGAGCCTGGGCGCCGCGCCAGGACCAGGCCAGGCTGGCGCCGACCAGGCCCATGAACATGCCCTGGATCAGGGGGTCCATCAGCAGGCTGGGCGCGCACCAGGCGTCCCGGACGGAGGGCTTGATGATGCGCGTGACGTGGCTGGCGGCCATGAGCACGATGGCGAGCGTGCGCATGGCGTCGAGCTCGAGGGCGCGAGGCAGCGGGGCGCGGGCGCTGAGGGGGGGGGCCATGGCCGGGGACTGTAGCGCCTGGGCGGGGGGCGCGCGGGCGAGGGGGCGGTCGTGCTACCCATGGCGAGCATGTGGCCCCTGCTGCTGCTGCTGACGACCCCGGGCCCGGCCGCCGCGCCGGCCTCCTCGGCCACGCTCGCGGGCGCCTGGTCCGGCTGGCAGCAGGCGCTGGCGCTCCACGGACGCGCCTCGGTGGAGCTGGACCCGGCCGACCTGGCGACCATCGCCGCAGGGGAGGTGGCGCGGCACCGCAGCCACCTCGACGGCATCGACCGCGTGGTGGGCGCGACCTGGTCGGCCCTGCCGCGGGACGCGCTGTGGGTGGCCATCCTCGACGACACCTGCGACCAGCTCGTCTCGGGGCTGACCGAGCGCCACCTGCCGCCGGAGCTGCCGGGCCAGAAGATCCTCTTCCAGCACGTCGACCTGCCCTGGCCTCTCGCCGACCGGCAGTGGATCCTCGACATCCGCAACAACCGCCCGCTCTACGCGGCGACCGGCGGCGGCGCGTGGGAGCGTGGCTGGACCCTGGCCGACCGGCAGGAGCAGCGGCGGACGCAGGTGCCCCACCCGACCCTGCCCGCCGCCGACGCCGTCTGGACGCCCCTGAACGAGGGGGGCTGGCTGCTGCTGGACGCCGCGGGGGGGACGCTGATCGTGTACCACGCACGCGCCGACGCCGGCGGGGCCATCCCCGACGACGTGGCGACCCGCTTCGCGCTGGCCACGCTGCGCGGGATGATGCGCCACGTCGTGCAGCGGGCCGAGCAGATCCCGACCCACTACGACGCGGCGCACGCCCCGCTGGAGCGCCCGGACGGCAGCGTCGTGCCGCCCTGGTGAGCGCGCCGCCGGCCGGAGCTCAGAAGGTCTCGTTCAGGTAGGCCAGCACGTCGGCGGCCTCCTGGTCGGACAGGGCCACCGCGCCCATCGAGCCCTTGCCCTCCAGCATGATGGAGAGCAGGTCCTCGTCGCCGTAGCCGGGGACGGCGTCGACCAGCGACGGTCCGCTGTCGCCGGTCCCGTCCGCGCCGTGGCAGGCGGCGCAGGTGTCGCCGAAGACGGTGGCGCCCGCGGCGGAGTCGCCGGTCAGGGCCAGGATGTCGTCGTAGGTGCCGCCGGTGCCGCCGCTGTCGTCGCCGTCCTTGTCGCCGCAGGCCAGGGTGGTGCTCAGGCCGAGGGCCAGCAGGCCCGCCGTCAGGAATCGCATCGGTTCTTCTTCTCCAGCGCCCGGGAGTGGGCTGGCCGGCAGGGTAGCGTGGACCTGCGCCCATGCACTCGATCGCCCCGTGCAACAGTGCGAACCGCACAGCTTCGTGACAAATCCGTCCGCCGGTGGCCACAGCCGGCGCTAATCTGTGGCGGCCAGCCACTGCGCGCGCGGCGCCAGCCGTTGGGCGCGCCCCTCCCTCGTGTCGTCGGAGCCCCTCATGTCCCGCTTCCCGCTGATCCTCAGCCTGTCCCTCGGCCTGTCCCTCGTCGCCTGCAGCGAGAAGGACGACGAAGGCGACGACGACGCCGACGGCGACGGCCTCTCCGCCGAGGAGGAGGAGGAGCTGGGCTCGGACCCGGACAACGCCGACAGCGACGGCGACGGGCTGGACGACGGCGTCGAGGCGGAGATGGGCACCGACCCGGTCACGGCCGACACGGACGGGGACAGCTACTGGGACTCCTGGGAGGACGTCGAGGGCACCGACCCGCTGGACGAGGAGAGCCGCATCTACGAGGGCTACTGGCCCTACCAGCCGGACAAGGACGCCTTCGAGAGCACCGACTGGGACGACTTCGAGGCCGACGAGGGCCAGTTCCTGCCGCGCCACGTCCTGGTGGACCAGTGGGGCCAGGAGGTCGACCTGCACGACTTCGCGGGCCAGGGCAAGTACGTGATGATCGACGTGTCGGCCATCTGGTGCGGGCCCTGCAACGGCCTGGCGAGCTGGCTGACCGGCGGACGCGACGACTACGGCTTCGACGGCACCTGGCCGGAGATCAAGGAGCTGGTGGAGAGCGAGAGCATCTACTGGATCACGGTGCTGGTGCAGGACGCCCAGGGCGCGGTGCCCGAGCTCGACGACATCGAGGGCTGGTACGACGACTACGAGGACCCCTACGTCCCGGTCTTCGCCGACGACGAGCTCTGGATCAACATCGCGCCCGCCTACCCCTCGATGTACCTGTTCAGCCCCGAGCTGGAGCTGCTGTCGGCCCCCGGCAACGTCAACCACTACAAGCCGATGGACGACCTGGCCGGCATGGCCGAGGACTTGATGCTCGAGGAGACCGGGGAGTAGCCTCGGCGCCCTTCCGTGCGCCGCCCGGCGGCGGCGTTCCCTTCCCCCCCGGGGCTCCGGCCCCACCCTGGAGTCCCCATGCGTCTTCGTGACCTCCTCCTCCTCGGGGCGCTGCCCCTGGTCCTCACCACCGCCTGCCTGGAGTCCGACAAGGACGACGAGGACGACGACGGCGACGGGGGCGGCGACACCGACAGCGACGGCGACGGGCTGTCCGACGCCGAGGAGGACGAGCTGGGCACCGACCCGTCGGACGCCGACAGCGACGGCGACGGGCAGCAGGACGGCGAGGAGGTGACCAACGGCACCAGCCCGACGAACCCCTACTCGCTGACCTACGCCGAGGGCGGGTACAACGTCGGCGCCTGCGCCGAGCCCCCGGACGCCGGCGAGATGACCGGCGGATCCAACGGCTACTACGACACCTGGGGCGTGGGCGACGTCGTCGAGAACTTCACGCTCGAGGACCAGTACGGCCAGGAGGTCCACCTCTACAGCTTCTGCGGGCAGCACATCATGCTGGCCTTCGGCGCCATGTGGTGCGGCCCCTGCCAGGACCTCGCCGACACGGTCCAGGGCGAGCAGGACGAGTACGGGCCCGAGGGCTTCCAGGCCATCGAGATCCTGGTCGGCGACCTGCAGGACAACCCGCCGGACCAGGACGACCTGGTGGACTGGATGGAGGACCACGACCTGGAGACCGTCCCCGTCCTCAACGACGGCAGCTACGAGGTGTGGCCCTACTACGAGAAGGACTTCTACATCCCGACCGTGGTGCACATCGGCCCGGACATGACCATCCTGGCCATCGACACGACCGACTACTCGCCGAGCCCCTGGTTCTGAGCGGGTCGGGCGGGCGCTGGTCGGGCCTGCCGGGCGCGCCCGCCTCGTCGGGAGAGGGCGCGGACCCAGGCGCGGCGGTCAGCCCTCGCGCCCGGCGCGTGGTGGACGGGACGGGGCAGGTCGAGGACCTGGACCTCGTCGCCGTCGAGGAGCCCCTGGAGGTGCGCCTGGAGGGGCGGCCCCTGGCGGTGACCATGCGCACGCCCGGGCACGACCTGGACCTGGTCGCCGGCTTCCTGTTGACCGAGGGGGTGGTCGACGGGGCGGACGACATCGTCGCCATGGCCCACGTCGACGACCCGGCCGATCCGCGCGGCAACACCGTCGACGTGCGGCTGTCGCCAGGCGTGCCCGCCGGGCGCCGGGAGCGCGCGGTCCGCGAGCTGTTCGCCAGCAGCTCCTGCGGCGTGTGTGGCAAGGCCAGCATCGACCGGGTGCACCTGCAGGCGCCGCCGCTGCCAGGCCGCCTGGAGCCCGACCCGGACGTGATCTTCGGGCTGGTCGCGCGCCTGCGCGCCGGGCAGGCGGCCTTCGCGCGCACCGGAGGCCTGCATGCCGCGGCGCTGTTCACGCCGCAGGGCGAGCTGGAGGCCGTGCGCGAGGACGTCGGCCGGCACAACGCCGTCGACAAGGTCATCGGCTGGCGGCTGCGGCAGGATCGTGTCCCGGTGGGCGAACGGATCCTGGTCGTGAGCGGGCGCGCCGGCTTCGAGATCGTGCAGAAGGCGTGGATGGCCGGCGTGCCGGCCCTGGTCGCGGTCGGCGCGCCCTCCTCGCTGGCGGTGGACCTGGCGAACAAGGCGGGCATGACCCTGGTGGGCTTCCTGCGCGACGGACGCTACAACCGCTACGCCTGAGGGTTCCATGCTGCTGCTGAGCCTGCTGCTGGCCTGCGCGGCCGGCGACGACGACACGAGCGCGGCCGGCCCCGGCGACGCCGGCGCCGCGGATGGGGGAGGGGACGACGGGGGCGCGGACGGCGGAGGAGCCGGGGACGGTGGCGCGACGGCGCCCCTCGTGCCCGACCTGCCGGTCTCCGGCTGCGGCCTCTCGCCCTACGCGTGGCGCCCCCTCGACCCGATGGGGTCGCTGGTCGCGGTGGAGGAGGCGACCGACCTGTCCTACGACGTCGACACGGTCAACCAGATCCTCGACCTGGTGGGCCTGGAGGCGCTCACGCCGGTGCCCTACGGCGTGCGGGCCTGGCGGGTGCGCTACGGCAGCCAGGACAAGGGCCAGGACGTCGAGGTCAGCGGCTACATCGCCCTGCCGGACACCGACCCGGGCGCGCCCCTGCCCGTGATGCTGTGGAACCACCCCACCACCGGCTTCCACGACGCCTGCGCGCCGACGGCGCTGGGCATCACCGGCGGCGCCTACGCGCTGTTGCTGGCGGCGCACGGCTTCGCGGTGGCCGCGCCCGACCACCTGGGCCTGGTCGGTGTCGGCGAGCCCTCGGGCGAGCTGCACCCCTGGATCGTCGCCGAGCCCGGCGCCGTGGTCGGCCTGGACGCCGTGCGCGCCCTGCTGCGCTTCCTCGACGACGGTGCCACCTACGGGGTCACCGTCACCGCCGACCCGTCCCGCACCGTCATCTTCGGCGCCAGCGAGGGGGGCTTCACCAGCCTGTGGGCCGATCGCTACCAGGCCGAGTACCTGCCCGAGGTGCAGATCGCCGGCGTGGTCGCCGCGATCCCCGCGACGGACCCGCTCGCCCTGGCCACCCTGGGCGCCACCACGACCTCCGACACCACCCGCGCCATCACCGCCGCGCTGGTGACCGGCGCCGCCTGGCACGAGGGCGTGGCGCCGGTCTCCGAGGTGATCCTGGCCCCCTTCGACGCCACCGTGCCCGAGGCCCTGGCCTCCGAGTGCGAGGGCTGGGACGACGCCTTCCAGGCGGCCGAAGCGCCCGAGCAGATCTTCACCCCGGCCTTCCTCTCGGCGGCAGCAGCGGGCGGGGACTGGTCGGAGGCGCTGCTGCCCTGGTCCTGCTACCTGGGGGAGGGGGTGTTGCGCGACAGCGCCATCCCGCGGGGCTCGACGGCGCCGGTGCTGGTCGTGACCGGCGAGCGCGACGAGCTTGCCTGGCCCCAGCCCACCCACGACGACGTGCTCGCCTTGTGCGCCCAGGGCTACCGCATCGAGCACGTGCAGTGCGCGGGGGCCGACCACACCGGCGCCGCCGTGGCCGCGTTGCCCAAGATGATCGCCTGGGCGCTGGCCGCCGGGCGCGGGGAGGACCCGAGCGAAGGGGCCACGACCTGCGCGATCGGCGCCCCGGTGGCCTGCGAGGCCCTGCGTTGACGGTGGCGGTCGGGGCTACCGGGCGGTCGCCTGCCAGACCTGGTGGCCCCCCGCGTCGGCGAGCAGGTCCACCTTGTCGAAGCGCTCGCCGAGCATGGCGGAGATGCCGGCGACCTTCCAGGTGACCAGCACCAGGCGCCCTCCCGCCACCAGCCGCAGCGGCGCCTGCTGGACCAGGGCGTCCAGCGTGCCCCGATCCTCGGCGTGCCCGCGGTGCAGGGGCGGGTTGCTCAGCACCAGGTCGAAGCGGGCGCCCAGCTCGACGGCGCCCCAGCCGTCTCCCAGCAGGAGCTGCGCCCCGGGCACGTTCTGGCGGGCCGCGACCAGGGCCACGGTGTCGACGTCGCACAGGAACAGCTTCGCGACGGGCTGGCGCGCCGCCACCGCCATCGCCAGCGCGCCGGCCCCGCAGCCGAAGTCCAGCACCCGCGCGCCCGGCGGGACCGGCGGCAGGACCGACAGCAGCAAGGCGCTGGCCTCGTCCAGGCGGCCGTGGGCGAACAGCCCGGGGTAGCTGACCACCGTGCGCGGCCCCACGCCGGGCAGGTCGAGCGCCACCTCCTCTCGCCATGCCTCCAGCGCGCCGCGCAGCGACAGCCCCTCGGGGCGCAGCGCCTCCAGGATGCGGGTGCGCTGCTTGATCCACAGCGTCTCCACCTCGGTCATCGCCCCGCCGGTCGCCTCGGCCAGGTGGCGCGGCGCCGACTTGATGCCCTCGTCGTTGCCGCCGTACAGCCACAACCGCCCGCCCGGGCGAAGCCGGGACAAGGTCGCGTCGAGCTGCATCGCCAGGTCCATCCAGCCCCGGGGCAGCCGCACCAGCGCCAGGTCCACCTCGTCCTCGGCTGGCCAGGGCCGCGCCGCCCGCCCCTCCCAGGCGCGCCGCCGCCAGGCCCGGAGCTTGCCGCCCGCACCGGCCACCGCGCGCTCGACGCCGCCGTCCTCGTCGTCGACCACCAGGACGCGATCGCCGCCGGGAGGCAGGCCCTGCCGGTCCAGCCACCCGGCCACCACCTCGGCCACCCGCTGCTCGCGCTCCGCCGCCGCGCCGGTCCGCCTGCTCGCCATGCTCACCTCCGCCGCCAGGGGCCTCGCCCGGGTCTATGCTGCGCCCGCCGTGGAGGCCCGATGCGCCCGCTCCCTCTCTCGCGCCCGGCCCGGTCCGTCGCGATCACCCTCGCGCTGCTGTCCGCCTGCGGGGGGCGCGGCGAGGACGAGGACGACGACGGCGGCAGCGCCTGCAGCCAGTCGCTGGGGCTGACCTCGGACACGATCTCGTCGACGGGCGAGACGGCGCGCCTGACCTTCGAGGTGCCCGCCGGCACGCGCTCCTTCCTGCTCTCCGCCCGCAGCGCCGAGGGCGGCTACGTCTACGTCAGCGAGCTTTCGGACCCCTCGGGCCAGGACCCCGCCGAGGTCGGCGACTGGATGTACGGGCAGAGCTTCCTGTCCAGCGGCGTGCTGCCGCTGCACGACGAGACGGCCTTCAACTGGCCCGTGCGCGACGTCGACGGCGAGCTGGAGGCCGGCACCTGGACCGTGGGGCTGTCGGTGCTGGGCAACTCCGGCGCCCCGCAGGAGGGCGTGCAGATCGAGGTCGCCGTGCACGCCAACCGCGACAGCCGGCTGGAGAGCGGCTGCGTGAGCGCCCGGGTCGTGCTCGCGCCCGAGGTCGCAGGGGACGAGGCGCTGGCCGCCGCGGTCGAGCAGGCCGTGGCCGCCTGGCAGGCCGTCTACCAGGGCATCGGCGTGGAGCTGCAGACCCGGATCGAGACCGCCGAGGGCTTGTCGGACACGCTCGACCACCCCAGCCTGGGCAGCGAGGAGTACGAGGCGCTCAAGGCCGACGGCGAGGAGGAGGAGCTGGTCGTCGTGGTCGGCGAGTCGGTCGGGGGCGCCGGCAACGGCGTGCTGGGGGAGGCCGGCGGCATCCCCGGCCCCCTGGCGCCGGCCGCGCGCGCCGTGGTCGCCGTCGGCTGGCTCCTGCACGCCGGCAGCGACGGGCAGCTCGACGCGGTCGACATCCAGGGCATGGGCGAGACCATGGCCCACGAGGTCGGTCACTTCGTCGGCCTGTTCCACCCCGTCGAGCTCGATGGCTACGGCAACCCCAGCGGCTACGGCGACGCGCTGGACGACACGCCGTCCTGCGGCAGCAGCGGCGACTGCCTGGGCCAGCTCGGCACCAACCTGATGTACCCCTACCGCACCTGCTACGACGCCGACTGCGAGCGCCAGGACCAGCTCACTGCGCAGCAGGGCGCGGTCGTGCAGCGCTACACGGGCACCCGCTGAGGCGGCGGGCACGAGGACGGCGGGCCGCCTGCCATGGGTCCGAATGCCGGCCCGTCGCCGGCCGTCGCCTGGCCGGGTCGCCAGCGGAGCCTCGCCCGGCGAGGTACCCTGGTCCCGACCTCGGAGCCCCCATGACCCGCCTCCTCCGACCCCTCGCCCTGGCGGCGCTGCCGCTGCTGGGCGCGTGCGACCTGCTCGACGACGTGCTCAGCGAGTTCGACGGCGACCTGGAGACGCGCAGCTTCTCGGTCGACAGCAGCGACGGCAAGGCGCGGGTCGACGTCGAGATCGACGGGCAGGAGACCTTCCAGCTCACTGCGACCTCCGGCCAGCTCGTCGCGGTCGAGGCCATCTACGACCCGGACGGCGAGCTGGTGCTGTACTGGGAGGACTGGTACGGCAACGAGTCGCTGACCGGCGCCGTCTGGCTGGAGGGCCGGGACACCGTGCTCAACTGGCCCGTCCGCTCGGTGGACGGCGAGCTCAGCGCCGGCACCTGGCAGGTCGAGGTCGGGGTCGTCGACAACGAGGGCTACTACACGGATGCCACCGTCGACGCCGTGCTCAAGCTCAAGCAGGACCCCGACCTGTCCGACGGCGTCGTCAAGGCGCGCATCGTGTACGCCGACGGGCTGATGCAGGACGAGGTCGTCAGCGCCGGCGTGCAGGCTGCGGTCGCCCGCTGGGAGGAGGTCTGGGGCCCCTACGGCCTGTCGCTCGACGCCGGCTACGAGTCCAGCGCCTACAGCACGGACCAGGCCTTCCCCGGCGAGTCCGGCGAGCACGAGGACCTGGCCCAGGACGCCAGCGGCAGCGAGGTCACCGTGCTCATCGCCGAGACCATCGACGGCGGCATGGACTACTACGGCATCGCCGGCAGCATCCCGGGCACCCTCGACCACACCGGCCGCGCCCTGGTCGTCGTCTCCTGGCTGGCCAACGCCGGCGGCGACGGGAGCTTCAGCGACGACGACGTCCGCCTGTTCGGCGAGACCCTGGCGCACGAGGTCGGCCACTACATGGGCCTGTTCCACCCCGTCGAGATGACCTGGGACTACTGGGACGCGCTCGACGACACCGACGCCTGCCAGGGCCAGGGCGACTGCGAGGGCGGGCTGGGCGACAACCTGATGTTCCCCTACCCGGTCTGCGACTGGACGAGCTGTCTCGCCCAGGACCAGCTCACCGACGGGCAGACCGGCGTCAGCCACCGCTACACGGGGACCCTGTGATCACCTCGCTGCTCCTGGCGCTCGCCTGCAACGGCGGCAAGGTCCCCCCCGCCCAGGCCGGCGTGGTCGACGCGGGCCTGCCGCCGACGCCGGCCGAGCTGCTCGCCCAGCAGGCGCCGGGCGCCGCCGCCGAGCCGCTGGCGCCCACCGACGCCGGCTACGCCGTCTACCGGGCCCTCTCCGTGCGCGACCCCGAGCCCACCTGCGCCGAGGTCGAGGCCCTCTCGCCCACGCCCGTCGAGACCCTGCGAGAGGTCGTCGACCGCGCCCAGCAGCCCCCGTGGGCCGGCATGCGCGCCGCCAACTGCCTGGTCCAGGGCCACGGCGCCGAGGTCCAGGCCGACCTGGTCGCCTGGGTCGGCGGGGCCGACACGCGCGGCCTGGCCCTGCTCGTGCTCGACCAGCTCGACCTCCTGCCCGAGGACGTCGCGCTCGCCGTCGCCACCGCCGCCCTCGCCGGCCCGCACGCCGCCGACGCCAGCGCCCGCGTCCCCAAGTCCCGCCACCCCGCCCTCCAGGCCCTCGTCCCGTGAAGGAGGCCCTCGTGATCCACCTCGCCCTGCCCCTCGCCCTGCTGGTCGCCGGCCCCGCCCTCGCCCAACAGCGCCCCCTGCCCGCGGGCGTGACCCCGACCGCCGAGCAGGACGCCGTCTACCGCGCCCTCTCCGTGCGGCACGAGTCGCTCTCCTGCGACCAGCTCGACGCCATGAGCGCCGACCCGCTCGGCACCTACCTGTTCCTCATCGAGCACGCCGAGCAGCCCGCCTGGGTCGGCATGCGCGCCGCCCGCTGCGTCATGGTCAACCACGCCGAGGCCGCCCAGCCCACCCTGGAGCTGTGGGTCACCAGCCCCGAGACCCGCGGCCTGGCCATCCTGGCCATGGGCCAGCTCGACGCCATGCCGGTCGCCGTCGCCAAGGCCGTCGCCACCAAGGCGCTGACCGAGGGTCCCGACCCCGAGGGCATGCGCCGCCGCGTCGCCCGCGCCGCCACCCCCGAGATCGCCGCCCTGGCCGAGCTGCCCGTCGTCGCCCCCGCGCCGGCGGCCGAGTAGCCCATGCGCAGCCTCTACGGATCCATCCTGGCGCTCGGCCTGCTCACCGCCTGTGACGGCGCCCTGGGCGACGTCTTTGGCGACGGTGGCGACGACGACGATGACGGCGACGACGGCGGCACCGGGGATGGTGGCGGCGGCGGCAGCATGCTGTCGCGGGACAACTACGGCGACAGCAGCGACCGCGACGGCTACGTCGAGGTCCCCGTCGAGGTCGGGGCCGGCACCAGCGCCTTCCTGGTGACCGTCGAGTCCGGCAGCTACCCCACCCTGGAGGCCCTCTACGGCCCCGACGGGGACGAGGTCCTCTACTGGGAGGACTGGTACGACAGCGACGAGAGCCTCACCTCCGCCTTCTTCTGGGACGGCAAGGTCATGGCACTCAACTGGCCCGTGCGGGAGCAGGACGGCCCCCTGCAGCAGGGCACCTGGACCGCGCTCGTCAGCACCATCGACAACCAGGGCTACTACGAGGGCAACGCCGACGTCGAGGTCACCACCCTGACCAAGGCCGATGGCGCGCTGGACCGGGCCGACGTGCGCGTGCGCATCGTCTGGGCCGACGGCGTGGGCCAGGACTCCGCCGTCGTCGCCGCCATGGAGGGCGCCGTCGAGCGCTGGCGCGAGGTCTGGGGCGCCTACGGCCTCAACCTGGTCGAGAGCTACCACGAGAGCACGCTGGACGCCGAGCTCGGCTTCGTCTGGAACGGCAGCGCCGACGTCGAGGCCAACGCCGAGCAGTTCGACGGCCAGGAGCTCATCCTCATCGTCGGCGAGACCTACGACGGCGACGGCACCCTCTACGGCCTCGCCGGCGGCATCCCCGGCTCCATCGAGCCCAACCGCTACACCTACGTCAGCCTCTCCTGGCTCGCCCACGCCGGCGGCAACGGCACCTTCAACGACGACGAGATCCGGCTCATGGGCGAGACCGCCGCCCACGAGTGCGGCCACTTCATGGGCCTCTTCCACCCCGTCGAGTCCAGCTACAACTACTGGGACGCCCTGGGCGACACCGAGCAGTGCAGCACCTGGTCCTCCTGCGAGACCAAGCTCGGCGACAACCTGATGTTCCCGTACCCCATCTGCAGCTACACCAGCTGCGAGCCCCAGGGCGAGCTCACCGGCGACCAGCAGGGCGTCGCCCAGCGCTACATCGGCTCGCTGTAGGTGGCAGCGGCGGGAGGGGAGGCCGCCACGGGTTGACGGGCGGGCCGGGGGGGGATTAGGAGGCCAGCGACGTTCCGGCTTAGCTCAGTCGGTAGAGCAAGCGGCTGTTAACCGCTAGGTCGCTGGTTCAAGTCCAGCAGCCGGAGCCACCTAGCCCAGCGCCCCCCGCTTCCCCGGGGGGCGTTGTCGTCTCGGGGTCCCCATCGCGCAGCCCGGACCGGTCCTCGCCCGCCTGGCGCCCACCGGGCTGGTGGGGCTGGGCATGTTGGCCGCGCTCGTCGCGCTGGTGCTGGCCTGCTCGGCGCAGACGGGCGGCGAGTGGATCTACCCGCTCGACGACACCTACATCCACCTGGAGCTGGCCTGGCGCCTGGCCCACGAGGGGACCTGGGGCGTCAACCCGGGCGAGCCCGCCTCCGCCAGCAGCAGCCCGCTGTGGAGCCTGCTCCTCGCGCTCGGGATGGCCCTCGTCGGCCACGAGCCCCGAGTCGCGTTGGTCCTGGCCAGCCTCGCCTCGGTCGCCGCCGTCGGTGTGGCCGACCGGCTGCTCGGCCCCGACCTGCGCCCGCTGCCGAGGCTGGCCGGGCTGGCGCTGGTCGCCGCGCTGACGCCGCTGCCGGCGATGGCCGCCCTGGGCATGGAGCACAGCCTGCAGGTGGCGCTCACGCTGGCCTGCGGCGCAGCGGCGGTGGCGGATCTGCGAGGACAGGGCCGCGGGCCGGGGACGCTCGCGCTGATCCTGCTGGCTGCGCTGGTGGCGACGCGCTTCGAGGGGCTGTTCCTGGCGGTGGCCTGGGCCGCGCTGGCGCTGTCGGCGGGCCGCCCGGGGGCTGCCCTGCGCGTCGGCCTGGCGGCGGCGCTGCCGGTCGCCGCCTTCGCGGCCTTCAGCCTGGCGCTGGACCTGCCGCCCCTGCCGGCCGGCCTGCTGATGAAGTCCAAGCCGCTCGACGGCCACGCCCTACAGAACCTCTGGGCCAACGTCGCGCAGGGAGGTTTGCTCATCCTCCCTGCCGCGCTGGTCTGGGCCCTGGACGCCGCCCGCGGCGGGCCGCTCGCGGGCTCGGCGCGCGCCCGCCTGCTGGCCCTGACGACCGCGCTGCACCTGGGTTTTGGCGCCATCGGCTGGTACTACCGCTACGAGGCCTGGCTGGTCGCCTGGGCAGTGCTCCTCGCCGTGCGCGCCACCGTCGACTGGAGCTTCCGCCCGCCGGGCCGGCGCCCGTGGGTCGAGGGCCTGCTGCTGATCGCCCTCGCCCTCGCCGCCCTGCAGGCCACAGGCCGCCGCGCATACGAGGCGCACGCATTCATGCCGGGCCGCGCCCTCTACATCGCCGACGCCAAGGTCCACCTCGCGCAGGCGCTCGCCCAGACCGATCCGGCCGCCGTCGTCGCTTTGCACGACATCGGCGCCATGGCCTGGGAGACAGATCTGCGTGTGGTCGACACCGCCGGCCTGGGCACCGTCCAGGTCCTGCGCCTCTCCCGGGACCGGGCATTCACCGGACAGAGCATCGGCGCGCTGACCCGGTCCTTGGGCGCCACCGTCGGCTTGGGCACCTGGAGCTGGATGGAGCACGACCGCCCCGCGGGCTGGCGGCCCGCCGCGCGCCTGATCTGGGGCCTCGACCCGCAGCGCGCGGCCGAGCCCATCGTCGCCTACGCGATCGCCCCCGGCAGCGAGCAGGTCGCGCGGGCCTGGCTGCTGCGCGCCGCCACGCAGATGGAGGGCCGCGGCCGGGTCGAAGTCCTCGACGGCGAGCAGTGGCGGCCGGCTCAGTAGGGCAGGGGAAGGAAGACCACCGCGCCAGACGAGGCGCCGGCCAGGTCGGAGCCGTAGGTGGACACGGCCAGGTCTGCCCGACCGTCCAGGTCGATGTCGCCCACGGGGACCACACCGTAGGCGAAGGAGTCGCCGGCCTCCGCCCCCTGTGCGCGCAGGCGGCGTGCCTCCATGTCATGGGTCTTGGCCGGCGTCAGATCCGACGCTGTCACCAGCGCCAGGGTCCCCTGCTCGGCCTGGGCCGGCCAGTCCTCGGCCCGCATGGCCAGGTCGCCCTGTCCGTCTCCGTCCACGTCACCCAGGGCGGTGAAACCCGTGAGCCACTCCCCCTCGGCGTCGTAGGTGAAGCGGGTGCTGCCCGCGGTCTCCTCGTAGGTCCCGACCAGGTCCGAGACACCCCACAGCGACCAGGTCCACACGCCCCCGACGAAGTCGTCGTTCCCGTCGTGGCTGGTGTCCCCCACCACCTCCAGCCAGGCCAGATCCTCCGACCAGGACAGGATGGCCCCGTCCAGCAGCTCGTCCACCGCTCCCGACCGCAGCTCCGCCGCCGGCACCCGCGCGATCGCGTGACCGCCGCTTGCGTGCCCCTCCTGCGCGAACAACAGGTAGTCCCCCTCGCGCGTGGCCGCTGCCTGCACCATCGCCAGACCCGCGCCCTCCCGCTCCCCGGTCACCACGACGTCGGCGTCGTCCACCACCAGATCGTCGCCGTCCAGGGCAGGCGAGTACACAAAGCCCGCCAGGCCTGCCCCCGACGCCGCGGTGGCGCTGGTGATCACCAGATCCTCCACCCCGTCTCCGTCCAGGTCCGGCAGCCAGCGGGCGTCGGTGCCCAGGTAGTCACCGGTCGCGCTCCCCTGCATGCGCAGTCGTGCCACATCGGACACCACCGCCCGGTCCCCCGCGCAGGCGGACGCCGCGTCGACCAGCCACGCTGCTCCCGCACCGTCGGCGCCCGCGGGGGCCGCCAGCACCGCCAGGCCGTCCGACCGCACCGAGATCGCGTTCGCCAGGTAGTGGTAGCTGTCGGGCCCATCGAACCAGCCCAGCGACGCCGCCTCGCGCGTTCCGGGCGCACCGGCTGGCATCGCGTACACCCGGCCCGCCGACCCTTGGGCGAAGGTCGACGCCACCAGCAAGCAGGCGCCCTCCCGCCACATGCCCAGCCGGCGGCCCAGCTCGTCGCCCGGCGCCTCCCCGACGAGCACCGTGGTGGCCGAGGCCGCGTCCCAGGTCAGCGCCTCCTGTGAGACCCCGTCGCAGTCGTTGTCCACCCCGTCGTCCAGCCAGCCCTCGGCGGCGCCCGGGAAGCGGGTCGGGTCAGCGTCATCACAGTCCTCGGGCGGCGAGGATCCGTCGCCGTCCTCGTCGACCACGGCCGTGCCGCCGTCGGAGGAGGTGGAGCCACCGTCGGTGGCGGTGCCGGTGTCGTCTGTGGAGGAGGCCCCGCCATCGATCGCGGCCGCGCCGCCGTCGTTCGAAGAGCCGCTGTCCTGCGCCAGCAGCTCGGCCCGCCGCTGGTTGTAGAGGTCGGTGTTGATGAGACAGCCGGAGATGATCAGCGGGAGGGGCAAGAGGAGGCGGGGGAGCATCGGCGCACCATCTGGGGAGGGGGTCGGATGATGATGGCGCGGGGGGAACGGACGGGGGAAGGGTGGTGACGAGAGGTGACGGGGGGAGGGCCAGCCGCGATGACCGCGACGTGCTCGTCCACCAGGTCAAGAAGCAGCCCGCCCGGATCTGGCGCACGGCGATGGGCCAGGCGCCGGCCTACGCCCCCGAGGAGGAGATCGAGCCCGGCACCGCGGTGGCCGAGGTCACCTGGATGAAGGCCAGCCCGCCGCCGGCCGGCCCCGCCACGCTGCGGGGGGCCTGGACCGGGGTGCTCTCCTGCACCGACGGCCGCCCCTCGATGGTGCTGGCCCGCAAGGTCGCCTCCTACGGCACGCTCAAGCTCGCGTCCGGCACGGACGGCCGCTGGACCGCCACCTTCGAGCGGGCGCCGCGCTGGTTCTCCAAGGCCGCCCAGGAGTCCGTCTCCCGCGACGGGCTGGCCGAGGCGATCCAGGCCGGCATGGGGCTGGTCGTGGGCCTGGTGAGCGAGGCGTGCAGCTTTCGCGACACGCGGCGCCGCAACGCCGTGGACGCCGAGTACGCCGCCGTCCACCCCTACCGGCCGCCCCGCGAGCCCAAGGACCCGACCACCCGCTACCAGCCGAAGCCGGGCCCTGCCTACAAGCTGCGCCAGGACGACGCCGGCTTCGACGTGCTCGACGCCTCGGGCAACGTGGTTGCGCGCTTCGGAGCCCGGGAGAAGGGCAAGGCCGAGCGACACCTCCGGGCGCTCAACAAGGGCCAGGCCCCGGCCGAGGCCCCCGCCGTCACCGTGTCCGCCGACGTGGCCAGCGCCTTCGGCATGGGCGGCCTGCCAGGCGTGACCGTCGTGCCGCCGCTCGACGCGCTGCCCACCCCCGAGCCGCCTACCGGCCCGACCTCGGCCGCACGGATCGCCGCCGCCACCGAGAAGGAGGCCGAGGCCCTGGCAGAGCTGGCGTTGTCCTCCTGGGGCGCGTCGGACGCGCCCGAGCTGCTGCGTCGGGCGGGGCGCCTCATCAAGCACGCCCAGGCCCTCGCCGCCTCGCCACTCTGCACCGGCAAGGAGCAGAAGGCCGCCCTGGAGGACATCCGCCGCGCGGCCGGCGCCTACCAGCAGGCCGCCGACGCCATCGGCCGGGGCGAGAGCCCCGACGTGGTGACCACCCTGCGCCGGATCAGCGAGCGCGTGTCCCTGGCCGCCGCGCGAGCGGCGAAGTCCTGCGCCGCCGGGCAGCAGAAGCTGGGGCTGGAGCGGCCGACGGCGGCGCCCGCGTTCCCCCGGGGGAACAGCGAGCCCAAGCCGGCGCGGAGCCGGAAGGCGAAGGCCCCCGAGGTGGACCCGGCCAAGGACAAGGCCCTGGTCGATGCCTTCGCCCAGGCGATCCAGGCCGCTGCCGCGCAGATGGGGGCGGCGCCGTGAAGCCCGTTCTGCTGCTGGGGCCGGCCTTGGTCCTGGGCTCCTGCGTGGCGCGGGCCCTGGCCGGCGACGGCGACGTGGTGCCGCCGCCCGCCGGCACGCCGACGCTGGACTACCTGCTCACGCTGGGGCCCTACGGGGCGCTGGTGTGGGGCGCCTTCCTGCTCGGGAAGGGCGTGAAGATCACGGTCCAGGTCGAGTTGAGCGAGAAGGACCGGGAGCTGCTGGAGACGGTCGGTGGGCGGGGTGGAGCGTGAGTGAGATCCTGTCGCCTGCTTGGAACGGGATGGTGCACCACACGACGCGCGTGGGTGCGTGCCTGCGGTCATTGGAACTCGCTTCGCATCGTGAGCAAGCGCACGAATGCGAAGGCTGCTACAGGGGCCGAAAATACCCATCCGCAGTCGCAGAAGGCACACACACCCAGAACGAGAAGGCCGATCGCACAAATCGAGAAGGACTCGCGCGCCTCAACAAGCTTGGCGATGTGGCGAAGTCCCAGCCCTGCCAGCACACCGATACCGTAGAATGCCAACTGGGGAACCAAATCGAGGAGTACATCGGCGCTGGTGGTACCGGTGCGGGAGAGGAAACGAACGGTCTTGACCGTCGGGCTGACCATGGCCAAGACTGCGAACACGATGCGCACCGTGCCAGCCGTTCGGATCAGAGATGGAAGTTCCATTTATTGCTCGTTGAGGCTACTGCTGCCCGATTGGAGGTTTCTTCTGCGGTTTGCCACCGGGAGGCTTCCCGCCGCCGTCGAGCGGACGTATGCGACCCAGGACGATACCGACTCTACCACCTGGCCGTGGAACCAAGGCGACACAATGCATGTCGCCGGGAAGAACACTCTGGCCCCCCCACGACGGGGCTGCGGACCATGGACGGCGGTAAGGAAATGTGGTGGCGGCAAGCGATTCGACGGCAAGGTCAACTCATTTCGGCGGTAGGACTTGCCTATGCGCGTCCCCCCATCTGAAAGCCGGCGCTCCATGCCCCCCGCCGCCGCCCTCCTCGACCGCATCGTGCCCATCGTCCGGGCCCGCCTCCCCGCGGGCGTGGACGCCGACTACTTCGACGACTTCCTCGACCGCAACCGCCCGGCGCTCGTCGCCGTCATCGAGGCCAACCTCGCCCCGCTCCTGCGGCGCATCGAGGCCGCCAACCAGGTCCCGACCGAGGACCTGCCCGAGCTGTGGAGCGCCGCCCAGCGCACCGCCGCCAACATCGCGGCCATGACCGTCGCCGCCGCCCTGGCCGCCCAGGGCCGCGCCGCCACCGCCGAGGAGCGCCGCGTCCTGACCGGGTACTCGGGCTGGGGCGGGCTCTCGATCCGCACGGCCACCGGGCGCTTCCCGCCGGGCTTCCCGGTCCCCGAGGAGCGCGGCCTCATCCACGAATTCTACACGCCGACCCGCGTGGCCCGCGAGATCGCCCGCGTCGTCGGCCCGCTCCTGCCCCCCGGCGAGGTCCACGCGCTGGAGCCCTCGGCCGGCATCGGGCGCATGGTGCGGGCCTTCGAGGACCTGCCCCGCGTCGCCTGGCACGCCGTCGAGTGGTCGGACCTTTCGAGCCGGATGCTGGCCGCCCTTCGTCCCGACCTGGCCCTGTTCGTCGGCCCCTTCGAGCGGTGGGTGCGCGAGCGCGGGCCCGACTGGCAGGGTCGCCTCCAGCTCGTCGTGAGCAACCCGCCCTACGGCATCCGCGGCGCCTCCATCGCCGAGGACCCCGACCGGGCCTACCGCGAGAAGATGGCCTACCACTACTTCCTGCGGCGGGGCCTGGACCTGCTGGCGCCCGACGGAATCGGTGTCTTCCTGGTGCCCGGCGGCTTCCTCACCTCGCGCTCGTCGGGCTTCGTCGCCCTGCGCGAGAAGGTGCTGAAGCGCCACCACCTGGCCGCCGCCTTCCGCCTGCCGTCCATGCGCGCCAACGGCCGCGAGGCGATCTTCCCCGGCGCCATGCTGGTGACGGACCTGCTCTTCTTCCGGGCCCGCGGCGGCGAGCTGTCCGAAGTGGACGCGGGCGACCAGGGCATCCTGGCCGGCCGCTACTTCGAGGAGTTCCCCGGGCACATCCTGGGCCGCGAGGTCGGTCGGGACGCCGGCGAGGACGACCAGACCAAGGCCCCGCGCTGGGGCTACCAGGTCATGGGCGAGTTCACGCGCCTGCCCGACCTGGTGGAGCGCCCCGTCTGCTCGGACTGCCAGGTCATCACCTTCCCGACCGGGCGACTGTCCCCGCGCGGGGACAGCCGGGTCGGCGTCACCCGGCAGACCGACGCCGAGGTCACCCACCTCTCCCGCGAGCTGGCCGCCGCAGTCATCATCGGCCTGCGCGTGGACCGCTTCCTGGCCCTGGTCGCCGCCGAGAGCGCCGACGAGCCGCCGATGCTGTGGCCCGAGCTGTTCGAGGCGCTGTCCGCCTGGCGCAAGACCCACGGCAACCCCCACGGCCACGTCGAGCTGGTCAAGCTCGCCCGGGGTGGCTCCACTGGCGCCGAGCGCTTCCTGTCCGCCTTCGACCGGGCTGGCGGGCTCATCGAGGGCCTTCGCCACGCCCCGCCCCGGCCCGAGCCTCGCTACGCCGGTCGGGTCGAGGACGTGCCCGCCCAGGCCGAGCTGCTGTACCGGAGCAACCGCTCGCTGTCCGTCGCCGAGTTGCTGGCCTTCCACCGCTCCATCGGCGGGCGCTTCGAGGCCGCGCGGCTCACCGCGGAGCTGCTGGACGCCGGCTGGTTCCTCGATGGGGACCAGTGGGACCAGCTCGTGCCCGGCGAGGTCTACCTGACCGGCTCGCTCTGGCCGAAGTACGACCGGGCCAAGGCCCGCGGCAGCGACGAGCAGGCCAAGAAGCTGCTCGCCGCCATCGCGCCGGCCCTCTTCGACGACATCGAGGGCGTCTCGGCCCGCCAGGGCTGGCTGCCGCTCGACCTCGTGACGGAGTGGATCAACGAGACCTGGAGCCGCAAGTACGGCTTCGACGACGTGGAGCTGGTGCGCACGGCCGGCCTCGTGGCGCCGAAGGGCTGGGCCTACGAGGACCTGTCCAAGAAGGAGCGCGACCTGCACCCCGAGGTGCTGCTCCTGGTCGGCTGGATGAACCACGACAAGACACTGTTCAGCCCGCCCAAGAAGTACGACGACGAGGGCGAGAAGGACATCGACAAGGCGCGCATGAAGAAGGCCGCCGAGTGGGACGCCGCCTTCAAGGGCTGGGTGGGCGCCACCCCCGAGCGCCGGGCCAAGGTCGAGCACGCCTACAACCGGCAGTTCAAGGGCTTCGTCGCCCCCTCCTACGCCGCCGAGGCCCTGCCCATCGCGCGGTGGAAGAAGGACGGCCCCCGCCTGCACCCCCACCAGGTCGCGGGCGCCCGGCGCGTGCTCGCCAACCGCGGCGGGCTGCTCGCCTTCGACGTGGGAGTCGGCAAGACCTACACCGGCATCGGCGTCATCGCGCGGGCCCGGCAGGAGGGCTGGTGCAAGCGGCCCGTCGTGCTGGTCCCCAACTCCATCGTCTGGAAGTGGGAGGCCGACTTCCGCCGGGTGCTGCCCGACTACCGCGTCGCCGTCATCGGCTCCAAGCTCAAGACCATCAGCCGGGGCGAGCGCAAGGGCCTGGCGACCAGCGACACGGACACGCCCCAGGAGCGGGCCGAGAAGTGGACCCGCTTCCAGGCCGGCGAGTACGACGTGGTGCTGCTCACCTACACGGCGCTGGGCCGCACGCGGATGAACGAGAAGGCCGTGCGCGCCTACGCGGAGGCGACCGAGGCCATCCAGCGCGAGGTGGCCCTGCGCCGCCGCAACGCCGCCAAGCGCAAGAAGCTCTCCGAGCGCGACGAGGCCATCCTGAAAGAGGGCATCGCCGCCTGGGTGGCCCAGCAGATGGAGCTGGCCGCTGGCTGGGACTACGACCCCGGCATCGCCTGGGACGACATCGGCGTGGATCTGCTGATGGTGGACGAGGCCCAGAACTTCAAGAACCTCTACCTGCCCGAGGACCGCGAGGGCGGCGTGCCCCGCTTCATGGGCAACCCGGGCGACGGCAGCAAGCGCGCCTGGCAGCTCGACTTCCGCTGCGCCGCCGTGCGCCGCAAGACCGGCGGCACCGGCATCGTCCTGCTCTCCGCCACCCCGGCCAAGAACAGCCCCCTGGAGTTCTACAACCTCATCCAGTACGTCGATCCCGCCGCCTGGTCGCGCATGGGCATCCGCGACCCCGAGCAGTTCATCGACCGCTACCTCCGCATCGAGATCAAGCCCGTCGTCACGCCCAGCATGGAGGTCGAGGAGCGCGGCGCCGTCGTCGGCTTCCAGAACCTGCACGAGCTGCGCGACGTGATCCTCCGCTACGGCGAGTTCAGACCCGCTGTGGAGCAGCGCCGAGGAGGTCGGCCTGAAGCTGCCCGAGCCCAAGGTCGAGATGGTTGAGGTGGACATGGACGCCGGCCAGGACGCCAAGTACGACGCCTACGTCCGCCAGATCGAGGCAGCGCTCAAGAGCGACGACCCCTCCGACAAGGCGAAGATCCTGGGCCTGCTCGCCCGCATGGCCCTGGTCGCCATCCACGCCGAGCTGGACGAGGGCTACTCCTGGAAGAACGCCGACGCGGTGAACGACCCCAGCTCGCCCAAGTTCGAGGCCCTGGCCGAGCGCGTGCTCGCCAACCGGACCTGCGGGCACATCGTCTTCGTGGACAACGTCGCCGCCCACCGCTGGGTGAAAGACACGCTGGTCGCTGCGGGCATCGCCGCCGACCGCATCGGCGTGCTCAACGCCGAGGTCGCCCCCGCCGCCGCCGACCGCCAGCGCATCGCACGGGAGTTCAACGGGGACGCCGAGGCCGGCGAATCGCCGAAGTTCGACGTCGTGCTCGCCAACGCCATCGCCTACGAGGGCATCGATCTCCAGACCCGGACCTGTGCGATCCACCACCTGGACCTGCCCTGGGAGCCGGCCACCCTCCAGCAGCGCAACGGGCGCGGCGTGCGCCAGGGCAACACCCTGTCCGCCATCGCGATCTACTACTACTTCTCGCGCCGCTCGCAGGACGGCCTGCGCTTCAACCTCATCCAGGGCAAGCGCGGGTGGATGACGCAGCTCCTGAAGAGCCAGGACCGCGACACCAACAATCCCGGCGCCCAGATGGACATGGGGCCCGAGGAGATCCTGCTCCTCATCAGCCGGAACCCGGAGCAGACCCGAGCCCGACTCGAGGCCGTGCGCGCCCAGCGGGAAGCCGAGGCGAAGAAGAAGATCGCCAGCGAGGCGAGCAAGCTGCTGCGGGCCATCAACGCGCGCTTCCGGGGCGCCGAGCGCACCCGCGACGCCATCGAGGCCGCCCGCCTCCGCGGTGAGGCCGAGGAGCGCCTGAAGCACCTGTCCCGGATGAACCCCGAGGCGTGGCCCTGGGCCGCGCACGCCGCCATCGTGCGGCAGCAGCCGGTGCTCGTGCCCGAGGGCGGCGGCCCGGTCTACGAGGGCCTGCGCGTCGGCATCCCGAGCGCCTGGAACGCCGACCGGATCGAGTTCGTCGAGTTCGGCCAGGTCAGCCGCGACGGGCAGATCGCCCTGCGCGCGGCCGGCGAGGCGGCCTGGAAGCTCGTGAAGTCCGACGACGGGCGGCTGTCCTCGCTCAAGCCCGAGCACTACGGCGTCGACTGGCCCGCCGACGAGGAGGGCTTCACCGTCCGCGCCGTCGAGCAGCACGCCGAGAACCGGCTGCGCTACCAGGGCGACTGGCCGGGCATGGGCTGGTCCCAGGCCCCCGACGCCTGGGTGGAGCGGCTGTGGGGGCTCGTAGGCGAGCGGATCGTCGGCGGACTGGCGAAGGTCTCGTACTACAACGCTCAGGCCCAGCGCGTCCCCGTCATGGCCCCCGCTGGGCTTCGCGTCGTGAACGCCGGGGCGGCGTCGGGCACGGCCGGGATCACCGTGCTCTCGCCCACCGAGGCCGGCTGGCGGGCCTTCCTCGCCGCCGCACCCGGGTCGGGGCTCAAGTTCGGCGAGCTGGCCGAGGCCGGTCGCTGGTGGTGGGGGCGGGCGATCCCGCGGAACCTGCTGTCCGGCGCGGACGAGGAAGGCGACGAGGAGCTCGCCGGTGCCGCGTGACACCACCCCGCTCCTGCTCGGCGCCGGGGCGGTCGGCCTGCTGCTCGTGGCGGCCGCTGTCTCGCCGCCCGGACGAAAGGCCACCCGAAGGTTGGAGGACACCGTGAGCGAAACCATCACCGACTGGATCCCCACTCTGCTGCGCAAGACCAGCGCCCACGAGGGCACCTGGTGGTCCGTGCAGAAGAACCTCGACGGCAACGGTGTCAGCTACGGCATCCTCCAGTGGACGCAGAAGTCGGGCGCCCTCGGCCGGCTGCTGTCCGCCATGCACCAGGCCGACGCTGCCGCCTTCGCCTCCTTCTTCGGGCCGAGCTGGGCACGGGTCCTCGATGTCACCGCCCGCGCCAGCATGGAGCCCGTGGACGGCGCCCCCCTGTGGGCCGAGCCTTGGGCTGCCCGCTTCGCGGCCGCCGGTCGGCACCTCGCCTTTCAGCACGCCCAAGCCGCCGAAGCCGCCCGGGGCGAGCACATGCGGGCCGCCATCGAGATCGCCCAGCTCCTGGGCGTCACCACCGAGCGTGCCCTCGTCCTGACCTTCAACCGCACCGTCCACCAGGGCGCTCACGGAGCCA
>JAKLKF010000096.1 GCA_023150805.1 Myxococcota bacterium | reverse complement strand
GGTCCTCCCCCCTCCGGGGTCCCGGGGATCGCCAGCGTTCCCCTGTCGACGGTGGCGGCGCGGCGGGCGGCGGCGGCCGCCGGGGCGCAGGCGCTGCGCCCGACGGCGACCCGCTGGCGGCGGTGGAGCTGGTGGTGGTCACCGACCAGGGTCAGCGCGGCGGCGGGGGCGTAGCCGCGGCCGAGCAGCCAGCCCAGCTCGGCGGTGGCGGCGCGCAGGGCGGGCAGGGCCGCCGGACCGAAGAGGTGGGCGTCCTCGGGGTGGGCGCCGCGGTGCTGGCGCTGGTCGGGCAGGGCCGCTCCAGTCGGGGGCGAGGGGCGGTCAGCCGGCCAGCTCGGCCCGCACGGCGGCGCCGACGGCGTCGGTGCGGCGTTGCACCTGCTCCAGGGCCAGGCGGCTGCGCTCCCGGGCCTGGGCGGCGAAGGTGGCGTCCTTGAAGCTGCCCAGGTTGATGTTGACGTTGTAGAAGGCGCCCTCGGCGCAGGCGCGCAGCACCAGGGCGGCCACCCCGGCGTCGGAGCGGGCGTTGCTGTTGCCGGTGACCGCCACCTCGACGCTGTCCAGCGCCTGGACGGTGCGCTCCAGCACGCGCAGCGGCACCTCGACGGCGACGCGGGTCGCCGCCTGGATCGCCTGGCTGCGCGCCTTCTTCTCCTCGGGGCTGCCCTTGGGCAGGCCGAAGGCCGCCATCAGCCCGTCGAAGGCGGCGGTGTCGGCGTCGACGTCGGCCAGGAAGGCCTCGCGCAGGGCCTGGGCCTGGACGGCGGCCTGGTCGTGGCGGGCATTGTCGGCTTCATAGCCGGCCTTGCCGGTGGTGAGCTGGCTGACCATCGCCGCCAGGCCGGCGCCCAGCGCGCCGCACAAGGCGGCGACCGAGCCGCCACCCGGCGCCGGGGCCCGGCTGGCCAGGGTGTCGACGAAGTCGCGCACGGTCTTGCGCACCAGGGGGCCGTCGCCGCCGATGCGGTGCTCGACGATGCGCTGGGTGGAATCGAAGGGGGCCAGCTCGGACAGGCCCAGCGACTGCACCGCGACCTTGACCAGCTCGGCGTCCGGCGCGCCCGGGTTCAGGCCCTGGCGCGAGAGGTAGTGCCGCCCGGCGGCCAGCATCGCCTCCAGCGGGATCAGGCCCACCAGCTCGCAGCCGGTGACGACGACGCCCTCCTGGTCGGCCAGGCGGCGCGCGGCGTCGACGACCAGGTGGACGGGGCTGACCGTGTGATCGGTGAAGTTGATCGAGATCTGGCAGCGACCGTACTCCTCGATGTACCAGCCGATGGCCTTGACCGCCTTGAACATGCCGGGGTCGCGGATCCCCACGCCGTCGGCGTCGCGCTCGATGTTGCCCTGCGCGTCCTTGCGGTAGATGCCCTTCTCCCGCAGCAGGGCGCCGATCTTCATCGCCTTCTTCACGTTGGGCGTGTTCAGGTTGATGTTGAAGGCGATCAGGAAGGGCCGGGCGCCGATCACGGTGGCGCCGGTGCGCGCGGGCCCCTCGCCCCACAGGCCGGGCCCGAAGTCCGGCGCGTCGCCGCCCTCCACCAGGCGCGCCGGCAGCCCCTCGTACTCGCCGGCACGGATGTCGGCCAGGTTCACCCGCTCGGGGCGGGTGGCGGCCCGCTCGTAGAGGTAGACGGGGATGGCCAGCTCCTCGCCCACGGCCTGGCCCAGCATCCGGGCCAGCTCGACGCAGTGCTCCATGGAGACGCCCCGCACGGGGACCAGGGGGCAGACGTCGGTGGCGCCCATGCGGGGGTGCGCGCCCTTGTGGCCCCGCATGTCGATGACGGCGGCGGCCTTGCGGATGGCCTGGAAGGCGGCCTCCAGCACGGCGGCGGGGGCGCCGACGAAGGTGACGACCGTGCGGTTCGTCGCCTTGCCCGGGTCGACGTCGAGCAGGCTCACGCCGGGCACCGCGGTCACGGCGGCCGTGATCTCGGCGATGACGGCCGGGTCGCGACCCTCGCTGAAGTTGGGGACGCACTCGACCAGGCCGTCGGCGGGGATGTGGGCGGGCAGCACGAAGCGGGACATGCGGGCTCCTGCGGGGGCTGCCTGGGCTAACCTGGGGGGGCGAGGCCCACCCTCCCGGCCTCGCGGGAGGTCCGGTGCTGCTCACGATCCTGGCCCTGGCCTGCGGGGCGCCCCCGACGGGCGGCGCGGCGGACGACACCGGGGCGCCGGGAGGCGGCGACGGGGGCGGCGACGGCGGAGCAGCCGACGGCGGCTACACCGGCACCCCGACCGAGGAGGGCAGCATCCCGGCCTGGCGCGCCCAGGCCGAGGTCACCTGGACGCTCACCTTCGACGCCGCGGCCCAGGCCGAGGGCTACGCCGACTGCAGCTACCGCCGCACCTGGGAGGGGGTCCAGGTGCTGGACCTGGACTACCTGTGCCCCGAGTGCGCGCTGCACCTGGTGGGCGACGCCACCCTCCAGGAGGGCCTGGACTGCGCGGCGACCATCGTCAGCGACCCGCCCACCGTGCGCGAGGAGGGCTGGGGCTGGAGCGAGGACGGCCGCTTCTTCCGCGGCAGCTACGGCCTGTCGCCCATGGGGGAGCTGGGCACCATCGACGCCGGCCGCAGCGAGGGGGCCGCGCTGTCCTGGGAGAGCGAGGGCGAGGTCGGCACGACGGGCACGATGCTGCTGCAGGCCGCCGGCACCGTCTCCTGGTGGCTGGATGAACAGACCCTGCTGCCCGATCCCTGGCCCGCGCGCACCGAGCCCTACACCTGCGGCTGGCCGACCGACGACCCGGGCACGCTGGTGCGGGACTACGACCTGGCGCTGGGAACGGTGCTGCCGAACGTCCGCCTGCGCGACCAGTGCGACGAGAAGCTGGCCCTGTGGGACCTGTACGGTCGCTGGCTGGTCGTCGACAGCGCCCAGCCGGACTGTGGACCGTGCAGGACGATGGCCTCGACCGCCGAGGACTTCGTACAGTCCATGGCGGCCGAGGGCATCGAGGTGGTCGTGGTCAGCCTGCTCGGCAAGGGCCTGGCCGAGCCCTTCTCCGAGCCCGACGAGGCGGTGTTCGACGACTGGGTCGCGACCTACCAGCCGTCGGGTCCGGTGCTGCGGGACCGCGGCTACGGCTACGCCCTGCTGCCGGACCTGGCCCTGTCGGCCACCGGCGAGGAGTTCGGCTACCCGACCTGGATGGTGATCGCCCCGGACATGACCATCGCCCACGTCAACGTCGGCTTCTCCGACTGGGACGCGGTGGCGGAGGTCATCCGGGGCGCCCGGTAGCAGCCCGCAGGGCCAAGCCCCACGGGCTGCCCGGCCCTGCGGGGACTACCCGGCCTTGACCTGGATGGTGCGGGGCCGGGCCTGGGGCGCCTTGGGCAGGGTCAGGCGCAGCAGGCCGTGCTCCAGCTTCGCCTGGACCTGGTCGGCGTCGACAGGGGTGCGCAGGCGCACCTGGCGGGTCCAGCGCACGCCGCCCAGCTCGCGGAAGAGCGGGGTGGCCACGGTCTCGTCCGCGCCGTGCGGCGAGGGCTCGTGGCGCTCGGCGGTGAGCGTGAGGCGGTCGGCCTCGAGCTGGATGTCGAGGTCCTCGGCCCGCACGCCGGGCAGGCTGGCCAGGAGGACGAGCGCCTCGTCGCCCTCGTACAGGTCGACGGGCAGCAGGGCGGTGCGCAGGTCCGGGGAGGACGGGGTCTGGACGGTGGCCATGGGGCCTCCTTCGGGATCACGGGGGTGGAGAGGGGGAGCTCAGCTCGCCTTGACCTCGATGCGCCGCACCACGGGCAGCGTGCGGGGCACGCGCAGGGTGAGCAGGCCGTCCTTGAGCTCGGCGCTGGTGCCGGCCAGGTCGGCGTCGTCGGCGAAGGTGAAGCGACGGGCCAGGCGCAGGCGGTCGGCGCGCTCCCGGTGCAGCAGGCGGGCGCCCTCGGGCGCAGCCCACTCCGCCTCGCCGGAGACCAGCAGGGCGCCGTCCTCGACCTTGACCTCGACCTTGTCGGCGGTCAGGCCCGGCACCTCGAGGACCAGGACGTAGGCGTCCTCGGCGCGGTAGCCGTTGACCCGGGCGGCGTGCACGGTGCCCTGGGCCAGCGGCCCGGGGCGGGAGGCGCGGGGGCCGCGCAGCAGGCCGTCGGTCTCGGCCAGCAGCTCGTCGAAGGCGCGGAAGAAGGGGTCGTTGCGAAGGGGGGCGATGGTGCGGAGCATGGGGCCTCCAGGGGGACTGTTCAGGGTGGGATGGGCCAGGCACACGTGGGGGAAGCCACGGGTGTGGGTCGCGGGCGCACGAGGTGCGTACAGTCGCAGTGCAGCGCGCCCGGGGGCCATTCCCGGCCTTGGACGAGCACCGTCCGCGGTCGGAGGGGCGCCCGGCGCGTCTGACGGGCGTAATGAAAGCACATCCCGCAGGGCGTCAAGCCCCCGCGGGCCGGACCTCAGCCGCGGGTGCGACGCGCCCCGAACAGGGCGGTGCCGACGCGCACGATGGTGGCGCCGCAGGCCACGGCCACCTCCAGGTCCCCCGACATGCCCATCGACAGCTCGTCCAGCGGCAGGCCCCCCGCGCGGCCCTGCTCCCGCAGCTGGGCCAGGCGCTCGAAGTAGCGGGCGGCGTCGGCGGGATCGGGGGTCTCCGGCGGGATGGTCATCAGGCCGCGCAGGGCCAGGCCGGGCAGGTCGCGCAGGGCGGCGCACAGCTCCAGCGCCTGCTCGGGCGGCACGCCGGCCTTGCTCTGCTCGCCGCCGGTGTTGACCTCGACCAGCACGCCCAGGGGCGCGGACAGGCCCAGCTCGACCACGCGCTCGGACAGCGCCTCGCCCAGCTTCTGCGAGTCGACGGCGTGCACCAGGCTGGCCCGCCCGACCACGTACTTGACCTTGTTGCGCTGCAGGGCGCCGATGAAGTGCCACTGCGGCGCGGCGGCCGAGGGCGGCAGCAGGGCCGCGACGGCGTCGACCTTGTCGCGCAGCTCCTGGGCCCGGTTCTCGCCCAGCAGGGTCATGCCCGCGAGGACGCCTTCGGCCACCTCCTCGGGCGTGCGGGTCTTGGTGGCGGCCAGCAGGCGGACCGAGGCGCGGTCGCGGCCGGCGGCGGCGCAGGCGGCGTCGAGGCGGGCCTGCACCAGGGCGAGGCGCTGGGCGATGCGGGGGGAGGTCGGGTCCGGGGTCATGGGCGCTCGGAGGAGGGGGCCAGGCCCAGGCGGGCGAGGTCGGCCAGGACGGGCTCCACCGGCAGGCCGATGACGTTGGTGTAGCTGCCGGCCACCCGCGACACCAGGGCGGCGCCCTGGCCCTGCACCGCGTAGGCGCCGGCCTTGTCGTGGCTCTCGCCACAGGCCAGGTAGCGGGCGATGTCGGCGGGCGACAGCGGCCGGAAGCGGACCCGGCTGGTGGCGTGGCGCAGCCGCGGCCGGCGGCCGGGGGCCCGGATCGCCCAGGCGGTCGTCACCTGGTGCCAGCGGCCCGCCAGGCGGCCGAGCATCCAGGCGGCGTGCGCGTCGTCGCGCGGCTTGCCGAACAGCTCGTCGTGCAGGTGGACCACCGTGTCGGCGGCCAGCACCAGGTGCCGGTCCTCGGACACGGCGGCGGCCTTCTCGGCGGCGACGCGGCGGGCGAAGGCCACGGCCCCCTCGCCGGGTCCGGGGACCTCGGGCACGTCGGGGGGGCGCACGGCGACGATCTCGACGCCGGCGGCGCGCAGGAGCTGGAGGCGGCGGGGAGAGCCGCTGGCGAGGACGAGGGCCATGGCCGCCTCCTATGCTCCGGAAACGAGCCCGGCCCGCGCGAGGGCGGGCCGGGTCGGGCGCCAGCCCGGGGGCGGGCGGCGCGCAGGTGCAGGCCGGGGCCTACTTCATCCAGGCGCTGACCTGGAGGCCGCCGGAGACGGCCAGGTCGATCTCGTCGGCGCCGTAGGCGATGCCCAGGCCCGGGACCACGTACAGGCCGAAGCCGAAGTCCTCGGCCTTCTGGAAGCCCATGCGGGCCTTGCCGATGGCGGCGATCCACATCGGGTCGAAGTTGAAGCCGCCGCTGCTGTTGAACTCCAGGGTGCCGCCGGGCTGGAGCACGCCCTTCCAGTCGCCGTTGACCGGGCCGGACTTCACGGTCTTGAAGACGCTGACGTTGAGGTCGACGGTCTCGTAGGTCAGCGCCTCGACCAGGTCCAGGGCGCCGAGCTGGATGACCAGGCCTTCGTTGACGATGTCGAGGGTGGGCAGGTCCAGGCGGGTGCCCCAGCCGCTGCCCGTGCCCGCGTGGGTGCGCGTGGCGTGGTCCCAGGTCTGGTGCGCCGTGAAGCCCACGCCGGCAGAGGCGGTCATCGGGGCGGCGAGCAGGGCGAGAGAGGCGAGGATGCGCTTCATGGGGTTCCTCCGGATCGGGGCGCGAAGCCCTGGGGGGACGGGGCGGGGCGGATGCCCCAGGGGTTGCCGTGTCAAGACAACACCTGACGCAGAGTCTACACCACCTCGTCGGCCAGCGCACGGGCCAACGCGGCGAAAGTTCCCGTTGACACTTGTCGAATGATGGGCTCGGCGTTGGGCAGGCCGAAGAAACCGACCTGATCCCGCGGAGTCCCGTCCAGTACCGCCAGGGTTACGCGGAGCACGCCGCCATGTGCGACGACCAGCGTCGGGCCCTCGATCCCCTCGGCCTCCAGGTCGGCCAGGGCGGGGATCACGCGCCGGGCCAGGGCCTGCTGGCTCTCGCCGCCCGGCGGGCCCAGCGACCAGCTCGTCAGGTGCGCCATCTGGCCGCTGGCCCGCAGCTCGGCCCGGTCACGCCCGGCCCAGTCGCCGGTGTGGCGCTCCCGCAGGGCAGGGACCTGGCGCAGCGGCGGCGGCGCCTCGCCCCGCGCGCTGGTCCAGCTCGCCAGCACCCGCTGTGCCGTCTCGACCGCCCGGGTCAGGTCGCTGCTCACGGCGCGGGCGATCGGCTGGTCCACCAGGGCCCGGCCCGCAGCGTTGGCCTGGGCGCGCCCCCGCTCGGTGAGCGGGGTGTCGACGTGGCCGGCCAGCCAGTTGCCGGCGTTGGCCACGCTCTCGCCGTGGCGCAGCAGGATCCAGGTCGGCATGGGCCTCAGCCTCGCGGGTAGCGGGCGATCCAGGACCGGACCCGCTCCTCGGCCACCAGGAGCGTGGCCAGGTCGGGGTCCGCGCCCAGCACGCGGTCCATCATGTCCTGCAGCCGGGCCAGCTCGCCCGTGCCCTGGCGGGCCAGCCGCTGGGCCAGGCGGTCGACGCCCAGGCGCTCCACGTCCTCGCCCAGCGGCACCACCGCGAAGAGCTGGCGCATCAGGCCCAGGTAGCGGTGGCGCAGGATGCCGGTGGCGACCGGGTCCCAGCGGTCGCGGGTCGGCCGCACCTCCAGCGCCCGCACCGCCGGCAGCAGCCGGCTGGCCTCGCCCAGGGCCAGGTAGCGCACGATGGCGCCGGCCCCGGCGCCGGCCCCCCGCAGCAGGGTGATCTCGCGGGCCACGGCCAGCTCGCCCAGGACCGCCACCTGGCCGGCCAGCTCGGCGGGCAGGCCCAGGGCCAGCAGCTCGTTCGTCCGCTGCTGGAGGCGCTCGTTGTGGGCTGCCCCCCGCAGGCGGGGCAGCCGCTCCAGCACGTCGCGGATGCCGTCCAGCTCGGCCGGGTCGGGCACGGGCTCGCCCGCCGCCAGCCAGGAGGCGACCAGGTGGGTCGCGGCGTCCGTGACGCGGATCCACGCGCGGTAGCGGCCCTCCTCTCCCGGGACGGCGGCCTCGATGGCCCGCCGGAGGCGGGACGCCTCCACCAGGGCCATCACCCGCATCCAGGCGGCGGCCGCCTGGACGGCGGTGGCGCCGGTCAGCTCCATCACGCTGGGGAACCACTCGGCCCCGGCGTCCGCGCAGACCTGCCCCAGCACCACCGTCATGCCGATGTGCTTGCGCAGCATGTGCGCGTCCACCTCGGCGGGAAGCAGGGTCCGGACCCGCTCGGGGAAGTAGCCGCGCACCAGCTCGTCGAAGCCGGGGATCTGGCGCTCGTCCTGCCCCATCAGCTCCTTGAAGACGTGCATCTTCACGTGGGCCTGGAGCACCGCCAGCTCGGGCCGGACCAGGCCCTGCCGCTGGGTGGCCCGGCGCCGCAGCGTGTCCGCGCCGGGCAGGTGCAGGTCCGCCGCGCTCCGCCCGCCGCGGGCCTCGACCCACTGGATGGTGGGCCAGGCGTGCAGCGGGTCCCGCTCCGTGCGGAGCTGGTCCAGGCTGATCTGCCGGCCGTGGGCGTCGTTGTTGGCCAGCACCTGGTCGACGACGGTGGAGGTCAGGCCCTCCAGCAGCGCGTTGCGGGCCTCGAAGTCCAGCTCTCCGCGCCGGACGGGGCCCGCCAGCAGGATCTTGAGGTTCACCTCGTGGTCGGACATGTCGACGCCGCCGGAGTTGTCGATGGCGTCGCTGTTCAGCCGCCCCCCGCGCAGCGCGTACTCGATGCGGGCCTCCGGCGTGAAGCCCAGGTTGCCCCCCTCTCCCACCACCCGGCAGCGCAGCTCGTCGGCGTTGATGCGCAGCTCGTCGTTGGTCGGGTCCTTGGCCTGCTGGTGGCTCTCGGTGCTGGCCTTGACCCAGGTGCCGATGCCCCCGTTCCACAGCAGGTCCACGTCCAGGCGCAGGATGAGCCGGATCACGGCGTCGACGGGCAGCTCCTCCTTGAGCGTGCCCAGCATCTTCTGCACCTCGGGGCTGAGCTGGATGCTCTTGGCCCGCCGGCTGTAGACGCCGCCGCCCCGGCTGAGGATGCGGGTGTCGAAGTCCTCCCAGGCCAGGCCCTGGGTGAACAGGCGCCGCAGCTCGGCCTGGACCCGCGCGGCGTCCGGGTCGGGGTCCAGGAAGACGTGCAGGTGGTTGAAGGCCGCCAGCAGCCGCAGGTGGGGCGTCTCCAGCACGCCGTTGCCGAACACGTCCCCGGAGGGGTCGCCGATCGCGATGCAGGTGAGGTCCTGGCGGTAGGGATCCCGCCCCAGCTCGCGGAAGTGGCGCGCGACGAGCTTCCAGGCGCCCCGGGCGGTGATCGCCACCTTCTTGTGGTCGTAGCCGTGGCTGCCCCCGCTGGCGAAGGCGTCGTCCAGCCAGAAGCCGTAGGCGCGGCTGACCTGGTTGGCGCGGTCGGAGAGGTGGGCCGTGCCCTTGTCGGCGGCGACCACCAGGTAGGGGTCGTCGCCGTCGTGGCGCACCACGCGGGGCGGCGGCACCACCTTGCCGTCGACCAGGTTGTCCGTCACGTCGAGCAGCCCGCGGACGAACAGCTCGTACATCTCGTCGGCGCGCCGGCGTCGCTCGTCGCGATCGGACACGCTCTTCTTGAGGAAGAAGCCCCCCTTGGCGCCCTCGGGGACGATCAGCACGTTCTTGACCATCTGGGTGCTGACCAGGTCGAGGATCTCGCGGCGGTAGTCGGAGCGATCCGACCACCGGATGCCCCCGCGCGCGATGGGACCGCCGCGCAGGTGCACGCCCTCCACCACGCGGTGGTGCACGTAGATCTCGGCCATCATCCGCGGCTCGGGCAGGTTCCACACCCGGGCGTGGTCCAGCTTGAGCGCGATCGACCACTCGGCGCGGTCCGTGCGGAAGAAGTTGGTGCGGACCGTGCTCTCCACCAGGTTGAGCAGGGTGCGGAACACCAGGTCCTGGTCGTGATCCTCGATGGTGCGCAGCAGCTCCTGGAAGCGCTCGGCGATCTGGGCGCAGGCCCGCTGGCGATCGGCGCCGCGGTCGGGGTCGAAGCGCGCCAGGAAGAGCTGCCACAGCGTGTGGACCAGCTCGGGCTGGGCGAGCAGCAGCTCCTGGTACCGGGCCAGGGTGTAGCCCATGCCGAGCTGGCGGGAGTAGCCCAGCAACGCCCGGAGCAGGTCGACGGCCTGCCAGGGCACGGCGGCGCGCAGCAGCACCCGGTTGAGCAGGTCGTCGTCCACCTTCTTGTCGAAGACCGCCTCGATGCCGTCGATCAGCATCGGGGAGCGGGCCAGCAGCTCCTCGTCGGTCACGCCCCAGACGCCCTGGATCCGGAAGGTGTCCAGCGCCATCGGCGGCCGGTCCTTGAGCTGCACGACGTTGCTGTACTGGTCGATGACGATCAGGCCGAAGTCGTCGAGCACCGGCAGCATGTCGGACAGCAGCACGTCCCGCGCCTGGTAGATCCGCAGGTTGATGCAGCCCTCGGCGTCGACGAAGATGTCGGCGGACAGCGGGTGCTCGGGGGTGAGGGCGTCGAGCTTCTCGATGTCGCGCTGCGACTGTCCGGGGCCGCTGTTGCGCCGGTAGTCCTCGTCGAAGGCCTCGCCCCAGCGCAAGACCAGCTCGGCGGCCCGGGCCGCGCCCTGCTGCTCGGCCAGGCGGTAGTAGAGGCGGTCCACCCAGGGCGTGGCGACGTCGACCAGGCGGGCCACCAGGGCGTCCACCGTCGCCGCGTCCATCCGGCGGCCGCCGGTCAGGAAGAAGTGGGCCAGCATGGTGTCGAAGCGACCCATGAACACGCCGTGGTCGCTGTAGGTGGCCCCCGTCGCCCGGCTGAGCAGCTCCAGCAGCTGCTGGCGCATGCTCTCGCTCCACCGCCACTTGGGCATGGCCACCAGGGCGAAGGTCACCCGCTCGCCCTGGCGCTGGACGACCTGGGCGCGGGCGTCCTGCTGCTGCTCGCTCTCCAGCACCCGCTCGATCACCAGCGCCAGCTCCTCCTCGCTGGCCGTGAACAGGAACTCGGTGGGCAGGGAGTCGAAGGCGTTGCCGATGCCCTTGTAGCGGTAGCTGCCGGGCTGGCTGTCCTGGCGCGCCAGCAGGTTGACCAGCATCCGCCGCAGCAGGGGCACGTTGCGGCTGGGCTGGGAGACGGCGCGGTAGGTGAACAGGCCCTGCACGTAGACGACGTGGCCCGGCTCGTCGTCGGTGGCGGGCACGGCCAGGCGGATCTCGTCGACGCGCCCCGCGCGGTGCAGGCGGGACTCCTGCTGGCCCTTGCGCACGCGCACGGGGGCCGGGTCGGCGGGATCCCAGCCCGACAGCAGGCTGCGGGCGTCCCACAGGCGCGCGACGGCCTCGCTGGTGACCCCCAGCCGGTCGTCCTCGTCGATCATGCCCATGAACACGAAGTTGTCGGCGACGAGCCACTGCAGGAAGTCGGCGGTCTCGCGCAGGTCGACGGCCGCGGGGCCGCCCTGCCCGGCCAGCCGCGCGAAGCGGTGGGCCAGGGCGTCCAGCCGGGCGATGCAGGGGTCGTAGGCCTGCACCATCGCCTGGCACAGGCGCAGGTTGCCCACGAGGGCCTGGACCGCCGCCTCGACCTGGGCGGGGTCCTCGACCTCGACCTGCATGAAGACCAGGCTCTCCATCGTGCCCCGCGCCGCGTCGACGGCGAGGACGCGGCCGTCCACGCCGCGGACCAGCGGCAGCACCAGGTTGAAGCCGGTCACGAACTCGAAGCCCCGGGACCGCAGCAACAGCCGCGCCGTGTCGACGATGAAGGGCTGGTCCGGCATCACGGTGCGCAGGTCGAGCAGGTTGCCCCGCAGGGCGTGCGAGACCCGAGGCGCGGGGCCCTGGTAGCCCTCGGCGGCGACGAAGGCGGCGGCGAGCAGCTCGACCGCCTCGACCGGCGAGTGGCCCGCCAGGAAGGGGGCGCGGAGCTGGCGGCTGGCCTCGGCCAGGAAGGCCTGGAAGGCCGCGGGGTCCGAGCCCGCGGGCCCCCGGTGGGAGGCAGCGGCCAGGTGCAGGCCTTCGAGCTTCGCCGAGACGGGCATGGGCAGGGGCTCCGCGGGGAGGGGGCGGGGGAGCAGCAGACGCCGGTCGCGTAACCACCGGGCCCCGGGCGTGGATCGGGGCGAGGGGGGGGGCGCTACGGGTCCGGCAGGTCCTGGGGCCCCTCGGGGTACAGCGCCCGGGCGTCCCCGTCCCGCAGCTCCAGGGCGGCCCGATTGCCGCCGTAGTGGCCGGAGATGCCGGTGTCGATGGCCAGGAGCTGCCCGCCGCAGCGGGCGGCGATGCGCCCGGTCTTCTGGGTCGTGTGGCCGACCACCATGCGCCGGGCGCCGAGCGCGACGAGGGCCTGGCCCAGCTCGGCGCAGGCGACGGGCTCGGGGGCCAGCAGGTAGCCGCGGTACCACAGGGGCCCCTCGTCCCCCAGGACCTCGGGGCTGGCCCGGCCCTCCAGCGCGTCGTCGACCGCGGCGGCCAGGCCGTCCACGCCCAGGGCGGCCCAGGCCGGCCGCACGCCGCCGTGGACGAAGACGGTGTCGCCGACCCGGGCCACGGCCGGCTGCTCCCGCAGCCAACGCCCCAGCGCCCCCTCGGGGGCCAGGGCGGCGCGGCGGGCCCCCTCCCCGCCGAAGTCGGCCAGGTCGGCCTCGGAGACGTAGCGCCAGTCCCCCTGCAGGTTCATCACCTCGTGGTTGCCCAGCAGGGCGACCACCTGCCCGCCCGCGGCGGCCGCCTCCTGCTGCAGCCGGACCATCAGCTCCAGCACCGCGCGGCTGCTGGGGCCCCGGTCCGTGGTGTCGCCGGTCTGCACCAGCACGGCCGCGCCGCCCGCCCAGCGGCCCTCTGCGTCCACCAGGCCCGCCAGCCGCAGCGTGTCCAGCGCGGCCTGGGGGTCGCCGTGCAGGTCGCCCACGGCCACGACGCGCGCGGGTGGGGCGCCGACCGGCGCGGGCGCAGGCGCGGGCGCCGAGCCGCAGGCGGCCAGGGCCAGCCCCAGCAGCGACAGGATCCGGCGAGGAGAGGGAGGCGACGGGACGGGCGATGGTTCCGCGGGCATGGTGTCGGGAGGATAAGCCGACGGTGGCACCTGGAGGCACCCGTGAGCGAGCTGAAGGCACTCAACGCCAGCCTGGTCCAGGCGGCCCGAGAGGCGGGCGCCGGCGACGTCGAGGTGCTCGCCGAGAGCGTGATCCGGCGCAGCTTCCACGACGGCGCCGAGGGCCGGGGCCGCGGCCGCCCCGACCGCGGGATCTCGCTGCACCTGCGCGTCCGCGACAGCCGCGGCGCGCTGGGCCAGGTCCAGGTCACCGACCCGGGCGCGGCCGCCCTGGCCGAGCTGGCGCGCGCCGCGGTCGCCCGGGCCGCGGCGGCGGATCCCGACCCGCTGGCCGGCCCGCCGGACCGGCTGGACCTGGGCGAGCGGGGCCTGGGCATCATGGACGTGCGCCTGCCCACCATCGAGGACGCCGATCGCGCCGAGGTGACCCAGCTCAACCTGGAGGGCGCCAACGGCGTCGCCCCCGGCATCCGGGGCCTGCGCTTCGCCTACGTGGAGGAGCAGCGCGAGCGCGCGATCCACACCACCAACGGGGTCATCGCCTCCGAGCCGTCGACGCGCTTCCTGCTCGAGGGCAGGGTCCACGACGAGCGGACCGGCCTGGCGCTCACCGACTCGGTCGAGAGCCGGCACTTCGCCGACGTGGCCAGCGTGCCCCTGGGCGTGGACCTGGCCCGGCGGCTGCTGCCCTACCGCCAGCCCCTGCCTCCCCCCGAGGGCGACCGCGCCCTGCTGTTCAACCCGGCCGCCGTCGCCGCCCTGCTGCCGGCCCTGGCCCCCGCCTTCTCCGCCGAGGCCATCGAGGCGGGCCGCAGCTTCCTGTCCGGCCGCCTGGGCCAGCGGATCGCGAGCCCCCGCCTGCACCTCATCGACGACCCGGCCCTGCCCGGCGCCCTGCAGACCCGGGCCTTCGACGATCGCGGGGTGCCGCCCATGGCCGTCCCCCTGCTCAAGGAGGGCGTCTCCGGCGGCGTCTACCTGGGCTCCGCGCTGGCGCGGCGCCGCGGGCTGCGGCCGACCGGCCACGCGCGGGCCAACGGCGGGCTGTGGGTGGGCAACCTGGTCCTGCGCCCGGGCAGCCGCACCCGCAACATGCTGCTGCCCGACCTGGGCCGGCACCTGGCCGCCGACGAGGTGCTGGACGTCGCCGGGCTGGACGTCGCCGGGCCGGACGTCGCTGGGCTGGACACCGTCCGGGGGACCGTCGACCTGCGGCTGCGGCTGCTGGTCATGGACGGCCCCGAGGTCAAGGGCACCGCGGGCGTCGCGCGCCTGCGCTGCACCCTGCCCGAGCTGCTCGGCGCGGTGACCGACCTGTGCAGCGACCAGGAGCGGATCCGCAACGTGGACGTCTGCACCTGGATCACGCACGGCCTGCGGCTGAGCTGGGACTGACCCGGGCCGGGCCCGCCCTCACCCCGCCTGGCAGCTCCGCTCGTCGCTGGCGTAGGGGTCGGCCCCCTCCTCGATGACGTAGCCCTCGGGCCAGCGCACCCAGGCCACGTCCCAGACCTGATTGTGTGTCAGCTCCCGCCGGTACTGGTCGACCAGCGCGCCGTGCACGTAGATGCGCACGGTCGCCTCGGTCGGCCCGGCGCCGTCGTCCTGGAAGTAGTGGGCCCGCACGAAGTAGGCCCCGTCGGCCGGGTCGGCCAGGACGACCGCCTCGGGCCCGCCGCCGCCGTCGGCCTCCAGCGCCAGCAGCGGGTCGTCGTCAGGGTCGCCCTCGACCCCCCAGTCGGGGGCCGGGTTGCACCAGCAGCAGTCGGAGGGGGTCTGGAAGAGCAGCGCCTCCTCGCCCTGCAGCAGGTGCAGGTCGAGGTCGGCGTCAGCGGTGTCCCAGGACAGCGACACGTAGACGTCCTGGTCGGGCACGGCCTCCACCGTGTGGACCGCGGCGGCCGAGGGAACGCCGAGGGTGTTGGTCACCTGCAGGGAGACCGTGTAGCTGCCGGCCGTGTCCAGGTGCAGGGTCGGCGCCGACAGCGTGGGGTGCGAGAGCGCCGCGGCGCTGGCCTCCGGCGCCTCCAGCAGGGTCCATGCCCAGCTCAGGGGCTCGTTGCCGCCGGGATCGTAGCTGCCCGTGCCGTCCAGGATGATCGTGTCCCCGGGCTCGGACTCGGTCGTCGCCGCGATGACCGCCACCGGGTACTCCGCCACCCCGCCGCCGTTGCCCAGGAAGGAGACCGTGACCCGGTCGCCCTCGGCGTCGTTGCTGGCCAGGGTGAAGCTGCCGGAGTCCCCGTCGGTGCCCGTCGGCGCGTAGGCGACCAGCACCGGGAAGCTGTCGCCGGGGG
Source organism: Myxococcota bacterium (assembly GCA_023150805.1). GTDB lineage: Bacteria > Myxococcota_A > UBA796 > UBA796 > UBA2385 > UBA2385. The sequence continues at coordinate 13,341 of JAKLKF010000096.1, read as the reverse complement.
CCAGCACCTCGCCGCGGGGATCGCTCTGCAAGGTGAAGGCGCCCGAGCCGGCCTGCAGGCTCTGGCCCGAGATCACCAGGTCCTCGTCCCCCTGGTTCTCGACGGTGAAGACCCGGGAGCTGGTGCCGCCGACCTTGACCGTCCCGAAGTCCAGCGCGTCGACGTCGACGGCCAGGTCCGGGCCACCCTCGATGCCGCTGCCGCGCAGGGGCACGGTCACCAGGGGGCTCTCGGGATCGGTGGTCGCCAGCAGCAGGGCGGCCTGGTAGTCCGCCAGGTCGGTCGGCGCGAAGGTGACCAGCACCTCGGCGCTGCCGCCGGCCTCGACGTCGAGGGTCGCGGGGGCCACGGACCAGGCCTCGATGCCGGTGGCCTGCGGATCGGCGAAGGTGATGCCGGTCACGCCCAGCGGCCCCTGCCCGGCGTTGACGACCTGCAGCACCAGGGCGGGGTCGTCGCCCAGGCGCACCACGCCGAAGTCCAGCTCGGAGGGCGCGACCGCGATGTCGGGCAGCAGGCGCGTGATGCCCGTGTCGGGGCCGCAGGCGGACAGCAGCAGGGGGAGCAGGGCGGCGGTCACTGGCATGCCCGGTAGGTGGACTCCCAGTTCTCGGTCGTCTCCTCGGTCACCAGCCCCTCGGGCAGGCTGACGGTCGCGACGTCCCAGACCTGGTCCTCGGTCAGGACCCGCGAGTAGCTGGCGGCCAGCGCGCCCGAGAGGTGGATCTCGACGGTGGCCTCGGTCGAGCCGCCGGAGTTGTCCTGGAAGTAGTGGACCTTCACGTGGTACTGCCCGTCGGCGGGGCTCTCGACGTTGATGTTCTCGGGGCCGTAGCCGACGCGGTTGTCCAGGGCGAGCTGCGGGTCGTCGCCGCTGCCGCTCTCGCCCCAGTCGGGGTTGGGGTTGCAGAAGCAGGCGTCGTCCGGGCTGATGAAGTACAGCGCCGGGTCGTCCCGCACGAGGTGCAGGTCCAGGTCGCTGTTGCCCGTGTTCCAGGACAGGAGCACGTACAGGTCGTCGGCGGGCACGGCGATGAGCTGGTGGGTGACCGGGGCGCTCTGCACGCCGATGGCGTTCTCGACCTGCAGGATCACGGTGTAGACGCCGGCGGCGTCCAGGAACATGGACGGTGCGCTGGCGCCCACGTCCGACAGGCGGGTGCTGCTGCCCGCGGGCTGGTCGAACAGGGTCCAGGTCCAGGTGAGCGGCTCGTAGCCCTGCGGATCGTAGGAGCCGCTGCCGTCGAAGGTGACGGTCTGCAGGGGCGCGGCCACCGTCTCGGCCTCGATCACGGCGACCGGGTACTCGTAGCTGCCGCCGCCGTTGCCCACCAGCAGGACCCGCGCCTCGGGCTGCAGGGGGTCGTTGCTGCGCACGTCGTAGAAGGCCCAGTCGCCCAGGGCGTCGGTCGGGCCGTACTCCACGATGACCGGGTAGCTGCCGCCGGGCTCGACCGTGCGGCCGGCGGGGTCGCTGAGCACCGTGAAGACGCCCTCGGCGGCCGAGCCCTCCGACAGGCCGCTGCCGTCGAGGATCTCCAGCGGCCCCGTGCCCGTGTTGTGGATGGTGAACAGGCCCTGGGCCGGCATGCCGGGCACCACCTCGCCCCAGTCCACCGACAGGGGGTCCAGCGACAGCTCCGGCACGGGGCCGTCGATGCCCTGGGCGTCCACCGGCACGCGGATCTGCGGCTGCTCGGGGTCGTTGGAGCCGATCACCAGGTCGGTCGAGTAGTCCAGGTAGGTGGCGGGGTCGAAGGTGACCAGCACCGCCACGCTCTCGTCGGGGGCCAGCTCGGCCGTGGCGGGGCTGACGGTGTAGACCGCCGCGCCCGACTCCATCGCGATGGACCCGATGTCCAGCGTGGCGCGGCCCGCGTTGATGAGCTGGAGCTCCAGCGCGGCGTCGTAGGGCACGACGACCCCGCCGAAGGACAGCGCCTCGGGAGCGACGACCAGGTCGGGGTAGAGGCGGTTGAGGTTGCTGTCGGGGCCGCAGCCGGCGACCGCGCCCGCGGCCACCGCCGCCAGGGCCCGGACCCGCCAGCCCGACGCGCGCTCCCAGGGGGCCCCGGGGTGGGGGCCGGCTCCGCGCTGCTCCACGTCTCCTCCAGGCCTCCACGATAACCGGCGGCCCCTGCCCCTCGCCGGTTATCGTGGCCCCATGGCTCCTCTCCTGCTGCTGCTGTCGGCGTGCAACCCCTCGGCCTGCATCGAGGTCACCCCCGTCGACCCCTCGCAGGACGGCGGGGCCGCAGACGACACCGGCCCGCCGCCCGACGACACCGGGGACACCGGCCCCATCGACACGGGCCCCGCGGCCGCCTGCGACGTGCCCGAGGTCGAGCCCAACCACCCCTACGACAACGCCCAGGCCCTGCCCATGGAGCAGTGGGCCTGCGGCGCCTTCGGCGAGGAGGACGACGGCGCCGAGATCTTCCTGTTCGAGAACGAGGAGCCCGGCTGGCTGCGGATCTGGGCCCGCGCCTACGAGATCGGCAGCCTCGCCGACATCACGCTGTCGGTCACCAGCACCGAGTCGCCCTACGCAGCCTCGCGCCTGTCCAACCCCGACTCGACCGACGTGATGATCGTCTTCCCGGTCGACGACGAGGTCGAGCTGTACGCCACGCTCAACGAGCAGTACGGCCGCGGTGGCGAGGCCTACGGCTGGAACCTTATGGCCAGCCAGGTCAAGGCGCCCCTGGAGTGGACGGTCGAGGAGCAGGCCAGCAACGACTCGGCGGCCAGCGCGCAGGTCGTCGTGGACGGCGACCGGGTCTTCGGCAAGATGAACTCGACCACGGACTACGACTGGTACGCGCTCGAGCTCCCCGAGGGGCGCTCGGACATCGTGGTCGACATCGAGGCGTGGAAGTACGGCAGCCCCGCCGACATCCGGCTGGAGTTCTACCGCCCCGACGGCACCCGGTACACCTGGGACAGCCACACCAGCGAAGAAGGCGCCTACGACCTGGACCCCAAGCTGACCCCCAGCGTGACCTACGGCGGCACCTGGACGGTCAAGGTGATGCCCGAGGTCGACGACCAGGGCAGCCTGGAGGGCGGTGGCGGCGCGGCCTACTGGTACGTGATGGACGTGAGCGTCGAGAGCGAGGGCTGAACGGCCGTCCGCCGCGCCCTCACAGGCCGAGCATGCCCTCCTTGAGGGACTTGCTGGCCGGGCTGGGGCCCAGGTAGATCGTCCACAGCGCCCGCATCATGTCCGCGCCCTCCAGGGTGCCCCGCTCGGTGCCGTTGTAGGACAGGGTGGTGCCCTTGCCCGGCACGTAGTCCAGCGTGACGACGTCGCCCTTGTGCACGTCGGAGAGCCAGCCGTCCAGCTTGGCGAAGCGGGCCTCCAGGGCCGTCGTGTCGCCGAGCTTGGCCCGCCCCTCGTGGAAGGTCTCGGCCATCTGCGCGGCGGTGACCTCCTTGTAGATGAAGTGCATGGTGATGCGCTTGGGCACGTCCTGCTGGATGGCCGTGGACGACGAGGTGGTCCGGCTCGGCAGGTAGAGGCCGCCGACGTAGATGTCCAGCGTGTACTTCTCGCGCAGGCCCATGCCGTTGAGCAGCAGGGCCTGGCCCCCGACGGTGGCGGTGTCGGCCATGGTGACGCCCGCCAGCTCGCCGGCGAGGGCAGGGGTGGGCAGGGCGAGGGCGGCCAGGCCGAGCAGGGCGGCCAGGGCCAGGCGGGAGACCGGCGAGGGGCGGGCGGACATGGGAACTCCGAGCGGGAGGCTCCGAGAGGGGGCTCCGGAGAGGAGGCGGTCCGGGGAACCCACCGCGAGGCCGCGGGCGTCCCGGCGCACGCCAGGGGGCTTAGCGGGTCGCAGGGTCGGGCGCCGCCTGCGGAGGACCGGGTGTGCGGGTCCGGACCAGGCCGCGCGCGACGCGCAGGGCCAGCGCCGCGGCCGGCAGGCGGGCGTGCTCGCCCTCGGCGTCCAGCGTGACCCCGCTGTGGCGCAGCCGCGCGGCGGGCCAGCCGTGCAGCAGCTCCAGCAGGGGCTCGAGCAGCTCGGGGCGGGCCAGGGTCGCCGCCAGCGCCGGGTCCGTCGCGCCCTCGGCCACCAGGGCCAGGTCCGCGAAGGGGTGGCCGGGGCCCGGCAGGTCGCGGCTCTGCCCGTCGCGGGCCCACACGACGGTGTCACCGGGCCAGGGGTCGTCCAGCACCGCCCGCATGGCCAGGCGCGGCCCCTCCCGGCGCGCGTCCAGCCGCAGGTCGACCTGCACCCCGCCGACGGCGCCGGAGATGCGCAGGCACCACTCCGGCCCGGTCCACAGCTCGTCGAGGCGGTCGGGCAGCCGCTCGCCCTGTCGGGGACCGCTGCGTTCGTCCCGAGCCAGGACCCGGTCGACGGTGGTCGCGGGGTCGACGGCGGGCAGGCTCCGGCGGAGGAGGGACAGGCCCTGCTCCTGGGCCCAGGCGCGCCAGGGCGCCACGCCCGCCTCCTCCAGGGCCGTCGCGAGCGCCGCCACCGCGGGCAGCACCGTCGGCGCGGCGGCGGGCCGGGGCAGGTCGGCTCGGACCGCCAGGGGCGCCAGCGCGACGTCGCCGCAGCCCAGGTCGCGCAGGGCCTGCACCGCGGCCCGCACCGCGGGCGCCTCGCTGGCCAGCGCGGTGTCGGCGACCGGGTGCAGCAGCCGCGCCTCGACCCAGCCCCCCTCCCCCTCGATGCGGACCACCGCCGGCCGGCCCTCCACCACGCCCGACAGCTCCGACAGGTCGGGCCCGGTGGCGCTGACCCGAAGCTGCGTGCGGGCCACCAGCGCCCGCAGGCCGGGCCCCACGGCCACCGGGCCGGGGCGGAGCTGCCGGCGCACGAAGACCCCCAGGGTCAGGGCGGCCAGGGCGCCCACGATCGGCAGGGTCGGGTCCATCGGGTGCCCCTATCCGGCGGGGTCCGGCGGACGACGTGGGCGCGGCCGCGGGTCCGGCCGACTATGCTGCGGTCCGACCACGGACCCTGGAGGAGGAGACATGCACGGAAGGCACCTGGAGATCTCGGCGCTGGCCCTGGCGATCACGCTGGCCGGGAGCATCGGCTGCAAGGACAAGGGCGGTGACGACACGGGCACCGGCGGCGACGGCGGGGCCGATGGCGGCGCCGACGGCGGCGGCGGCGACGGGGGCGGCGACGGCGGCGGCGACGGCGGCGGCGACGGGGGCACCGACTGCACCGTCGCGGTCGAGGAGGTCGAGCCCGAGGACGGCACGACCGGCTGGTTCTGGAGGGATCCGCTGGAGGTGACCCTGGACGGCGCCACCGACGACCTGGCCTTCACGCTGACCGACAGCGAAGGGGCCAGCATCCCGCTGACCGCCACCGCCAGCGAGGGCGGCCTGGTCTACACCCTGACGCCGGGCGACGGCATGACCGGCGCGATGGACTACACCCTGACGGTGGACGTCTGCGGCGACACCTTCCAGAGCGGCTTCACCACCAGCGACTACGGCCTGCCCCTGGAGCTGAGCAGCGCCGACCTGGTCGGCGGGACCTGGTACTTCGACCTGCCGGGCGCGACCTTCGTGCAGCCCGTCGGCGTGGGCGCCCTGCTGGCGCTGTACCTGGACGTGCCCATCCTGGTCGGCATCACCGCGGCCGACGACACGATGATCGACCTGCTGGGCGCGCAGGGAGCGCGAGACGAGAGCGACGAGTGGGTCCAGGACACCGAGCAGCTCACCTGGGACTTCCCGGTGGCCGGCTTCGAGGACGCGCCCTACTTCCAGGCCACCGCCGACATCGTCATCGGCTACAGCTACAGCGGCGACTACTACGAGATCCCCGTCTACGACTTCCAGGTCGAGGGCACCTTCTCCGCCGACGGCCAGACCATCGGCGGCGGGCGGGCCATCGGCATGGGCGACACCCGCAACATGGGCCCGCTGCTGGGCGGCAGCGACGACCCGCTGGCCCTCTGCGAGATCCTGTCGGACATCGGCGTCGTCTGCGAGGCCTGCCCCGACGGCACCGAGTCCTGCCTGACCCTGGAGGCGCTCTTCCCCGAGGCGCCGCTCATGCCCGGCATCACGCTGGTCGAGGTAGAGGCGCGCTGAGGCCGCATCGCGGCGCGAGGAGCACATGAGCGGCGCAGTCCTGCAAGGCGGGGTGATCGGCCTGTTCCTGCTGCTCGGGGCCCTGTGGCCCCGGGCGGCCCAGCCCCTGCTCGGGCGGCACACGGCGGTCAACCTGGCCACCGGGCTGCTCATGTTCCTGCTGCGCCTGTCCCTGGTCGCCGTCGTCGCCGACCGGGTCCAGGTCGGCCTGCTGGACCTGTCGTCCCTGCCCGGCGCGGCCCAGCTCCTGCTGGCCTTCCTGGCGCTGGACTTCAGCCGCTACTGGGTCCACCGCCTGGACCACCGGGTCCCGTGGCTGTGGACCTTCCACCGGGTGCACCACAGCACGAAGCGGCTGGACGCCACCGCCGGCCTGCGCATGCACGTCGTCGACTTCCTGCAGCTCTCCGCCATCCCCATCCTGCTCTTCGGCCTGCTGTTGCGCGTGGAGCCCTGGGTCTTCACCGTCGCCATGGGCATCGGCGTGGTCGCCGACGGCTGGCAGCACGCCAACCTGCGGCTGGACTACCGCTCCACCTTCTGGCGGAGCTGGGGGCTGCTGCTCAACAACCCGCACTTCCACGCCTGGCACCACAACGACGAGGGCGCCACCCGCGACGGGAACTACGGCAACACGCTGACGGTGTGGGACCGGCTGTTCGGCAGCGACGTGACCGGGCCCATGGCCCCCGCGGGGCTGGGCCTGTCGGCAGACCAGGACCTGCAAGAGCGCGTGCTGGGCCTGCAGCTCCTGCGGCCGGCGGCGGTGGCCGGACGGGGCCAGCCGGCCTGAGCACGCCGCGATACGGCGCGGGGATGCGCTGGAAGCTGGCCCTGGTCCTGCTGGTCACCGTCGCCTGCCTGGCGCTGGCCCTGCGGGGCATGGACCCGTCCCAGGCGCGGGCAGCGCTGGCCGAGACCTCGTGGGCGCGCGTGGCCCTGGGCGTCGCCCTCTACGTGCCGCTGCACCTGATGCGGACGCTGCGGCTGTGGCTGCTGCTGGGCGGCCGGGACGGGGCTGGTCGGCGCCTGCGCTACTGGCGGGTGCTGTCGATCACCGCGGTGGGCTTCCTGGCGATCAACGTGATCCCGCTGCGGCTGGGCGAGGCGGTGCGGCCCTGGCTGCTGCACGAGCGCGAGGGCGTGCCCTGGGGCCGCAGCCTGGCGGCCATCGTCATGGAGCGGATCCTGGACTTCGCCGCGCTGCTGGTGATGCTCTTCGGCGTCTCCTGGCTGGTGGAGCTGCCCGCCGAGGGCGTCGTGGTGCAGGGCGTCGACGTGCTGCTCGCGGCGCAGCGGCTGGCGGGCACGGCGCTGGTGCTCGGCGTGGGGGCCGGCCTGGCCGTGGTCATCGTGGGCGAGCCGGTGATCCGCCTGCTGGAGCGGCTGCCCCTGGGGGCCACGGTGGGCGGCCTGGCGCGGCGCTTCCGCGAGGGGCTGGTCGAGTTGCTGCGCCGGCCGGTCGTGGCCCTGGCGACGGTGGCCCTGACGGTGCTGGTGTGGGGCACGACCATGGCCTCGGTCGCGGCCTTCCTCTCGGCCATGCCCGGGCTGCCCGTCAGCCTGGCGGCGGCCTGGACCACCTGGACGCTGACCCTGGCGGGCATGACGGCGGTGCCCACGCCCGGCTTCGTCGGCGCCTACGAGCTGTTCTGCTCGGCGGCGCTCTGGCTCTTCCAGGTCGAGCCCGACCGGGCGCGCACCTTCGCCCTGGTCCTGCACATGGGCCAGTTCCTCTTCACCGCGACGGTGGGCGGCGGCGCCATGGTGGTCGAGGGGCTGTCGCTGCGGCAGCTCGTCGTGCGCCCCTCGCCGGGCTGAGGGTCGGCCCGCTCCCCGGCTGTAAGTTCCCGGAACCATCGCGCGTCTGTCGGGTCCCAAGGGCGACCGGGAGCGAGGATGGGCGGCGTGCTGCGAGCGGTGGTGGTGCACAGCGACCGCGCCGCGGGGGGCCTGGCGCGGGGCCTGGCCACGGCCGGCCAGTGCGCCCTGGTGGTCCTGGGCGTGCACCTGGCGGCCGACAACCTGGACGACCGGGTGCTCGCCCTGCTGACGGCGGCCCAGGGCCTGGCCGACCAGCACCTCGCGGAGCCGCTGCAGACCGCGCGGGCCTGGCTCGGGCGCCCCCCCGGCGCGCCACCCTGGGACGCGCTGCCCCTCGCGCCCCTCGCGGCCACGGCCGCGCTGCTGGTCGAGCTGCTCGCCACCGCCCTGCTGTGGGGTGGCTTCCTCCTCTCGCCGCGCGCGCCGGCCCTCGACCTGCGCCGGTACCGGGCGGCCCTCTCCCCCCGCGCCATCGTGCTGCCCCTGTGCCTCTCGGGGGTGCTCCTGGCCGGCGCCTGGTCCCTGTCGATGGCCCTGGAGGACCTGCTGCCCGCCGGGCCCGCCAGCCGCCCGGCCGCCGCCCTGGTCGGCCTGGCCACGCTGGCGCGCTTCGGCTGGCCGGCCTGGGCCCGCACCGTCGCCTGCCTGGAGCCGCCGCGGCGCCGCGCCGAGGGCTTGCCGTCCGCGCTGGTCCTGGCCCCCGTCGGCCTGCTGGCCTGGCTGCACGGCGTGCCGATCTGGGGACCGCTGGCCGCGCTGCTCCTGGGGGGCGCGCCGTGAGGGGCTGGTCCGAGCTGTTGCTGCTGGCCGGCCTCCTGGTGGCCGCCTGGACCCGCACCCCGGTCGGGGCCGTCGCCAGCGGGGCCGTGGCCCTGGCGCAGGGCCGGCAGGCGCCCGACCTGCTCGCCAGCTTCCGCACCGCCCTGCCCCCGGCGCTGGAGCAGAGCCTGGGCGTCGCCCTCGCCGCGCCGCCGACCGCCGCCGACCCCCTGTCCCCCTCGCCCGCGCTGCACACCGCCGTCCGCGCCCACCTGGGCGAGGAGGCGCTGGCGCAGGCGATCCCGCTGGGCCTGGACCAGGACCCCGAGGCCGCCCTGGAGCGGCTGGCCCTGGGCGAGCAGACCCGCGACCGCGCGATCCGCCGCGCCCGCGCCGCCGGCGAGGCACAGCCCGAGCGCCTGGCCTCCCACCGCCGGTTCCTGGCCGCCGCCGAGGCGCGGCAGGCCGATCGGATGGTCGAGCAGACCCTGGCCCTGGCGACGGTGCTGGACCTGTCCTGGCCCGTGGACCCCCAGGCCCGGGTCACCAGCCCCTTCGGCCACCGGCAGCACCCGACCCTGCACACCCGTAAGCTGCACGAGGGCGTCGACATCGCCGTGCCGGTCGGCACCCCCGTGCGCGCCGCGGCCGCCGGGCGGGTGGCGCGGGCGACCGAGGACGCCGTCAACGGGCGCTACGTCTCCGTCGACCACGGCCACGGCGTGCGGACCGCCTACTGCCACGGAGAGGCGCTGCACGTCGAGCGCGGCCAGCCGGTCGACCGCGGCCAGCACGTCATGGACAGCGGCAACTCCGGCCGCAGCACCGGGCCCCACCTGCACTTCGGGCTGCGGATCGGCGGGCGCCCGGTCGACCCGGGCCCCTTCCGCGGGCGGGGCCTGGCGGGGAGCTGAGGAGCGCCGCCGGGTTGTCGCGTTAGCCCCTGCGCGGAGGTGCACATGGCGTGGTGGCTGGTGGCGGCGCTGATCGCTTGCGGGGACAAGGACGGAGACGACACGGGCGCACCGGGCGACGGCGGCGCGGACGGCGGCGCCACCGACGGCGGGGCCACGGGCACCCCGGTGGTGGGCGAGCTGCAGGGCGACTGGCTGGTCGGCTTCTCGGTCGCGCCCGTCGGCAACATCGTGCTGCCCTTCCAGGCCATCATCGACGACCGGATCGAGGGCGAGGTGCGCACGCTGCGCAGCGTGGGGCTGCGCGCGACCGACGGCGGCGAGGAGCTGTCCGAGATCCTGGCCGAGGTGGTCGACGTCCCGGTGCAGGCCGACGGCACCTTCGTCGTCGAGTTCCCGGCCTTCACCCTGCCCGGCGAGTTCTCGCCCACCTCGGGCGAGGTCGACGTCCAGCCGACGCTCACCGTGACCTCCTCCTCGGCCGACGGCTTCTGCGGCGAGCTGGGCGGGCAGATCGTCACCTTCGAGATCGACCTGGCCGGCAGCACCTTCGGCGCCTCGCCCTGGGCCGACCGGGCACAGGGCATCCCGACCTCGTGCAGCGCGGGCGGGCCGACCGAGCTGGAGCGCCTCACCGTCGACCAGTGCCCGGCCATCACCGAGGGCAGCAACACCGGCTTCCCCGGCGGCGGCGGCGACCGCAGCTTCGAGCTGGTCCTGCCCTCGAGCTACGACGCGGGCCAGGACTGGCCCGTGGTCTTCGCCTTCCACGGCATCGGCGGCACCTCCTCGGGCCTGCTGGGCGTGGGCCTGCGCGAGATGGCGGACGAGGCGGGCGCGATCCTGGTCGTGCCCCAGGCCGCCGAGCTGGGCGGCTCGGTGATCTGGGACGCCGTCAGCGACGAGGCCAGCAACACCGACGTGCTGCTCTTCGACGACCTGCTGACCTGCGTCGGCGCCAGCTTCAGCGTCGACGCCGACCGGATCTCCGCCACCGGCATGAGCAACGGCGGCCTGATGGCCGGCAAGCTGCTCGCCCTGCGCGGCGACGTCCTGGCCGCCGCGGCCCCGCTGTCCGGAGGCGTGCTCGGCACCTGGCCCGACGAGCCGGCGCCGCCGCCCTCGCTCGTCGTCTGGGGCGGGGAGAGCGACGTCGCCTACGAGCAGGACTTCGACGCCTACGCCCAGGCGATGCTGGCCGAGCTGGACAGCCGTGGCACCTGGACGGTCGCCTGCGACCACGGCCTGGGGCACAGCCTGGAGGCCGACTTCTGGCCGTGGGTCTTCACCTTCCTGGCCGACCACCCGCGCGGGCTGGCCGAGGACCCCTACGCCCTGGGCCTGCCCGACACCTACCCGGACTACTGCCTGGTCCCCTGAAGCTCACCAGGCGATGGGCCGCCCGTCGCGGAAGAAGCCGCCCGACGGCCCACCCGGCCCCAGGGTGGCCGCCCAGACGATCCCGGCGGCGCCCTCCTGCACCTGCCGGGTGGCGCCGGGCCCGCCCATGTCCGTCTTCACCCACCCGGGGCAGACGCTGTTGGCGCGCAGGCCGCGGGCGTTGTGCTCGTCGTGCAGGATGCGGGTGAGCGCGTTGAGCGCGGCCTTGCTCAGCCGGTAGGCGACCATGCCTCCGTTCATCTCCGACACGCTGCCCATGCCGGAGCTGACGTTGACCAGGTTGCCGCCCCCGCCCTGCAGCAGCAAGGGCAGGAAGGCCTGGCTGGCGCGCAGGGCGCCCAGGGTGTTGGTGTCGAAGGTGGCGCGCACGACCTCCGGGTCGCAGGTCGTGGTCGTGCTGTCGTCCCAGTCGTCCAGGATGACCCCCGCGTTGTTGACCAGCGCGTCCAGCCGCCCGAAGCGGGCCGCCACGGCCACGGCGGCCGCGCGCGCCTGGTCGGCGTCGGTCACGTCCAGGCCCAGCGGCAACAGCCGGTCGGCCGCGCCCAGGCTGGCGGCGGCGGCCTGGGCGTCGGCCAGGGAGCGGGCGGTCAGGGCCACCGCCCAGCCCCGCCCGAGGAGCTGGCGGCAGGTCTCGCGGCCCAGCCCGCGGCTGGCGCCGGTGACGACGGCGACGGACTGGGCGTGCATCAGCCCGCCCGGACCAGCTTGAGGTTGAAGTCGGGCGTGCCCAGCGCGCCGTACAGGCGGACCCACAGGGGCAGCCAGGCCTCGGTGCCGCGCGCGGTGCTCAGGTCGCCCAGGTCGACGGGCGCGGCCCAGCCGAAGCTCTGCAGGATGGCGACGACCGTGGCCTTGGCGGCGCCGTCGTCGCCGCTGACGAAGACGTCGGTGGGCTCGGGCAGGCGGCCGGGGTCGACCATCAGCAGGTAGTTCATGGTGTTCAGCGTCTTGACCACGCGGGCCTGGGGGAAGGCGCGCTGGATCTGCTCGCCCAGCGAGTCCCGGCCCTGGACGGACAGGACCGGCGGGAAGCCCTGGCTGAAGTCCAGCGGGTTGGCGAGGTCGAGGAGCACCTTGCCCGCCAGGTTCTCGGCCCCGGCCATGGAGAGGGCGTCCAGGCTGCCGGCGCCGTTGGTGCAGTTCCAGACGACGTCGGCCGCGGCGGCGGCCTGCGCGAAGGTCGCGGCGCGCCCGCCGTGCTCGGCGGCCCAGGCGACGGCGGCGGCGTTGTCCGGGGTGCGCGAGCCCATGGTCACGTCGTGGCCGAGGCTGCGAAGCTTGGTGGCGATGGCCTTGCCGACCATTCCGGTGCCGAGGACTGCGTGGTGCATCGAGGACTCCTTGCGGGGGGTGGAGAGAAGGTAGCCGCTGGCAGGAGGGATACAATGCGCGCCGAAGAGATGACTCCATCAACCCAGGGTTGACACATGCTGGCGGGGATCGAGCACTTCGTGGCCGTCGCCGAGGCGCGCAGCTTCCGCGAGGGCGCGCGCCGCCTGGGCCTGTCCGCGGCGGCGCTGAGCAAGGCGGTGGCGCGCCTGGAGGGCGAGCTGGGCGTGCGCCTGCTGGAGCGGAGCACCCGGTCGGTGGCGCTGACCCGCGAAGGCGAGCTGTTCCTGGCCCACTGTCGCCAGGCCCTCGACGCGCTGCAGGCCGGCGTCGACCAGGTCGGGGCGACCCGGGAGGCGCCGGTCGGCACGGTCCGCCTGTCGGCCTCGCCGGTCCTGGCGCGCCGGCTGATCCTGGCCCTGCCCCGGCTGCGCGCGCGCCACCCCAGGGTGGAGGTCGAGCTGTCCCTGACCGACCGCCTGGCCCGCCTGGTCGAGGACGAGGTCGACATCGCGCTCCGCCTCGGGCCGCTGCCCGACTCGGCCATGGTGGCGCGGCGCCTGCGCGCGCCCCGCTGGGTCACGGTCGCAAGTCCGGCGCTGCTGGCGCGGGAGGGCACCCCCCGGCGCCCCGCCGACCTCCAAGGGAGGCCCTGCCTGGGCTTCGTGGCGCCCACCGGCGCCGTCGTGGCCTGGAGCTTCGCCGACCCGGCGCCGCTGGCGCTGGAGTTCCCCGTCCGCCTGGACCTGGGCGAGCACCTGGTCACCGCCGCCGCCGCGGGGCTGGGCTTCGCCCAGGTCTTCGACTTCATGGTGGGCGAGGACCTCGCCGCCGGCCGCCTGGTCGAGGTCCTGGGCGAGCACGGCGCCCCGGGCCCGGCCCTGCACGCCCTGTGGCGCCCGGGCCGGCAGCAGCTCCCCCGGGTGCGCGTGGTGCTCGACTGGCTGGTGGAGGCCCTGGGGGGATGATCCCGCTGCACCGCCGCGATTGGCCCCCCACCCCGCGGGACCCGGGGTAGGCTGCCGGCCGGAGGTCCCATGTCGTCTC
>JAKLKF010000095.1 GCA_023150805.1 Myxococcota bacterium | reverse complement strand
CTGGAGCAGGCCCGCGAGGCCGGCGCGCGCGGGCGAAGGGCCGGCCGGCGCGCCGGTCGCCGGATCGGCCGGTCGCGGGTCCCACAGCAGCGAGAGCGCGGCCGTCGAGAGCAGGCTGGTCAGCGCGGGCGTCAGCACATCCTGCTCGAAGAGCAGGGTCGAGGGGTACAGCGTGAAGATCAGGCCTGCCGCGGCGCCGATCCACGGCGCCCCCGCCGGCTCGCCCACGCGCCGGCCCAGCAGCACCACCAACCCGGTGGTGATCACGCCCATCCAGGCCTGGACCGCGCGCACGATCGCGAGGTCGGCGCCGCCGGTGAGGCGGGCCGTGGCCCACAGGAAGGCCGGGTACCCCGGCGGCTGGTAGAAGCCCTCCTCGAAAGGGTCCTTGCCGGCGAGCATCGCGGTCGCCTGGTCCCAGTAGGTGTAGGCGTCCACCATCGGGTGGTCGGCGAAGAGCGTGCGCTCGAAGGACAGGAGCCCGGCCACCCGGACCGCGACCGCGAGCCCGAGCACCGCACCTTCGACCACGGCCAGGCTGCGACGCTGCATCCCCGAGCTTGAACACGAAACCGCCCCCGGTGGCAAGCCGGGGGCGGCAGGCGGCGTGTGCGGGGGCTAGCCGGCGACGGCGGGCGTGATCGTCAGCACGTCGACGGCGTCGAAGCTGTCGTAGGCGACGATGTCGACCAGGTAGCCACGGTAGCCGCAGTCCAGCCAGGTGCTGGAGCCCAGCCAGTCGCTGAACCAGTAGACGGGGTCCTGGGTCGGGAAGAGCTCGAAGCTGTCGACCCACTCCCCGCGAGAGTCGTAGACGTCGGCGTAGACGGCGACCACGTCCAGGGCGCCGTCCGGGTCGGTCACGTCGGCCTCGAAGTACCAGATGTGGTCGGCGTAGTAGCCGTCCCAGTAGCAGCCGGCGTCGGCCCACTCGACGAAGGGGGCGTAGTTGCCGGGCCCGGGCGCGGGCGGGCCGGGATCCTCGTAGACGATGCAGCCGGCGGAGAGGGCGGTCAGGGAGAGGAGGGCGGTGACGGCGCGAGAGGTCATGGGGTCCTCCAGGAGGGGTTCCGCGTCTGCCCCTGGGACGGCCCCGGCCGCCGCCCATTCGACGAGGCGGATAGGCCGCCCCGCGCATGCCCCCTCGCCCGCGCCCCGCCACCCTCCTCCGCCGCCGGCCCCTGCCATGAGGCCCGCCGCGCTCCGCCTCACCGCCGACACCGTCGGCACCGTCGGCCGCGGTCACCCCTGGGTCTACGCCGACGGCGTCGCCCCCGGCCAGGACCTGCCGGCCCCGGGGACACCGGTGCGCCTGCTCGACACCCGCGGGCAGCCGGTCGCCTTCGGCCTGGCCGACCAGGGCGACATCGCGGTGCGGGTGCTCGGGCGCCACCCGGTCGACGTCCCGACCCTGGTGGAGCGCAACCTCGCCACCGCGGCCGCCCTGCGCGCGGCGGTGGTGCAGGCGGACACCGACGCCTTCCGGCTGGTCAACGGCGCGGGCGACGGCCTGCCGGGCCTGGTCGTCGACCGCTACGGCCCGGTCGCGATCGTCCGGGTGTACGGCGCGTGCTGGGAGCCCTGGCTCGAGGCCGTGACCCAGGCGGTCGTGCGCCACGGCCAGGTCCGGACCGTGGCGCGCCGGCTCGGCGTGCGCCGCGTCGACGCGGGGGAAGGCCTGCAGACCCTGGCCGGCCCGCCGCCTCCGGACGGCCTGGTCGTGCGCGAGGCGGGGCTGTCCTTCCTGGTGCGGCCAGCCGCGGGGCAGAAGACCGGGCTGTTCCTGGACCAGCGCGAGAACCGCCGCCTGGTCGGCCGCCTGGCGCGCGGCCGGGACGTGCTGGACATCTTCTCCTGCACGGGCGGCTTCGCGGTCCACGCCGCCGCGGGGGGCGCCCGCCGGGTCACCGTGGTCGACCTCGCCGCGGCCGCCGTCGACGACGCCCGGGAGAACCTCCGCCTGAACGGCATCGACCCGGACCGGCACGCCTTCGTGGTCGCCGACGCCTTCACCTGGCAGCCCGACGCGCCCGCCGGCCTGGTGGTGTGCGATCCCCCGAACCTCTCCCACGACCGGGACGCCGATCGCGCGGCCTGGAAGCAGTACCGCGACCTGGCCGAGCGCACCGGCCGCATGGTCGAGGCCGGCGGGCTGCTGGCGACGGCGAGCTGCACGGCCCGGCTGTCCTGGGAGCGCTGGGAGCAGGCCGTCCGCGAGGGGCTGCGACGCGCGGGCCGGTGGTCCCTGCTGCACCGCGCCGGCGAGCCGCCCGACCACCCGGTCCTGGTCGAGCACCCCGAGGCCCGCTATCTCAAGCTGGCGCTGCTCCAGCGGCGCCCCGATCCCTCCCTGCCCCGCTGAGCGCCGCGGCGCCTGCGACCGGCCCGCGAGGCCGCGCTTGCAGCCGACCGGGGCGCCGCGCGGTATCCTCCCGCCGTGTCGACCGCGCCCTATCCTCGGCCTTTTGGCCCCTATGTGCTCCTGGAGCGCCTGGGGCAGGGTGGCATGTCCGAGGTCGACCTGGCTCGCCGGGCGGTAGACGACGCTGCCTTCGTGCGCTTCGTCGTCATCAAGCGCATCCACGCCGCCCACAGCGGCGACGACTCCTTCGTGCGCATGTTCCACGACGAGGCGCGGATCAACGCCGAGCTGCAGCACGAGAACATCGCCACCGTCTACGACTTCGGGCAGGAGGGCGACGAGTTCTTCCTGGCGATGGAGTACGTGGCCGGCTGCGACCTGCGGCGGGTCCAGCGCCTGCTGGTGCGCAAGGGGGACTCCTTCCCGCTGCGCGTGGCGCTGCGCATCGTCGCCGACGTGCTGGCGGCCCTGGACTACGCCCACGGCCGCGTCGACACCTACGGCCGCTGCATGAACATCGTGCACCGCGACGTGAACCCGCGGAACATCATGCTGTCGGTGCGCGGCGAGGTGAAGCTCATCGACTTTGGCGTCGCCAAGGCCGACAACCGCGCCGAGCACACGGTCGGGCACTCGCTGAAGGGCAAGTTCGCCTACATGGCCCCCGAGCAGATCGAGGCCACGCGCCCCGTCGACGGCCGGGCCGACGTCTTCGCGGTCGGCGTGGTGCTGCACGAGCTGCTCACCAACGCCAGCCCCTTCGCCGGCCTGACCGAGGTGCAGACCATGCACCGCATCCTGGCGGGCCAGATCCCCTCGGTGTCCGCGAACGCCGTGCGGCCCCTGCCCGCCGCGGTGGTCGCGATCCACGATCGCGCGATCGCCAAGGACCCCGACCGGCGCTTCTCCTCGGCCGGCGCCATGCGGGACGCGATCGTGGCCGCCGCGCAGGAGCTGGGGGGGCTGTGCTCCCGGGCCGAGCTGGCGGACTTCCTCCGCCAGGTGGACCCCGACGCCAGCTCGGTCTCCCACCGCCTGGAGGAGTGGCGCGGGGGCACGCCGGCCGAGCGCTCCGTCAGCCGCAGCCGCTCGGTCGTCGCCCCGCCGCCGGCCCAGGTCAGCAGCTCCGGCACGCTCTCCACCCACGCGCCGGCGCCAGCGCGGCGCCCGGCCCTCGGACGGGCGGCCGCGGCGGGAGGGATCGTCGGCCTGCTGCTCCTGGCCGCGACGGCCCTGTTGCTGCGGGTACCCGACCGCGCCGGTGACCCGACCGCCGCCCCCCCCTCGCCCGCCGGAACGGCCACCTCCCCCGTCGCCCCGACCTCCCCCCTCGCGCCCGGCGCCGCCGACGGCGCCCCGGTCCCTCTCCCCGCCCCCAGCGCCGCCGGCACGCCGACCGCCAGTCCCGCCGGCACTGCGACCACCAGCTCCGCCGGCACCCCGGCCGCCAGCCCCGCCCGCGCCCCCGCGGCGCCCACTCCGTCGACGGGCACCGCCGGCCCCGGGACCGGCGGCGGCGACCCGGGCCCGGCCACGCACTCCGCCCCCCCTGCCGCCGGGGCCACGACCTCTGCCGCCGAGGCCACGACCTCTGGCGCCCCGGCCGCGCCCTCGACCGGCGGCACCGCGCCCCCCGTCGCCGCGTCGACCGCCGCGCCGGCCCCGGCGGGTGACGCCTCCGCCTCGGCAGGCAGCGGCAGCGGCAGCAGCGGCGCCTCCCCCTCTCCGGCCACGCCCGCCCCCACCGGGGCGACCGGCTTCCTCAACATCAGCTCCCGGCCCACCGGGCTGGAGCTCAGCGTCGACGGACGCAGCGTCGGGCGCACGCCGGTGCGGGCCCTGGAGCTGACGGTCGGCACGCACACCGTGGTGGCGCGCGACCCCGCCACCGGCCGGACCTGGCAGCAGCAGGTGCAGGTCGAGCAGGGCCGCGGCGGCCTCCTGGTCCTTGGAGATGGCGAGTGAGCACCTCCCCCGTCCGCCGCCTCGCCCGCCTCGGCGCCTCCGGCATCCTCGCCCTGCTGCCCGGCCTCGCCCTGCTGCCCGGCGTTGCACACGCTGCGGGCGTCGTGGTCCTCAGCAGCGACCGCCTGCCCGCCTACGAGGCGCCCGTCGCCGCCTTCGAGGCGGCGCTGGGCCGCCCGGTCCAGGTCTACCAGCTCGAAGGCGACCGCAAGCGCGCGCTACGGGTGGCCGCGCAGCTCCAGGACGACCGCCCCGAGCTGGTCTTCGCGCTGGGCGCCAAGGCCGCCTGGCTGGCCAGCACCGAGCTGCCGGGCGTGCCCCTGGTCCACGCCGCCGTGCTCGACCCGGCCCGCTACGGGGTCGAGGGGGCCTTCGTGACCGGCGTCGGCATGGAGCTGCCCCCCGACCTGGTGCTCAGCCAGTTCCAGCTCTTCGCGCCCGAGGTGCGCCGCCTGGGCATCATCGTCTGGCAGGGCAACAAGAACCCCCACATCGACCAGTCGATCGAGGCCGCCCGCCGCGCCGGCTACGAGGTCGTCGTCCGCAGGGTCAGCCGCTCCCAGGACGTCCGCCGCGGCTTCGCCCACCTGCGCCGGCAGATCGACGCCCTGTGGGTCCTGCCCGATCCCGTCGTCGTGACCCCGCAGAACTTCCGCAGCCTGCGGGACGAGACGCTGCGCGCGCGCATCCCGCTGCTGGTCTACAGCGAGCAGCTCGTGCGCGCCGGCGGCTTCATGTGCGTGGCGCCCGACTGGGACGGCGTGGGCCGCCAGGCCGCCGACCTGGCCGGCCGCATCCTGGCCGGCACCACCGCCGCCTCGGTGCGCCCGGTGGCGCCCGACACGCCCCGCGTGCTGGTCAACGCCGACACGGTGGAGGCGCTGGGCCTGCCGCTGGACGAGGTGATGCTGGACTTCGTCGACGAGGTCGTCCGGGCCGAGGTCGACCGGTAGATGACGGGCCCGCCTCCCCCCGCCACCCCGCCGGTCCTCAGCCTGCAGGGCCTGAAGACCTGGTTCCACACCGAGGGCGGCGTGGTGAAGGCCGTCGACGGCGTCAGCTTCACGCTGGCCCCGGGGCGGACCCTGGGCCTGGTCGGCGAGTCCGGATCGGGCAAGTCGATCACCTCGCTCACCATCATGCACCTGCTGCCCAGCTCCGCGCAGACGACCCTGGAGGGCAGCGTCGCCCTGCTGGGGCGCGAGCTGTCGACGCTGGGCCAGGCCGAGATGCGCCAGATCCGCGGCCGGGAGGTCGCGATGATCTTCCAGGAGCCGATGACGGCGCTCAACCCGGTCTTGACGGTGGGCGAGCAGGTCATGGAGGCCGTGCGCGCCCACCAGCCGGTGGACGCCGCCGCGGCCCGCGCCCGCGCCCTGGCCCTGTTCCAGGAGGTCGGCATCCCGCAGGCGGCCCAGCGCCTGGACAGCTACCCCCACGAGCTCTCCGGCGGCCAGAAGCAGCGCGTGATGATCGCGATGGCCCTGGCCTGCGATCCCAAGCTGCTCATCGCCGACGAGCCGACCACTGCCCAGGACGTCACGATCCAGGCCCAGGTGCTCGACCTGCTGCGCCGCCTGCGCGACGACCGCGGCATGAGCATCCTGTTCATCACCCACGACCTCGGCGTCATCGCCGAGCTGGCCGACGAGGTCGCGGTGATGTACCGCGGCCGCCTGGTCGAGTACGGCGACGTGCTCTCGGTCTTCTCGGCCCCCCGCCACCCCTACACCCGCGGCCTGCTGGCCTGCCGCCCCCGCCTGGACAACCCCTACCAGGTGCTGCCCACGGTCGACGACTTCATGCGCGCCACCCAGGACGCGCAGGGCGACTGGCAGATCGTCGAGCTGGAGCTGACGGAGGAGCGCCGGCGGGCGCTGCGGGAAGGCGGCCGCCCGAAGCGCACCGAGCCGCAGGGCGAGCCCGTCCTGTCGGTGGAGGACCTGCGCGTCTGGTTCCCGCGCAAGAAGGACCTGCTGGGCCGGCCCCGGGACCACGTCAAGGCCGTCGACGGCGTGAGCTTCCAGGTCTGGCGCGGCCAGACCCTGGGCCTGGTCGGCGAGAGCGGCTGCGGCAAGACCACCACCGGCCGCGCGATCCTGCGGCTGATCGAGCCCACCGGCGGCCGGGTGCTCTTCCACGGCCGCGACCTGGTCGGCCTGGGCGACCGGGAGCTGCGGCAGGTCCGCCGCCAGCTCCAGATCGTCTTCCAGGACCCCTACGGCTCGCTCAACCCGCGCCTGACCGTGGAGCAGGCCATCACCGAGCCGATGGCGGTCCACGGCATCGGCCGCTCGGCCACCGACCGACGCGACCGGGCCGCCGCGCTGCTGACCGAGGTCGGCCTGCTGCCCGAGCACCTCTCCCGCTACCCTCACGAGTTCAGCGGCGGCCAGCGGCAGCGCATCTGCATCGCGCGCCACCTGTCGCTGGAGCCCGACTTCATCATCTTCGACGAGAGCGTCAGCGCTCTCGACGTCTCGGTCCAGGCCCAGGTGCTCAACCTGCTCAACGAGCTGCAGCGGCGCCGCAACCTGACCTACATCTTCATCAGCCACGATCTCTCGGTGGTCAAGTTCATGTCCGACGTGATGTGCGTGATGCAGGGGGGCCGCATCGTCGAGGCCGGCCCCGCCGAGGCGGTCTACGCCGCCCCGCAGCAGGAATACACCCGCACCCTGATCGCCGCGATCCCGCGCGACGACCTGGACCACATCCGGGCGATCCGCGCCGGCCGGGACGCCACGCGGCCGGTGTCGCCATGAGCGGCTTCCGCAAGGGGCGCCTGGTGCGCGCGCTGGCCTGCGAGCGCGCCGTGCGCGTGCTGGCCGTGGTCGCCGACGGCCCCGCCCGCGAGGTGGTCCGCCGCCACGGCCTGGGGGAGGGCGCCGCCCAGGCGGCCTGCGAAGGCCTGGTCGCCGCCGTCCTGCTCTCCTCCCAGGTCAAGGGCGAGGAGCGCATCACCATCGAGGTCAAGGGCGACCGGCCCGCCTTCTCGATGCAGGCGGACGTCTGGGGCGAGGGCCCGCTGCGCGCGCGCTTCTCGCCGACCTGGCTGCCCGCCTTCCAGGACTTCTCCGGCCTGCTGGGCGCGGTGCGGACGCTGCACGGCCGGGAGCTGTACCGGGGCGTCTCCCAGGTCGAGGACGAGAGCTTCGAGCACGCGCTGGCCCGCTTCTTCACCCGCTCCGAGCAGGTCGACGGCCGCGTGCGCATCCTGGCCGAGCTCGACGCCGAGGGGCTGCCCTCCTTCGTCGCCGGCCTGCTGGTGGAGCGCCTGCCGGGCATGGACCCCGAGGAGTTCGCCGCCCTCTTCGACCAGCCCCTGCGCGGCGACTTCAAGGCGCTGATGACGGGCTTCGCCTTCGGCCAGCTCGCCGGACAGCCCGTCGAGGTGCTCGACGCCCGCGACCTGGAGTTCCGCTGCACCTGCAGCCAGGAGCGCGTGCAGGGCATGCTCCAGGCGCTGGGCCCCGAAGAGCTGGCCGACATGCTGGAGAAGGACGGCGGCGCCGAGGTCACCTGCCACTTCTGCAACACGCGGTACACCGTCGACGCAGCCTGGCTACGCGCTGCCCTGGAGCCCGCCGCGGGCGAGAGCTGAGGGCCGCCGCGGCTACAGCCGGACCTCGACCGTCACCATCACGGTCCGCCCCTCGCCCTCCAGGTCCTCGGGGTAGCGGGCCGTGCCGTCGTCGTTCACGGCGTTGGCGTCCTCCTGCGGCACCAGGGTCGCGTAGGAGGAGTCGAGCAGGTTGCGCACCGAGAGGTCGGCGACGACGCGGCCCCGGGCCAGGGCCTCGGTCGTCAGCGCGGCGTGCACCAGGGCGAAGGCCGGCCCGTCCTCCAGCCCGCTCTCGGCGGCCCAGGCGCGGCGGGGGCGGGGCCCGAAGGCATCCAGCAGCAGGCTGGCGCCCACCACGTCCAGCGGCCGCCAGGTGGCGCGGGCGTGGGCCATGTGGGGTGGGAACTCGTAGACAGGGTTGCCGGTCGCCCGGTCGGTGGCCTGGGTGAAGGCGTAGCTGCCCTGGGCCTCGACCGGGCCACGGCGGTAGCTGCCCTCCAGCTCGGCCCCCAGCGCCAGGGTCCCGCCCACGTTGTCGTAGAACTCGTCGCCGAGCGTGGCGCTGCCGGCGCTGCTCTTGCTGATCTGCTGGTCGATGCCCGAGACGAAGGCCGCGACCCGCAGCTCGGCCGACCGGCCGGGGGACAGGGTCAGCTCGGCCTCGATCGTGTCGGTCAGCTCGGGGTCCAGCGCCGGGTTGCCGTTGGTGAACAGGTTGGCGCCTTCCTCGTCGCGGCCGACCTCGACCAGCAGCTCGCGGGCGTTGGGCGCCCGGAAGGCGCGACCGTAGAGCAGCTTGACCACCGCGGCGTCGGCGGGCACCAGCAGCAGGCCGGCGCGGGGGCTGGCGAAGGGCCCGAAGAAGCTGTGGTAGTCGAGCCGGGCGCCGGCGGTCAGCTCCATCCACCAGGTCGCGGTCCAGGTGTGCTGCCCGAACAGGAAGGTGTCGGTGATCCAGCCCGGCGGCGCCTGGAAGGTGGACGGCACGGTCGGGTCGTGGCTGCGGTCCTCGAAGTAGATGTCCTCGAGCTGGAGCACGTGCACGGCCTCGACGCCCACGCCGGCGACGGTGGCGTGGCCGGCCGCCGGGGAGAGGGCCGCCTCCAGGCCCAGCCCGTGGCGCACGCTGTCCTTCTGTGTCTCGACCAGGGTGGTCGACCAGGTCGCGTCCTCGCCCTCGACCGAGAGGCCGTCGATCCAGGCGTAGGAACCCGGGTTGTCGTGCCGCTGCGAGTACAGGTAGGGCGTCAGGCGCCCCAGCTCGCCCAGGTCCAGGTCGTAGCGGCTGGACAGGAAGGTGTTGCGGTAGGACAGGTTGAACTCGTCCATGCTGCCCAGCAGCACGTCGAGCGCGTCGTCCTGCTCGTTGACGAAGTAGGTGTGCCGGTAGTCCACCAGGTCGACCGAGAGCTGGAAGGCGTCCACCCCCAGCCGCAGGCCGCCGTTGAGCGCGCGGCGCGGGTCCAACCCGGTCACGTTGCTCCGCCCTCGCGGCACCACGTCCAGGCCGTCGCCGTCCACGCCCAGCATCCGCACGTAGGCCCGGGCCTCGACCTCGTGCCCCCGCACCGGCAGCAGGTCGGCGTAGACCGCCGAGGCCCCCTGCCGCCCGTCGCTGCCCACCAGCGCTCGGACGAAGCCGCCGTCCAGGGTGCGGCCGTCCCAGGTCACGACGTTGACCACGCCGGCGAAGGCGTTGGTGCCGTACAGCGCCGAGCCCGGGCCCTTGATCACCTCGACCTGGCGGACGTGCTCCAGCGGCAGGTACTCGTCGATCCAGGCGTGGGTGTAGATGCCGTCGTACCAGGGCACCCCGTCGACCAGCAGCAGCACCTTGTTGTTGTCGCTGCTGGTGACCCCGCGGAACCAGGCCAGGTCGCGGGACTCCTTCGCCACGCTGACGTAGATGCCGGGCAGCGCGCGCAGCACGTCGGACAGGGTCCGGTGGCCGGCGCGGCGGATGTCGCCGGCGCTGACCACGGTCACGATGCTGGGGGCCTGGCGCACCGTCTGGGCCGTGCGGGTCGCGACCGTGACCAGCTCCTGCTCGGCGCGGAACAGCTCGCTCTCGTCGGGCTCGGCGAAGGGGTCCTTGGGCGCCGCGCGGCCGACGGACGACAGCAGGAGGGCGGGCAGCAGGGCGGGCCAGGGCAGCACGAGGGTCCTCGCCGACAGGATCGGCCCTGCTGGTCTACCACGGCCCCGCCCCGCCTCGTGGTACAGCCGGGCGAGAGGAGGTCGCAGGCATGTGCGAACCGCGATGATCGAGCTGAGCCCCGACGAAGCGCGGCGGCGGCTGGTGGCCTGGCAGGGGCTGGCCCGCGCGGAGCTGCCCCCGGGGGCGGAGGGCGCGCGCCGGCTGCTCCACCGCCACCGCTGCGTGCAGCTCGATCCCCTCGACCGCATCGGCACCAACGCCGACCTGGTCGCCCTGGCGCGGGTCGACGGCCTGGCCCGCGGCCAGGTCTACGACGCCCTGCTGCCCGGCCACGCCTTCGAGCACTTCGCGAAGGAGCGCTGCCTGGTCCCCGCCGAGACCTTCCCGGCCTACCGCGCGCGCGCCCTGCAAGCGCCGTGGTGGCGGCTGGAGGAGCGGCTGCAGCGGCTGCCGGAGGGCCTCATCGCCGAGGTGCTGGACGAGGTGCGGGCCCGGGGCCCCCTGGCCGCCGAGGATCTCAGCGACCGCGGCCGGGTGGCGGCGATCGACTGGTCGGGCTGGAAGGGCACCTCCAAGGCCGCGACCATGGCGCTGGAGGTGCTGTGGACCCGCTGCGAGGTGGTGGTCTGCGACCGGGGCGCGCGGGGCACCGGGCGCAAGGGGGGCGGCAAGCGCTTCGACCTGCCCGAGCGGGTCCTGCCCGGGCCGGCGGCCGCGCCCACGCCCGCGGACCCGACCGAGGCCTTCCTGTGCGACCGGGTCGCCGCCTGCGGGCTGCTGGCCGACGCGGCGGGGCCGTGGTGGTCGGGGCTGCGCGAGGCGCGGCAACAGGGGGTGGCCGAAGCGCTGGTCCGCCGCGGGCACGTTGTGCGGTTGCGGATCACCGGGGCCCGGCGGGAGTACCTGGCCCTGCCGGCCTTCCTGGACGCGGCGCCCACCGAGCCCGACGGGCGCCTGCGCATCCTGGGCCCGCTGGACCCGCTCATCTGGGACCGGGTCCTGGTCGAGCAGCTCTTCGGCTTCGCCTACGTCTGGGAGGTCTACAAGCCCGCCGCCCAGCGCCGCTGGGGCTGGTACGTCGTGCCCCTGCTGCACCGCGGCCACCTGGTCGGCCGGCTGGAGGCCCACACCGAGCGCGGCCGGGTCGTGGTCGACCGCCTGTGGTCCGAGGGCCCGGGCCTGGAACGCCCGGCGCTGGAGACCGAGCTGGGCCGCTACGACCTGCCGGCCTGACCGGCGCGCTCAGCCGATGCCGACGATGCGTCCGTCGACCAGGTCGACCTTCTCGGCCTGCGGGTGCTGCGGGAGCCCCGGCATGCGCATGATGTCGCCCGTCAGCACGACCAGGAAGCCCGCGCCGGCGTTGATCACGACGTCGCGCACGGTGACGTGGAAGCCCGTCG
This sequence comes from Myxococcota bacterium, assembly GCA_023150805.1. GTDB lineage: Bacteria > Myxococcota_A > UBA796 > UBA796 > UBA2385 > UBA2385. The sequence goes on along the minus strand of JAKLKF010000095.1, from coordinate 17,165 downwards.
GGCGACCGCGCAGGCCCGGGTCGTCCGACAGGCTGTTCTGCGTCTTGGCGATGCAGATGGGCAGGTCGCCGTAGCCCAGGGCCTCGGCCTTCTTGACGGCCTTCTCGGCCTCCTTGGTCAGCTCGACGCCGTCGGCGCCGTACATGGTGGTGGCCACCGCGCGGATCTTGTCGGCGATCCGGTCGCCGCGCTGGTACAGCGGCCGCACGGGCGCCGGGTCGGCGGCGGCGTGGGTGATCACCGCGCGCGCCAGGTCCAGCGCGCCCTCGGCCCCCTCGGCGAAGTGCCGGCTCTCGGCGAAGGCGATGCCGGCCCGGGCACAGGCCTGGGCGATGACGGCCACCTCCTCGTCGGTGTCGGCGCCGAAGCGGTTGAGCGCCACCAGCGGGGTCAGGCCGAAGGCCTGCACGCTCTCGACGTGCTTGAACAGGTTGGGCAGGCCCCGGGCGACGGCCTGGGCGTCGGGGCGCTTGAGGTCGTCCAGGCGGCTGCCGCCGTGCATCTTGAGCGCCCGCGCCGTCGCCACCAGCACCACCAGGGCCGGCCGCAGCCCGGCCTGCACGCACTTGATGTCCAGGAACTTCTCGGCGCCGAGGTCGAAGCCGAAGCCGGCCTCGGTGACCGTCCAGTCGGCCAGGTGCAGGGCCAGCCGGGTGGCCAGCACGCTGTTGCAGCCGTGGGCGATGTTGGCGAAGGGGCCGCCGTGGACCAGGGCCGGCGTGCCGTCGGCGGTCTGGACCAGGTTGGGCATCAGGGCGTCCTTGAGCAGGGCCATCATCGCGCCCGTGACGCCGAGCTGTCCGGCCAGGACGGGCTTGCGGTCCCCGGTGAAGGCGACGAGCGTGCGGTCCAGGCGGGCGCGCAGGTCCTGCTCGTCGCGGGCCAGGCAGAGCATGGCCATCACCTCGCTGGCGGCGGTGATGTCGAAGCCGCCCTCGCGCAGGTGGCCGTTGTTGGTGCCCCCCAGGCCGGTGACACACGAGCGCAGGGCCCGGTCGTTGACGTCCAGCACCCGCCGCCAGGTCACGCGGCGCGGGTCGATGGCCGGCTCGTTGCCGTGGTGCACGTGGTTGTCGATGACGGCGGCGAGCAGGTTGTTGGCCGCGGTGACGGCGTGGAAGTCGCCGTTGAAGTGCAGGTTGATGTCGGTGGACGGCTCGATGGTCGAGCGCCCGCCGCCGGTGCCGCCGCCCTTCACGCCGAAGCAGGGGCCCAGGCTGGGCTCCCGCAGCGCCACGCAGACCGACTCCCCCAGCGCGCGCAGCCCCTGGGACAGGCCGATGCTGGTGGTCGTCTTGCCCTCGCCGGCGGGGGTGGGGGTGATGGCGCTCACCAGGACCAGCCGCCCCTGGCCGGGCCGCGGCCGCGGCGCCGCCAGCACCGCCGGGTCGACCTTGGCCTTGTGCTTGCCATAGGTGTGCAGGTGGTCGGGGGAGATGCCGAGGTCCTGGGCGACGTCGGCGATCGGGCGGAGGGACGGGGAGGGAGGGGACACGGACACCTCGGGTGGGGGGCGACCATAGCGCGACCATCCGCCGCGGGGCATCCTGGGACGACCCCCACCTCGGAGCCACCGTGGTCCTCCTCGTCGCCCTGCTGGCCTGCACCGACGCCCCCGCCCCGGGCACGACCACCGACGACACCGGCGCGACGCACGCCGACGGCGGCACGCAGGCGGCGTCGCCGCTGCCCGAGGCCATCGACGGCGCGCGGCTGGCGGCCCACCTCGACGCGCTGCAGGCCATCGCCGACGCCCACGAGGACACGCGGCTCGCGGGCCTCTCGGGCTACGACGAGAGCGTGGCCTGGGCCACCTCGGTCCTGGAGGCCGCCGGCTACGCCGTCACGGTCCAGCCCTTCTCCCACCGGATCTGGCAGGAGCTGTCCCCGCCGGTGCTCGAGGTGGAAGCGCTGGACGGCGACGAAGGCGACCAGGTCGCCTCGCTGCAGGGCTCTCCGCCGGGCGAGGCGCGGGCCCCCGTCGCCGCCGTCGACCTGGTCCTGCCCCCGGGGGCCGAGAACAGCAGCACCAGCGGCTGCGAGGCCTCCGACTTCGACGGCTTCCCCGCGGGCCACGTCGCGCTGATCCAGCGCGGCACCTGCACCTTCGGCGAGAAGGCCACCCTGGCCCAGGCCGCGGGCGCCGCCGCGGTGATCCTGTTCAACGAGGGGCAGGACGGCCGGACCGAGGTCCTCAGCGGCACGCTGGGCGAGGCCGAGGGCCTGGAGATCCCCGTCCTGGGCGCCAGCTTCGCGCTCGGCGAGGCGCTGGCCGCCGCGGGCCCGGTGCAGGTCCACCTGGCCATCGACGCGCTGGCCGAGGAGCGCACGGTGCACAACCTGTGGGCCGACCTTCCGGGCGAGGGCGGCGAGGATGCGGGCGTGGTCGTCGTCGGCGCCCACCTGGACAGCGTCGCGGCCGGGCCGGGCATCCACGACAACGGCAGCGGCACGGCGCTGGTCCTGGAGCTGGCGGTGCAGGCGGCGGCGCTCGACCTGCGGCCCTTCCACGACCTGCGCTTCGCCCTGTGGGGTGCCGAGGAGAGCGGGCTGGTCGGCTCGGCCTTCTACGTCGACCAGCTCGACGAGGCGCAGGCCGCCCGCCACGTCGGCAACCTCAACTTCGACATGGTCGCCAGCGAGAACGGGGCGCGCTTCGTCTACGACGGCGACGGCAGCGCCGGCCTGGCCGGCTGGCCCGCGCCCGAGGGCAGCGAGGAGATCGAGGCGCTGTTCACCGACTGGCTGGACGACCAGGGCCTGGCCTGGCAGGCGACGGCCTTCGACGGGCGCAGCGACTACGGGCCCTTCATCTGGGCGGGCATCCCCGCCGGCGGCCTGTTCACGGGCGCCGAGGGGATCAAGACCGACGCCCAGGCCGAGACCTTCGGCGGGCAGGCCGACGCGCCCTTCGACGCCTGCTACCACCAGGCCTGCGACACGCGCGACAACATCGACGAGGCGCTGTTCCTGGACATGGCCCGGGCCGCCGCCGCCGCCACCGGTCGGCTGGCCGGGGGCGCCGTGCTGGGCCGGGTCGGCAGCGCGCGCGCCGCCCTGGCGCGCCGCCCGGGGCCCCCCGAGGGCGAGGGCCACGGCTGCGTGCCCGCCGCACGCTGAGCGGAGCCGGTCCCCCTCAGGTGGGCAGCAGGCGCTTCACGATGCGCTCGGCCAGCAGCGCCGCGTCCTCGCAGGCCGCCGACGGCGCGCAGGGGAAGGGCGCGTCGGCGAACTCCCGGGCGTAGCACTGGGCCCAGGCGTGCATCGCGGCCACGCGCGCGACGCCCCCGCGCTCCGGCGCCGGCAGGCGCGCGCGGCACAGCTCCAGGAACTCCAGCGCCCGCGCCTTCGCCTCCTCCCGGGCCAGGCCCCGGGGGATGCCCTGGCGCCGCGCCCGCTCCCGCAGGATCCGGTAGACCCGGCGCGCGGCGCGGGACGCGGGATCGTCACCCTCCAGCGATCCCGGCAGCAGGGACGCGAGCGCGGGCTCGAGCGGGTCGGGGTCGCCGTGCCGCAGGCGCGCGCTCGTCGCCGAGAGCGCCTGGCGCAGGCTCTCCAGGGGGAAGTCCTGGGGCTGGAGCAGCGCCTCCAGCAGGGCGGCGGAGTCTCCCGAGCCCCGCAGGGCGGCCCGATCCACCACCGGGTAGCGCTGCTGCGCGAGCAGGCGCCGCGCCGCCACCACCCGCGGTTCGAGCAGGGCCGCGATCCCCCTCGCGGGAAACGCGGAGTCGGGCAACGCCCGCGCGCCGCCGGTCATGGGTCCTCCCCTCGCGCCGCCGCTGGAGGTGCACTCCCAAGGGATCTACGCCGAAAGTCCCCAGAAGTCCAGCGCGGCCCGGCCGCGCGGGTGGCGCCGCCGCGCCGACGGGGAGGGCCTCAGCCCGGCCCGCGCGCGCGACGCCGCCGGGCCACGCCCACCAGGGCCAGCCCCAGCCCGACCGCCGCCCCCCCCGGCGCCCCGGCCGCGCAGCCGCGGCAGCTCTCGTCGACCTCCTGGCGGGCCGGCCGCCCGCTGTCGTCTCCGCCGTCGTCGGGCTGCAGGGGCTCGGGCGCGCACCCCAACGCGGACGGCTCGGACTCCGTGCCGTCGGCCCCCCGCTGCACCACCAGGAAGCAGCTCCCCCAGTCGCGGGCCTGGTCGCCCCGGATGGTCAGGGCCTGGGCGCTCCCGCCGGCGTCGACCTCCACCACCTCGACCAGGTGCCAGGTGTCCTCCAGCGCCTTTGTCCGGTAGACCATCACCACGTCCATGCCCTCGGGGGCCGCGCGGGCCGGCTCCACGTCGAGCTGGAAGGTGCGCACCTGCGCCCAGTCGCAGGCGGCCTCGCCCGCGCCGGCCTCGTCGGCCGCGCTGCGGACCTCGACCTCGCCCACGCCGGAGATGCCCGCCGCGGGGGCGCTGCCCACGGTGAAGGTGGCGGCGTCCCCGTAGTCGGCGCCGGCGCTGTGGCTGACCTCGACCTTGTAGGTGCCGCCGGGGAGCAGCTCTTCGGTGGGGGTCAGGGTGAGGAGCTGCCGTTCGTCGGCCAGGCTGTCGCCGTCCCAGTCCTCGCGCACCGTGCCGGCCGCGACCTCGACGCCGTTCTTCACCAGGCGGACCGAGACGGCGTCCTGCGCGCTGACCCCGTCGCCGACCAGGACCCGGATCACGGCGTCCGGTGGCACCTGGACCGCGCCGGCGGCGGGCTGGATCCACTGCACGCGCACCTCGTCGGGCGAGCAGGCCTCCGCCGGCGGCGTGAGCGCGGCGACGACGGCGAGGATCGGCAGCGTCAGGGGCATGGGGCGACTCCGGGGCGGCAGGGATAGCACGACCGGCCCGGCACCTGCTGGGGGTCTGCGCGAGCGCCGTTGACGTGGGGCGCCGCCCGTGCCATGAGAGAGGCTCGGTGAGTCCGTGGATCGGGCCGGCAGTTCCGCGCGCGGCAGCCCCCGATCCCGACGATCTCGCCGCAGCCTCACGGAACACCGACATGACCGAGCGCCCCTCCCACCCCCCGGCCCCTCCCCTCGCGGGCGGTCGCGGGCTGCGGCAGGGCCTCGCTCCCCACCTCAACCTGGTTCATCCGGGCCCCGGCAGCCGCCGCCTGGACGGATGCGCTGCGCGCCCCCTGCGCGCCGGCGCCCCCGCGCGGCAGCCGCCCCTGGCCCACCGGAGCACGTCTTGGGACACGAGATCATCGTCAACCGCACCGGGAGGGAGACCCGCCTCGCGGTCATGAAGAACGGGCAGCTCGACGAGCTGCACATCGACCGTGGAGACAAGGGCGGCGTCGTCGGCAATGTCTACCTGGGCCGCGTCGTGCGCGTGCTGCCGGGCATGCAGGCCGCCTTCGTCGAGATCGGCCTGGAGCGCGCCGCATTCCTCTACGCCGGGGACATCTACCCGGAGTTCCTGGAGGACGAGGGCGGGCTGGACGACAAGGAGCCCGACGACCCCGAGATGACGGTCGCCGAGAGCGCGCCGTCCAGCAAGCCGCGGGCCGGCCACCCGCCGATCCAGGACCTGGTGCGCGAGGGGCAGGAGATCCTGGTCCAGGTGGCCAAGGACCCCATCGGCACCAAGGGCGCGCGCATCACCACGCACATCACCCTGCCCGGCCGCTACATGGTCTTCATGCCGACGGTGGACCACGTCGGCATCAGCCGCCGCATCGACCGCGACAAGGAGCGGCGCAAGCTGCGCGAGTTCGTCGAGAAGAACCGGCCCAAGGGCGCGGGCTTCATCGTGCGCACCGTCTGCGCCGGCAAGCCCATGACCGCCATCAAGCAGGACATGGACTACCTGATCGGCACCTGGGACAAGATCCAGGAGGCGCGGGCCAAGGCCAACGCCCCCAAGTGCATCCACGCCGACCACGGCCTGGTGCTGCGGGTCGTGCGCGACACCTTCAACGAGAACGTCGACCGCATGGTGATCGACGACCGGGACATCTTCGCCCGGGTGCACGGCTTCATGAGCGACTTCATGCCCGCGCTCAAGGACCGGGTGCAGCTCTACCGCGGCCAGGACCCGATCTTCGACACCTTCGGCATCGAGACCGAGATCAGCCGCAGCCTGGGCCGCAAGGTCTGGCTGAAGTCCGGCGGCTACCTGGTCATCGACCACGCCGAGGCGCTGACGGCCATCGACGTGAACTCCGGCAAGTTCGTCGGCAAGTCCAGCCTGGAGGAGACGACCCTGGCCATCAACCTGGAAGCGGCCAAGGAGATCGTCTACCAGCTCCGCCTGCGCAACATCGGCGGCATCATCATCCTGGACTTCATCGACATGGAGAAGGCGCAGAACCGGGAGCGGGTCTACCGCGCCCTGGAAGAGGAGCTGCGCAACGACCGGGCCCGCACCAACGTGCTGAAGATCAGCGACCTGGGCCTGGTCGAGATGACCCGCAAGCGCGTGCAGGAGAACCTGGTGCAGAGCATCAGCGAGCCCTGCCTGTACTGCGACGGGCGCGGCAGCACCCGCAGCCGCACGACGGTGGTCTACGACATCCTGCGCGAGGTCCAGCGCGAGGCGAACCGCAACAAGCAGCGCGAGACCGTCTACGTCAACGCCCACCCCGTCGTGGCCGACCTGCTGTACGGCGACGAGTTCGACAGCCTGGAGGAGCTGGAGCGCCGCATCGAGATGCGGGTCGTGGTCCGGGCCATGGGCCACTACCACCTCGAGCGCTACGAGGTCTACGGCCGCTGAGGCCGGGTCCGCGGCCGCGCCCCGTCCCGACCGCGAGATAGCCTCGCTCCCGTGACCGCCTCCTCCCGCCGCCGCAAGCTGGAGCGCCGTGCGCGCCGGGCGCTGGCGGAGCTGCGCTTCTTCGGCCGGGCGCTGCGCACCCTGCGCGGGCCGGCCCTGGGCCTGTTCCTGAGCTGGGCCCTGGGCACGGTCATCGAGCACACCTGGGGCGCCCCCCCCGGCGGCCAGGCGCCGTCCTGGGAGCTGGCCGCCTTCCAGAGCTGGGCCATGCTGCTGGGCGAGATCGGGGCCGAGCTGCCCGCCGACCCGGTGGGGCAGGCCGTGCTCTACGTGCTGCCCGTCCTGGGCGTCTTCTTCGTCGCCGAGGGCGTGCTCAAGCTCGGCTTCACCGTCTTCCGCAAGGAACAGAACCTGGAGGCCTGGGTGCGCACCCTCGCAGAGAGCAGCCGCGGGCACATCGTGCTGGTCGGCCTGGGCACGGTCGGCTTCCGCGTGCTGGAGGAGCTGTTGCTCCTGGACGAGCAGGTCTTCGTGGTGGAGCGCGACGGCGGCTCGGAGTTCGTGCCCCTGGCGCGTCAGCGCGGGGTGGAGGTCCTGATCGGCGACGCCCGCGCCGATCACGTGCTGCGCGCGCTCAACGTGGGCAAGGCCCGCGCGGTCGTCATCGCCACCGACGACGACCTGGCCAACCTGGAGATCGCCATGGACGTGCGCGAGGCGCGCGCCGACGTGCCCATCGTGATGCGGCTCTTCGACCAGCGCCTGGCCCAGAAGGTGCGAGGCTCGCTGGGGGTGCAGGTCAGCCTGTCCACCTCTCGCGTGGCCGCGCCCCTCTTCGCCGCCGCCGCCTTGGACCGCCGGGTGGTCGGCACCCATCGCGTGGGCGACCAGGTGCTGCTGGTCTTCGAGCTGCCGGTCAGCACCTCGCTGGCGGGGCACAACATCTCCGCGGTGCACCGCCGGCACGGCTTCGCGGTCGTGGCGATGCGACGAGGCGAGGCAGGCTGGACCCCCGGCCCGGGGCCCGACGAGCGGCTGGCCGTCGGCGACCAGCTCCAGCTCCTGGTGCCCGCGGCCCACCTGGACGCGGCCCGGCGCCTGGCCGGCGATCCGTCCCCCTGAGCCGCGCTACGCTGCCCGGCATGGCGCCTCCCCCGCCCGACTCCGCCGAGCAGACCCTGGAAGGCGAGCTGCTCCGCTTCCAGTACCAGGCCGACGACGGCGCCTTCGCGGTGGCGCGCATCAAGCTGGCGGGAGGCGGCGAGGCGCTGGCGGTCGGACCGCTGGGCCACGTCACCGAGGGCCAGCACCTGAACCTGACGGGCCGCTGGACCGAGCACCCCGCCTTCGGCCGGCAGTTCAAGGTCCAGGGCGTGCTGGTCGAGGATCCCCGCACCCTGCGCGGGCTGGAGCGCTACCTGGCCAGCGGCGCGGTGCAGGGCCTGGGCCCGGTCTTCGCCCAGCGGGTGGTCGAGCACTTCGGACTGGACACGCTGCGGGTGATCGCCGAGCAGCCCGAGCGCCTCCAGGAGGTCGAGGGCATCGGCAAGAAGCGCATGGAACAGCTCAAGGCGCAGTGGGAGAAGGACCGCGCCCACCGCGAGGTGATGGCCACCCTGCGCGGCTACGGGCTGGGGGCCGCGCTGGCGGCGCGCATCGTCGAGCGATGGGGAAAGGACGCCGCCGCCATCGTCGCCCGCGAGCCCTACCGCATGTGCGCGGAGATCGTCGGCATCGGCTTCCGCACCGCCGACGCCATCGCGCGACAGAACGGCATCGGCCGCGACGACGCCGCCCGCGCGGAGGCGGCCCTGGTGCACCTGCTGCGCGAGGCCGAGGGCCAGGGCCACTGCTTCCTGCCCTGGGGGGAGCTGCTGCGGCGCGCCGAGGGCCTGGAGGTCCCCGCCGACCAGGCCACGCCGGCGCGCGACCGGCTGGCGCTGCGGAGCAAGGTCGTCGTGCGGCGGGGCCTGGATCCCGACCGCGACCCGGTCTACCCGCCGGACCTGGCCCACGCCGAGCTGGCCGTGTCCCGGCGCCTGGCCAGCCTGGCCCGGTCCGACCCACCCGCCCGCCAGGCGCGCGCGCGCGACGCCATCGACCAGGCCCAGGCCGCCATCGGCCTGTCCCTGGCGCCGGGCCAGCGCGCCGCCGTGGAGCTGGCCCTGACCCACGGGGTCAGCGTGATCACCGGCGGCCCCGGCACCGGCAAGACGACGATCGTGCGCGTGCTGGTCGAAGCCGCCCGCCGCCTGGACGAGGAGCTTCGCCTGGCCGCGCCGACCGGCCGCGCCGCCAAGCGGCTGTTCGAGGCCACCGGCGCCGAGGCGAAGACCATCCACCGCCTGCTGGAGTGGAACGGCCGCACCGGCCAGTTCCAGCGTGACCTGGACCTGCCGCTGGAGGGCGACGGGGTGCTGGTCGACGAGGCCAGCATGGTCGACCTGCGCCTGATGCAGTCGCTGCTGCGCGCCCTGCCGCCGGGGGCCCGGCTGGTCCTGGTGGGCGACGCCGACCAGCTCCCCAGCGTCGGCGCCGGCCGCGTGCTGGCCGACGTCATCGCCTCGGGCGTGATCCCGGTCGCCACCCTGCGCGAGGTCTTCCGCCAGGCGGCCGGCAGCGGCATCGTGCGCAACGCCTGGCGGGTGAACGAGGGCGCGCTGCCTGTCTCCAGCGAGCGCGAGGAGGGGGTCGCCCGCGACCTGTTCGTGGTCCACCGCGCGGAGGTGGCCGAGGCCCGCGACACGCTGCTGGAGGTGGTGGCCCGGCGCCTGCCCAAGCTGGGCTTCGACCCCCTGCGGGAGGTGCAGGTCCTCACCCCGATGCACAGCGGCCCGCTGGGCACCGTCGCCCTCAACGAGGCGCTGCAGGCCCTGCTCAACCCCTCGGGCCCGACCCTGGTCCGCGGCGGCCGCACCCTGCGACAGGGCGACCGGGTCCTCCAGGTGCGCAACAACTACGACCTCGACGTCTTCAACGGCGACGTCGGCCGGGTGACGACCGTGACCGACAACGGCGTGGTGGTCGACTTCGGCGACGAGCGCGACCGCAACGAGGTGGCCATCACTGGCGAGGACCTGGCCGACCTGGAGCTGGCCTGGGCCATCTCGATCCACAAGAGCCAGGGCAGCGAGTACCCGGCGGTCGTCATCGCCCTGCACCGCGCCCACCGGGTCATGCTCCGTCGCAACCTGCTCTACACGGCCATCACGCGGGCCCGGCGCTTCTGCTGCATCGTCGGCGACCCCTGGGCCATTGACCAGGCCTGCCAGGAGCGCGGCGGCGACGAGCGCTGGACCGGCCTGGCCGCGGCGCTGGGGGACGAGGCGGCGGCGTGCGCGGGCGGGTGACCCCGGTCCCCATGGTGACGAACGCGCGACGACTGCGACAGCGCGCCGCGCGCGCCCGCGACGCGGGCCCCTCGGTGGATACACCGAGGCCACTGGCTGATGGCTCCCTCCTTCGACGGGTGGTCCGTCGACCTCAACCAGACGCTCCGCCGCACGGGAAGGGTCCACCCCCTTCCCGTGCGGTCGTTTCGGGGACCCCGATCCCAGGGTCCTCCTCCGGAGGCGCGATGCTGGCCCTGGCCTTGATCCTCCTCACCGGCTGCGACGACGAGCCCACGCGGCCCGGCAACCCCGGGCAGGACTTCCGCCAGGACACCGACGTGGTGATCACCAGCCACGCCAACGGCGAGACGGTGCAGAGCCCCTTCGTGCTGGGCTTCCAGGCCGGCGCCGACGTGCGCCAGGTGCGGCTGGACGTCGAGGGCGAGGTGTGGATCGGCGCCACCGAGGTCGACGACGACGGCCAGGGCGAGCTGACCGTGGCCCTGGATCCCGGCCGCTACCGCCTGACCCTGGTGGGCCTGGACGGGCAGGAGGAGCTGTCGCAGTACAGCATCACCCTGCGCATCGCCGAGGAGGAGCAGAGCTGGGTCACCATCGTGAGCCCCAGCGACGGGGCGACCGTGCCCAACCCGGTGACCTTCGCCGTCGACGGCAGCGACGACGTCGAGCAGATCGAGCTGTTCGCCGACGGCTGGTCGCTGGGCGCGGTGGAGCCGGGCCAGATCCTGACCTACGAGTTCACGGGCACGGGCTTCGCGCGCGAGATCGAGGCCCGTGGCACCGACGCCGGCGGCGCCACCCTGGCCACCGACCTGATCTCGCTGACCGTCGACCCCGGCAGCGAGCCCATCGAGAGCGACTTCAACGCCTACGTGCTCGGCATCCTGGCGGGCTACCCCACCGACGGCAGCTACGGGTACTACTGGCCCAGCGGCAGCGACTGGGCCGGCACGACGCGGGACATCTGGTACCGCGAGACCCTGGTGGCCGAGGGCGACCCCCAGCACCGCAGCTACTGCTCGGGCATCACCTGGGAGACCTTCATGCGCGCCTGGGCCGAGGTGGACCTGGCCACCGGCGGCGACGGCACGCTCAACGGGATCACGGTGGACGACCTCTACGACTTCCGCACCGACTGGTACGTGCGGGACCTGTGGGGGGACGGGGTCGGCGTCGCCGTCGAGAACTACGGCATCGGCGAGGTGGTGACCGACTGGGCCGACGTGCGGCCGGGCGACTACGTCCAGATCTGGCGACACAGCGGCAGCGGCCACACCTTCGTGTTCATCGACTGGCTGACCGACGGCGAGGGGGCCATCGAGGGCGTGCGCTACTGGTCCACCCAGGGCAGCACCGACGGCATCGGCTACAACGAAGAGTACTTCGGCACCTCGGGCAGCGACATCGACCCGAGCACCTTCTTCGTGGCCCGCGTCTACGAGCCGGCGGACTGGATCCCCTGGCGATAGGGGGCCCCCCCCTCACCGTGGGAGCCTGATCCACCGTGCGCTTCGTCCGCCCCGTCGTACAGACCGTGGGCGACCTGGGGGGCCGCGTGCGCGACCTGGGCCGCCTGCAGGAGGTGGCCCGCGTGCTGATCCGGCACGGCCTGGGCATGCTGGTCGCCGGCATCGACCTGCCCGAGCTGGGCCCGCGGGAGGAGGAGGCGCTCCGGGGCGACTTCCAGGGCACGCCCGAGCGCCTGGTCAAGGCCATCGAGGCGCTGGGGCCCACCTACGTCAAGCTGGGCCAGGTCCTCTCGACCCGCCCCGACCTGCTGCCCGCCGACTACATCACCGCGCTGGAGAGCCTGCAGGACGACGTGCAGCCCCTGCCCTTCGCCGAGATCGAGGGGCAGTTGCACCGCGAGCTGGGCGAGGGCTGGCCCGCGCGGGTCGGGGTGCTCGACGCCCGCCCCCTGGCGACCGCCAGCATCGCCCAGGTCCACCGCGCGACCCTGCCCGACGGCCGCGAGGTCGTCTTCAAGGTGCAGCGGCCCGGGATCTTCAAGAAGATCGAGGCCGACCTCAACATCCTGCAGTTCCTGGCCCGCCGCGCCCTGGTCGAGTACCCCGAGGCCCGGGCCTTCGACCCGCTGGGCGTGCTCGAGGAGTTCGAGCGCAGCATCGCCGCGGAGCTGGACTTCGAGGAGGAGGCCCGCAACATGCGGCGGTGTGCCCGCATGTTCGAGGACAAGGCCGACATCGTGCACGTGCCCTACGTGGTCGAGGAGCTGTCGGGCCGCCGGGTGCTGTGCATGGAGTACCTGGCGGGCACCAAGATGCGGGCGGCGCGGGCGGCCGGCCACGACATGCGCCGGGTGGGCGAGCGCTACCTGGAGATCGCCTACGACATGCTCTTCGAGCACGGCTGGTTCCACGGCGACCTGCACCCGGGCAACGTCATCGTCATGCGGGACGAGGTGCTGGGCCTGCTGGACTTCGGCATGGTCGGCCGGCTGACCGAGGAGATGCGCGGCAACGTCATCCAGACCATCTATGCCCTGCAGCGCGGCGACTACCGCACCATCTCGCGCATCTTCTACGAGGTGGCCATCAAGGAGGAGCGGGTCGACTACCGGGCCCTGGAGCGCCACACCATCGACCTGATGGACAAGTACTGGTCGGGCGGCTCGATCCGCGAGATGCAGATGGGCCCCTACGTCGTCGAGCTGGCGGCGCGCGCCGGCCGGGTCGGGGCCCGGGTGCCCTCGGCCTACACGATGTTCTTCAAGGCCATCGTGACCAGCGAGGGCCTGGCCAAGACGCTCATCGACGAGGTGGACCCGCTGTCGGCGGCCGAGCCCTACGTCCGCCGCTTCATGGCCCGCCAGCTCTCCCAGGACCGCGTGAAGGAGGACCTGCTCTACACGGCCTTCGCGCTCTCCAGCCTCTCGCGGCGCCTGCCGGGCAGCCTCGCCCAGCTCATGGACGACGTGGAGGCCCAGCGCCTGCTGCTCAACGTGCGCGACCCCGACGCCGAGCTGAACCGCGCGGGCGCCGACCGCCGCCTGAACCGCGCCATCGGGGCCGCCTTCACCGTCGCCGCCTTCCTCTGCGGCACGCTGGCCCTGTTCGCCCTGCCCTTCCACCCCTGGGGGGTGCCCCTGATCAGCCTGGTGTTCTACGGGCTGGGCGTGGCCCTGGGCGCGGTGACCCTGGTCATGGTGCTGCGCAACCGCGGACCGATGTGACCGCGCGCCGCCCGCCGGGCGCTCACTCCGGTCCGCGGAAGCCGTAGCGCCCGGTCACCTTCGCCACGGTGGCGCCCCGCCCGTCGAGGATCTCGACGGGCACCACCAGCTCGGCCTTGCCATGGGCGGCCAGGCCCTCGAGCACGGCGGTCGCCATCTCGTCGGTGACCTCGGCGTGCGCCGTCACCCGGCCGGCGGCGGACTGGCGGTAGCGCACCTCGACCCCCCGCGCGCGCAGCCGCAGGCCCAGCAGGTCCTCGTGGGTGGCGCAGGCCGCGCTGGCGGCGACCTCGGCCAGGGCGAACAGGGCCCCGGCGTGCATGGTGCCGACGTGGTTGGCCGCCGTGGGCTCGGTGGAGAGCGAGAGGACGACGCGGCCGGGCGCGTAGTCCTCGACCTGCACGCCCAGGTGGCGGATGAAGGGGACGTGGTCGAGGACCTGCTGCAGCGACATGGTGCGCCCGGCGGGAGGGTGGGGGGCCGGCCACCCGCGGCCGGCGCCTGCTCTCCTTCGCCTGCCTGGATTAGCAGGACGGCGCCGGAGGTGCCCGCTGGCCCACGCCGCTCCCCTCGCCCTGCGCGACGCCCACACCTTGCCCGACGGTCGGCTGGACGCCCGCAGCCTGGACCTGGCCGGGATCCGCGCGCTGGTCGAGGGCCAGGGAAACGAGGACTGGCGCGCCTTGCAGGCCTACAAGTACGCCTGGATGCCCGGGGTCGACTCCTTCGACCAGGTCCGCACCATCCCCAAGGCGACCCGACGCGCCCTGGAGGCCCGGGCCGGCCTGTCCTCGCTCTCCCTCGCCGCGCGCCTGGACAGCGAGGACGGCACCCGCAAGTACGTCTGGGAGCTGCAGGACGGCGGCTTCGTGGAGAGCGTGCTCATCCCCGACGAGGACCACCCCGGCGGCCGGCGGCTGACCCTGTGCGTGTCCAGCCAGGTGGGCTGCGCCATGGCCTGCAGCTTCTGCCTGACGGGCGACCTGGGGCTCAAGCGCCACCTGTCGCCCGCGGAGATCACCAACCAGGTCCGCCAGGTCCAGGCCGACCTGGGCGCGCAGCGGCGCATCACCAACGTCGTGATGATGGGCATGGGCGAGCCGCTGCACAACCTGGAGCACCTGCTGGTCGCCCTGGGCAACATGAAGCACGAGCACGGCCTGGGGCTGTCCCACCGCAAGATCACGGTGTCGACCGTGGGGCTGGTGCCCGCGATGCAGGCCCTGATGTCCCGCACCCAGGTCAACCTGGCGGTCAGCCTGAACGCCACGACCGAGGAACAGCGCCGGCAGCTCATGCCGATCACGCGCCGCTGGTCGCTGGCGGCGCTCATGGAGGCCTGCCGGGGCCTGCCGCTGGCGCGGGGGCGCCGGATCACCTTCGAGTACGTGATGCTGCGCGGCTTCAACGACAGCCTGGAGGACGCGGCCCGGCTGGTGGCCCTGATGCAGGGCGTGCGCTGCAAGATCAACCTGATCCCCTACAACGAGAACCCCGAGCGCGACCTGCTGCGGCCCAGCGACCTGGTGGTGTGGCGCTTCCAGGACCACCTGGTCCAGGCCGGCCTGCACACCTCGGTCCGGCGGACCCGCGGGCGCGACATCTCGGCGGCCTGCGGACAGCTGGGAGGGGTCGAGCTGCTGGGCCGCCGCGCGACCGAGGGGGCTGACCCCTCGGCGCGGTGGCGGGCCGAGCAGCGGGAGCGCGCCCGCCGCGGGGAGGCCCGCCGTATCGACGATGGCCGGGGCGACCTGCTGGCGGACGGTTCGCCGGAGCAGCCCCCGGGCCCTGTGGCAGAATCCGCGCCCTCGGCGTCCTGAGCGCCCCCTCCCCTCCCCTCCCCCTCCTTCCTCCCCGCCCCTCCCGGAGCAGCAGATGAGCACCTCGACCCCCTTCCGCATCGGCGTCATCGGCGGCAGCGGCCTGTACGACATCGACGGCCTGACCGACCTGCGCGAGGAGGAGCTGCGCACCCCCTTCGGCAGCCCCAGCGACAGCTACGTCATCGGCCGCTACGGCGACCTGCTCGCCTACGACGGCCGGCCGGTCGAGCTGGTCTTCCTGCCGCGCCACGGCCGCGGCCACGTCTTCAACCCCAGCGAGGTGCCCTACCGCGCCAACATCTGGGGCATGAAGAAGCTCGGCGTGGACTGGATCGTGAGCATCTCCGCCGTCGGCTCGCTCAAGGAGGAGATCGTCCCCGGCCACATGGTCATCATCGACCAGTTCATCGACCGCACCAAGGGCGTGCGCCCCGTCACCTTCTTCGAGGGCGGCATCGTGGGCCACGTCGGCTTCGGCGACCCGGTGTGCATGACGCTGCGGCGGATGCTGGTCGAGGCCAGCCAGGAGGCGGGCGCGGTCACGCACGACGGCGGCACCTACGTCTGCATGGAGGGGCCGCAGTTCTCGACCCGCGCCGAGAGCCACCTGTACCGCTCCTGGGGCGCCCACGTCATCGGCATGACGAACCTGACCGAGGCCAAGCTGGCCCGCGAGGCGGAGATCTCCTACGCCACGGTCGCGATGTCCACCGACTACGACTGCTGGCACGAGCACCACGACGACGTGACGGTCGAGGCCGTGGTCGCCGTCATCAAGGCCAACGTCTCGAAGGCGCGCGGCATCATCAAGGCCGTCACCCCCCGCATCGCCGCCCACCCCGGCCCGGCGCCGGTGACCGGCTGCATGCAGTTCGCGGTGATGACCGCGAAGGACCGCATCGCCGCCGACCGCCGCGAGGCCCTGGCGCCGCTGATCGGCCGCTACCTGTAGGTCGCCGGGCCGCGCGCGGAGGTAGCCAACCGCCCCCGCGCGGTCCATCCTGGCCCCACCACCCCTCGCCCCTGGCCGCCCATGCGCAGCCCCCGCGCCTGCCCCCCCCTGCTCCTCCTGGTCCTCGCGGTCGCGTGGGCGCCCGGCTGCGTCACCTCCACGCGCCAGCGCCAGGCCCAGGCCCACGTCGACCTCGGCACGGCCTACCTGCGGGAGGGCGACGCCCCCGCCGCGCTCGGCGTGCTGCGCGACGCGGTGCGCAAGGACCCCCGCAACTGGGAGGGCTGGGATCGGCTGGGCCTGGCCTACTGGGCGCAGGCGGAGTTCGAGGAGAGCGAGAAGGCCTTCTCCCGGGCGGTCCGGCTGGTGCCCGACAAGGCCGAGGTGCGCAACAACTACGGCCTGATGCTCATGGCCCAGGGCCGCAACCAGGAGGCGATCTCGCACTTCGAGGTCGCCCGCAAGGACCTGCTCTACCGCCGCCCGACGCTGGTGCTGAGCAACCTCGGCCACGCGCTGTACCTGGAAGGGCGCCACGACGAGGCGCTGGCGGTGCTCGACCAGGCGCTGGCCCGCAGCCCCGATCTGTGCCAGGCGCGCTTCCACCGCGCCCTGGTCTACGAAGGCCTGCAGCGGCTGGACGGGGCGCTGGCCGACTACGACGAGCTGATCCGCACCTGCGATGACGAGGCGGCGGGCGCCTGGTACCACGCCGCCAAGCTCCTGGTCGCCCGCGGAGACCGGACCGCCGCCTGCACCTACCTGGGCACGGCCCTGGAGCGCACGCGGCCCGGCAGCGACCTCTACGAGGCCAGCCGCAAGCTCAAGGCGCTGGAGTGCCCGTGATCGGGGGGACGCTGCGGGCCCGGCGCCCCCGGGAGCGGCTGCGGTGAGGGTGGACCTGCGCACGGAGCGGGAGCGCCGGGGCTTGTCGTTGGCCCAGGTCGCCGCGAGCTGTCGCATCCCGCAGCGGTACCTGGAGGCCCTGGAGTCCGGGCGCCGCGAAGACCTGCCCAAGGGCCCCTTCCTCGACGCCTACCAGCGGCAGTACCTGGCCTACCTGGGCCTGCCCGCGGACGCCGAGCTGGCCCCGCCGCCCGCCGCCCCGAGCCGCCCCGCGCCGGTCGGGCCCGCCGCCACGCGGCCGCCC
>JAKLKF010000094.1 GCA_023150805.1 Myxococcota bacterium | reverse complement strand
GCCGTCCAGGCGCCGGGCGGTGACCGCGGCGGCGGCGAAGGTGAGCACCGCCGCGGCGAGCCACACTGGCGTGACGAAGGCCACCGGCAGCTCCACCGCGCGCGCCAGGGCGGCGGCGGCCGACCCCAGCGAGGCCAGGGAGGACAGCAGCTCACCAGGCGCGCCGGCGAGGGCGAAGACGGCGATGGCGGCGGCGGCGAGCCCGACCACGACGACGGGGGTCGTGGTGTCGGAGGCCGCATCCGGGCGCCGCGCCCGCGCCACCACGGCCCGCGCCAGGGCCGGCGGCACCTCGGGCACCGGCGCGCTCGCCAGCAGGCGGGTGAGAGGATCGACCGCCTCCACCCGGCCCCGACAGTGCGGACAGTCGTCGAGGTGCAGGCCGACCTGGCCCGCGGCTTCGTCGTCGAGCTCACCGGCCAGGAAGCGGGTCAGCATCGCCTCGGGGACGTGCAGCCAGGGCATCAGCGCCTCCCTCCGTCGCCACCCTCGGCCTCCACCGCGTCGTAGGCGTCCCGCAGCTTCTGCCGGGCGCGGAAGATGCGGTTCATCACGGTGCCGATGGGCAGGTCGAGCATGTCGGCGATCTCTCGGTACTTGAGGTGCTCGAAGTGGTAGAGGACCAGCACCTCGCGGTACAGCGGCGGGATGCGGCCCAGCGCGGCGTGCAGGGTGACGCTGCGCTCCAGCTCGGCGCTCAGCTCCAGCGGTCCCGGGCGCGGGTCGGCCACGTCGGGGGCCTCGTCGTAGGAGCGGTGGCGGCGGCGCCGGAACTCGTCGATGCAGGTGTTGCGCGCGACGCTGAGGACCCAGGTCTGGAAGCGCCAGCGGGCGTCGTAGCGGTGCAGGTTGCGCAGCACCTTGACCAGGGTCTCCTGGCAGATGTCGCTGGCGTCCTGCTCGTCCCGCATCATCCGCAGGGCGAAGCGGTAGACCGTCGGGCTGTAGCGCTCGGCCAGCCACGCGCAGGCGGCGGGGTCACCGGACCTGGCGGCCTCGATCCACGCGGAGTCGTCAGGTTCGGCGTCTTGGAGGTGCAACGCGGTGACAGCCATCTCCGCGGTTCATCCGGGGGGAGGGGACCGGGAGCTCCCGGTGGGCAGGCGCGAGACGCTCGCACCGGCTCCCTCCCTACGACCGCGCGTCCCTCCTATTGCGGCCAGGCGGTCGAGCCTTGTCTCGCGGCCCCGGAGACGCGCCGCGGCGCTTGTGACCGGGGCGAGGTCGGTGATACCGTCCAGGCAGACCCCGACGGTGCCATGGACAAGTCGCGAAAGCTGCGCCGGTACAACCGGAAGGACTACAACCAGGTAGTCGACTTCCCGGTGGAGATCGTCGGCCGGGACGGCGTGGTGCGCCGCTACTCCTTCGAGGAGAGCGTGCGCCTGTACCAGCGGCGCATCGCCTCGGCGCCCTCGCGCTACGGCGACCAGGACGTGGCCCAGGCCGAGATGGAGCACTGCCAGCGCCGCATCGACCAGCTCCGCCGCTCCTACCTGGAGCGCTATGGCGGGAGCGCGGCCCGGCGCCTCGTCGCCCTGGAGGGGACCTCGGCCCTCGCGGGCGAGGTCACGGCCTTCCTGCTGCGGACGATGGACGCGGCCGCCTTCGAGCATGTGCAGCTCGACCCGGTGGGCGCCCTGGACCTGGCGCGGGTGTACGCCGTCCGGACCGGCCACCAGGCCGCCCCGTGGCTGCTGTACGTCTTCCCCTTCGACGAGGCCGGCGAGGGCCCGGCGCGCGACGCGTTCTTCGCCCAGGTCAAGCTGCTCCAGCAGATCCGGGGCGGGGGCGAGGGCGTGGAGACCCTGCTGGCCTTCCACCACACGGCGGACCTGGGCCTGGTGTTGACCGGCAACGGGCCGGCGGCCCGCGAAGCGGCCGAGCAGGTGGATCTCGACGACGGGCCCGCGCTGGCGATGTCCGGGCGGCCCGCCCCCGAGCCGCGGGAGGCCGAGCCGGCGGAGGCCATGGGCCGGCTGCGACGCGGCGACCCCGAGGCCGCCCTGGCCAGCTTCGAGCGCGCCTACGAGCGCGACCCCTACCGGCGCAGCGCCTACCTGGGCGCGGCCGTGGTGGCCGACCTGCTGGGCCGCTTCGACCACGCCGCCCTGGCGACCGAGATGGGCACCCGCTACCTGCCCGACGATCCCGCGCTGGCCTGGCACCTGGCCGTGGCGCGCCTGCGCCGGGGCGAGATCGAGCCGGCGCGACAGGCGCTCGCCCGCGCCCAGGCCCTGGATGCCGACGCCCACGCCGTGCACCTGCTGCGCGCCCTGCTGGCCCTGCTCGACGGGCGGCTGCGCGCCGGTCTGCGCCTGCTGCAAGAGGCGGCTCGGCTCGACGACGGCGCCGACCCGGCCCTGGCCCACACCCGCCAGCGGCTGCGGCTGTCCCTGGGGGCGCTGGCCGGCGGTCGCCTGCTCGGCCTGGTGGGGGCCGCCGCCTGCCTCGGCCCGGCCCTGGACGGCTCGGGGCCGGCCCGGGTCGCGGTGGCGCTGGCCCTGGCGCTGGCCTTGGTGGTCGGCCCCAGCTGGCGGGCCTGGCTGCGGCGCGTGGTCGCGACGCCGGGGCGCCAGGGGCTGCGCCTGGCCAGCGCTGCCACCCTGTCGGCGGCCGGCCGCCGCGCCGACCCGACCCAGTAGGGCGGCGCCCCGCCGGGCCGCCGGGCCTCAGGGCAGGGCACCCGACAGCCGCCCCAGCTCCAGCGAGCTCAGCGGGAAGGGCGCGCCGCCGGCCTCGTCGACGACCAGGCGCCCGCCGTCCTCGAGCTCCTGGTGCAGGCGCAGCACGCGCCGCCCCCCGTCCGCCCGCACCAGCTCGATCCGGCCCCAGGCCTCCCCCACCGGGGCGGGGGCCGGGCCGCGCTCCACCCGCACGGCCTGCAGCGCCTCGACCAGGCGCGTCGCCTCCTCGGGGCTCCACCCCGCCTCGCTGCGGGTCGCCTGCAGGCGTCGGTCGCCCAGGCTCACGACCAGCTCGGCGAGCGCCAGCTCGTCCACCTCGACCAGGTCGGCGGCCCACCAGTCGGTGACCGGCCGCAGCAGCGCCTCGTTCCACGCGGGATCCAGGGTGACCAGCCCCTCCTGCAGGGGGCCCGAGGCCACCCACGCGCCCTCGGCGGTCTGGCCGGCGGCCAGGGTCTGCGTGCTGCCGGCGACCTGCACCTCGACCTGCCAGGGCAGCGCCTCGGCGTGGAACTCCGGCGCCGTCACGAAGCCGGTGGCCTCGATCCGCCCCAGCCCGGCCAGCAGGCCCTCCACCGCAAGGCCGTCCGCACGGCGGGCCTGCTCGGGCCCGACCTCGTCGCCGCGGATCCACCAGTCGCCGTCCCGGCGCTCCAGCCCGAAGGCGACCTCGGGGCCACGCGCGCGCAGCCCGTCGACGGCGGTGCGCGGCAGGGACCACAGCGCGCGCAGGCGCAGGTCGGACACCGGCGTCTCGAGGTGGGCCGACAGCTTCGTCCGGGTCGGGCGGATCGGGCCCTCGGCGCCGGCCCGCACGTAGCTGTGCCAGCCGACCGGCGCGTCGCGGCCGATCTCGAGGACCCGGGCCTGCCCGTCGGTCGTGGTGAGGGTCAGGGTCGCGCGCGGGGGCTGCAGCCCGAAGTCGGCCGGGGGGCCGTCCAGCGCCTCGCCGACCTCGACCGTCGCGAAGCTGTCGACCAGGGCCTCGACGCGCACGGGGTCGGCCGCGCCCGGGGTCGGCGAGACGACCCGCCAGCCCTCCTCCCCGCGCTCGAGGACCCGCAGCTCCTCGGGCAGGGCGAGCTCCACCCGGCCCACCTGGTCCGCGGACAGGTCCGGCCACAGGCGCTCCCAGTCCTGCTCTCCGGGCCGGGCGTCCTCCTCCTCGTCCGCCGCGGGCTGGGACAAGGCGATGACCGCGACCAGCGCGAGCAGCGCGGCGGCGAGCAGGAACAGCAGGCGGCTCTGGTTCTCCACGGGGGCTCCGGCGGGGAGGGC
Organism: Myxococcota bacterium; assembly: GCA_023150805.1. Taxonomy (GTDB): domain Bacteria; phylum Myxococcota_A; class UBA796; order UBA796; family UBA2385; genus UBA2385. The sequence continues at coordinate 24,703 of JAKLKF010000094.1, read as the reverse complement.
AGGGGAGGGCCTTGGTTGACGGGCAGGGGTCGGTGGTTATCCCTCCGGCCCCTCCCCAGGGGCGAGAACATTCGGCCCCCGACCCGGGGGCGTCAAGAGGGAGCCCACCGTGTCAGCAGCGTCCGTCGACCCCGCCGAGCCCACCGCCGCCGAAGCCGCCGCGCCGGGAGGTGATCGCCCCGCCGGCGGCGACGTGGATCCCCGCCTGACCGACGAGGTCGTGCCCGCCACCGACCTGCCCGTCGACGTCGGGCCGGCCGGTGACGACGGGCAGGACGACGCCGCGCCCACCGAGGTGCAGGCGCTGCGGGAGCAGGTGGCCGCCCTGGAGGCGCGCCTGCGGCAGGTCAGCTCGGCCTACAAGCAGCAGCAGGACGAGATCAGCGCCACCAAGGAGCGCCTGGCCCGCCAGGCCGCGCTCAAGGAGGAGCTGCGCCGCGGCGAGGTGGTCGGGACCCTCTTCGAGCCGGTGGAGAACCTGCGCCGCTCGCTGGAAGCGGTGAAGAAGTCCGCGGGCGGCGAGGCGGTGACCGGCCTGGAGCTGGTCCTGCAGCAGTTCTTCGACGCCTTCCGCAAGCTCGGGCTGGAGGAGGTGCCCGGCAAGGGCAGCCGCTTCGACCCCAACCTGCACGAGGCCATCACCGCCGTGCCCGTGACCGATCCCGCCCTGGACGGCGTGGTGATCGAGGTCTTCGACACCGGCTACCGCATCGGCTCCCGGCTGCTCAAGCCCTCGCGGGTGGTGATCGGCCAGGCCCCGGACGGCGTGGGCGAGGCCTAGCCCGCGGGTGGACGACCCGGTCCTGCACATCGCGCTGCTGGAGCCCGAGATCGGCCCCAACGCCGGCAGCATCGGCCGGCTGTGCCTGGGCGTCGGGGCGCGCCTGCACCTGGTGCACCCCCTGGGCTTCCAGACCGACGAGAAGGCCGTCCGGCGGGCGGGGCTGGACTACTGGAAGCACGTGGACGTGGTGGAGCACGCCGCGCAGGACGCGTTCTGGGCCTGGGCGGAGGGCCGCAGGGTCCACCTGTTCTCGGCCCGCGCCCCGCGCCCCTACACCGCGCTGACCTACCGGCGCGGCGACGTCCTGCTCTTCGGCCGGGAGAGCGTCGGGCTGCCTGCCGAGCTGCTGGCCCGCCACCCGTCCTGGTGCATCCCGCAGCGTGGCCCCATCCGCAGCCTGAACCTGGCCAACGCCGTGTCCATCGTGACCTACGGCGCGCTGCAACAGCTCGACCCGGCGCTGTTCCTCGACCCGGGGCCGGACGGCGCGCCCGACCCGTCCTCGCCTGCCGTGCACCTGCCGCTCCCCCCGGAGGCCCCGTGACCCGCTCTCCCACCGGCGCAGCCGCGCCCTCGCTCTGGATCGTGATCATGGCCGGCGGCCGCGGCACGCGCTTCTGGCCCCTCTCGCGCCGGCACCGCCCCAAGCAGGTGCTCGCCCTCGCCGGCGCGGACAGCCTGATCCGCCAGACGGTGGACCGGCTCCTCCCCCTGGCGCCCGCGGAGCGCGTGCTGGTCGTCACCGGGCCGGACATGGTCGACGCGGTGCGGGCCGAGCTGCCCGACCTGCCCGTCGACAACGTGCTGGTCGAGCCCACGGGCCGCAACACCGCGCCCTGCATCGGCTGGGCCACCGTGGAGGTCCAGCGACGGGCCGGCCCCGACGCGGTGATCGCCGTGCTGCCCAGCGACCACGTGATCGGGCGCCCGCAGGAGCTGCGCCAGGCCCTGGCCGCGGCGGCGCTGGCGGCCGTCGACCAGGACACCATCGTGACCCTGGGCATCCAGCCGGGTTGGGCCGAGACGGGCTTCGGCTACCTGGAGCTCGGGCTGGAGGCGGGCACCTACGCCGGCTGCGCCGTGCGCGTGGTCGACCGCTTCCGCGAGAAGCCCGACCTCGCCACGGCCCAGGCCTGGGTCGACGGGGGCCGCCACCTGTGGAACGCCGGGATGTTCGTGTTCTCGGCCCGCACGATGCGCGCGGCCTTCGCTCGCCACCTGCCGCGCTCGGCGGCCGCGCTCGAGGCGCTGGCGGTCGACGGTGCCCGGCTGGCCGAGCTGTGGCCCGAGCTGGAGGCGACCAGCATCGACTACGGGATCATGGAGCGCAGCGCGCGCAGCCTGACCGTGCCCTGCGACCCGGGCTGGTCGGACGTGGGCGCCTGGCCGGCGGCGGCCGAGCTGCTGCCCGCGGTCGAGGGCGGCACCGGCCGCGCCGCCGAGGTGATCGCGGTGGAGAGCCAGGGCAACGTGGTCTACGCGCCCGACAAGCTGGTGGCCCTGGTCGGCGTGCGGGAGGTCGTCGTGGTCGACAGCGGCGACGCCCTGCTGGTGATGGACAAGGCGCGCGCCCAAGAGCTGCGCCGGGTCCTCGACGAGCTGGAGACGCGGGGCCTGCGCCGGTTCACCTGAGGGCAGCGGACAGGCGCTCAGCCCTCGCGCACGTCCATCACGCCGTCGCCGTCCAGGTCACGGCCGGTCTTGACCACGTTGCCGCCCTCGTCGAAGTACTCCCACAGGTCGATGCGGCCGTCCTTGTTGCTGTCGCGCTCCTTGCGCCGCACCTGGCCGCCCTCGAAGTACTTGAACAGGTCGAAGGTCCCGTCGAAGTCGGTGTCGACCTCGGCCAGCACCCGCCGGCCGCCCTGGTAGTGGTCGACCCAGTCCACGCGCCCGTCGAAGTCGCCGTCCATCTCCTCCTTGGTGAGGGCGCCCGTGTCGTCGAACCAGGCGCGCACGTCGATCCGGCCGTCCCAGTTCAGGTCGGTCTCCTTGCGCACCATCAGGGCCGAGGCGTCCTGGCGCTCCCGCACGTAGTTGAAGACGTCGGGGCTGCCGTCCCCGTTGATGTCGATCGCCTGCCGGGTCAGCCCGTCCTCGGCGGGGGCCATGCTGATGACGCTGGCCTTCCGCACATCCTGGCTGGCCTGCTTCTTGGCGCCGCAGCCCGGGCCCGCCAGCAGGAGGGCCGCGCCGGCGAGGAGGGGGAGCGAGGGGGCCTTCATCATCGACATCCGGTGCTGGGAGGGGGGGCCGGCCGGCTGCCCGGTCCGGGCCTGTCATCGACCACTGGCAGTGTACTGATGCGCGCGATCCTGTCAAAGCGAGCGCCCCGGGGCCCGGGCATCCGGGCGGGCGGGAACGAGCGACGAAGGCAGGAAGGAGGGGCCGAGGCGGCCTCGTGGCCGAGGGCGTGCTAACGTGGCCGCCTCACACCCGGCCAGCAAGGCCCCGCGGGCAGGCGGGGTTCCAGGGCCCGAAGGGGTACTTGCATGCAGCCCGCACCGGCGACGGAGACCGCGACGACCCGCGCGGTCCACCTGCTGATCGTCGACGACGAGCCTGTCATCCTGCAGATCCTGCGGGCCGTCTTCGAGGACCAGCCCTACCGGCTGACTACGGTCGCCAGCGGCCAGGACGCCCGCGCCGTGCTCCAGGAGCAGGGCTGCGACATCCTCATCACCGACAAGAACCTGCCCGATGTCGGTGGGCTGGAGCTGCTGCGGCTGGCCAAGGAGCGGGACCCCTCCACCGAGGTCATCGTCGTCACCGGCTACGGGTCGCTGGAGACGGCGATCGCGGCGATGGAGCTGGGCGCCTACGACTACGTGCTCAAGCCGCTGAACAACGTCTTCGAGATCCGGCGCAAGGTGGAGCGGGCGCTGGACCGCCAGCGGATCTCCCGCGAGAACGCCCGGCTGCTGCAGGAGCTGCGGGACAAGAACGCCGAGCTGGAGGCGGCGCTGGCCGAGGCGCGCGAGCTGCAGGCCGAGCTGATCCAGTCCGAGAAGCTGGCCGGCATCGGCACGCTGGCCGCTGGCATCGCCCACGAGGTCAGCAGCCCGCTCTTCGGCATCATGGGGCTGGCCGAGGCCATCCTCGACGAGCAGGACCCCACCCTGGTCAAGGAGTACGCCACCGACATCGTCGAGTACTGCACGGGCATCCGCGACATCGTGGTGGAGTTGTCCGACTACTCCCGCGCCGGCTCCTCGGACTACCGGACGGCGGTGTCGATGGGACAGGTCGCGCGGGACGCGCTGCGCCTGGTGGAGCGGTCCTCGTCGGTCGAAGGCGTCGAGTTCGACGTGCGGGCCGACGACGACGTCCGGGTCTTCGCGCGGGTCAACGAGGTGCAGCAGGTCTTCGTCAACCTGATCAAGAACGCCGCGGACGCGGTGCGGGATCGGCACGGCAGCAGCGGCGGGCGGGTCGAGGTCCGGGTCGGGCGGGAGGGCGACCAGGTCTGGGCCGAGGTGCGCGACAACGGCGTCGGCATCCCCCAGGACAAGCTGGGCATCGTCTTCGACCCGTTCTACACGACCAAGCCCCCGGGCAAGGGCACCGGGCTGGGGCTGAACGTCGTCTGGCGGATCGTGACCAAGTACCGCGGCACGGTGAACGTGGAGAGCCAGGTCGGCCGCGGCACGACCATCCGCTTCAAGTTCCCGACCCAGGCCGGCTGAACCCCGCCCGTGCGCCTCCGCACGCGCTTCGTCCTGCTGATCGCCCTGGCGGCCCTGGGGCCCCTGGCGCTGCTGGGGGGCGTGGCGATCCGGGTCTCGACGGTCCGGGTGGTGGCCAAGGTGACCGAGGTCCAGGTCCGGACGGCCCAGGCGCTGGCCGAGCACGTCGGCTCGTGGGTCGACCTCCAGATGCGCCTGCTGGCCCGCCAGGTCTCCACCTTCGACGTGGCGACGCTGCAGGACGCCGAGCGCGCCGCGCTGCTGCGCCTGGTCTACCGCCAGAACCCGGCCGTGCAGATCGTCTCGCTGACCGACTCGGCGGGGCTGCCCCTGGCGCCGCCGATCTACCTGGACGCCCCGGCCGGCGGGGAGCTTGCGGACCGGCGCGTGGTGGACGCCCGCCACCTGCAGCGCTTCTCCGAGGACCTGGAGCAGGTGCGCCGCCACACGCCGCCGGGCCGGGTCGGGCTGGGCGAGCCGGTGCGGCGCGACGGCCAGGGCGGCGCGGTGCTGGTGCTGGCCGCCCGCCTCCCCGAGGGCGCCACGCTGGGCGTCGAGCTGGACCTGGGGCCCCTGGAGGCCCGCTTCGCGGTGGCCGAGGGGAGCACGGAGCGCATCGCCCTGCTCGACGCCGGCGGGCAGGCCGCGCTGGGGGACGCGGCCCTGGTCGACGCCGCCGCCTTCGCCTCGCTCCCCGCGGGCTCGCTGGTCGACGAGATGCGCTACCTCGCCCCCGACGGGACCGAGGTCCTGGCGGCCAGCGCGCCGGTGGGCGGCACGAGCTGGCGCGTCGTCGTCAGCGAGCCCCTGGACAGCACGACGGCGGCGGCCCGGGCGATCACGGCGCGCACCGGGTGGGTGATGGGGGTGGCGGCCGCGGTCAGCGTGGTGCTCGGCCTGCTGGTGTCCCGGCAGGTCACCGTGCCGGTGCTGTCGCTGCGGGACGCGGCCCTGGCGGTGGCCGAGGGGGAGTACGGCCGGCGGGTCGAGAGCCAGCCCGGCGGCGGCGAGCTGACCGAGCTGACCCACGCCTTCAACTTCATGAGCCGCAAGCTGCAGCTCGACCGGGAGCTGATCGCCACGAAGAACGCGGAGATCGAGGCCTTCAACCGCGAGCTGCAGGACCGGGTGGACGAGCGGACCCGCCAGCTCCGTGACGCCCAGGAGCAGCTCATCCGCAGCGCCCGCCTGGCCGCGGTCGGGGAGATGGGGGCCGGCCTCGCCCACGAGCTGAACAACCCCGTGGCCGGCATCCTGGGCCTGGCCCAGGTGCTGGCGGCGCGCGGCGGGGCGGAGGCGGCGATGCTGCGCAGCATCGAGGAGCAGGCGCGCCGCTGCGCCGAGATCGTCTCGCGGATGCAGCGCTTCTCCCGGCTGGAGGCGGATCGGGGCCCGGTGGACCGGCACGGCTGGGCTGTGGTAGACCTCGCGCTCGTCATCGAGGAGGTCCTCGGGCTCGTGCAGGCGTCCTACCGGGACCGCGGCGTGGAGCTGGCCCGCGACCTGGGCCCCGGTCTCCTCGTGCGCGGCGACACCGCGGCCCTGCGCCAGGCGCTGGACCAGGTGCTGCAGACCATGCGGGCGGCGGCCGGCCCCGGCGCGCGGCTCTTCGTGCACGGCCACGGCGACGAGGACCACGTGCTCGTGGACTTCTCGCTGGGCGGCGCGCCGCTGCGGGTGGGGCAGGACGACTGGATGGCCGCGGGCATGGCCTTCTGGGCGGCGCGCCAGGCCTTCGCGGCCCACGGCGGCCTGCTGGAGGAGCCGACGCTGCCGCCCCAGGGCCCGATCAGCGAGGCGCGCTGGCGCCTGCGCCTGCCGAGGGCCTGAGCCGTGCGGCAGGCCCTCCAGCTCGTCCTGGCCGCGCTCCTCGTCCTGGTGCTGGGCTACGTCGGCTACCGCCTCGTCTTCTCCGAGGATCACACCGCGGGCGTCGAGGTGGTCCAGGCCCAGGGCGAGGTGCTGCGCGCCGGCGCCGACGGGGCCCGCGCGCCGCTCTCGCAGGGAGACGTCGTCCGCGCCCGGGAGAGCGTCGTCGTGGGCGAGGGCGCCAAGGCCGTCCTGGGGGTGGGGGAGGGGACCCGGCTCGAGCTGGAGGCCCGCTCGACGCTGCGCGTGGTGGACGTCGACGCGACGGGCCTGCGGGTCGAGCTCGAGCAAGGGCGCGTCTCGGCGCGGGTCCGAGCCGGGAGCACGCCCCTGGGGCTGACCAGCCGCGGGCGCGCCATCTACGCCGACGACGCGGACTTCACGGTCGCGGTGGACGGCGAGGGGGCGCTGGCCGTGCAGCCCGACCGCGGGCAGGTGCGCGTGGAGGGCCTGGCCGGCGAGGGGGGAGCGGCCGCGCAGGCCGCGGTGGGCGAGGGGACCCGGCTGCTGGCCCTGCCCGGCCGGTCGCCGGTCATCGAGGCCGTGCCCTCCGAGCTGCTGCTGGAGGTGGGCTGGCCGACGAGCCCCTCGACCCGCCAGTCCGAGGTGACGCTCGAGGGCCGGACGGGCCCCTTCGCCGAGGTGCAGATCGGGGGTGCCGAGGGCTGGACCCGCGTCCGCGCCGGCCCCGACGGCCGGTTCCACGCCAGCGTCCCGCTCCAGGAGGGCGAGAACCGCGTCCAGGTGCACGCGACCGACACGCTCGGGAACCGGCGGGAGGACGAGGTCTCCCTGACCCGGGACAGCACGGCGCCCACCATCAGCGGCTCCGAGGTCCAGTGGGGGCCTTGAGGTGGCTGTGGCGCGTCGGGCTCGCGCTCCTGCTGGCGGCCCCGCGTCCGTCCGGCGCGCAGCAGGCCGACACGCGGCTCTGGCTGGCGCCGGTCGACGGGCCGCCGCGCCCCGGCGACGTGGTCACCCTGGAGCTGGCGGCCGCCCAGGGCGGCACCCTGCTGGACACCGGCGAGGTGCCCCGGGTGGAGCTGGTCGACGGCGAGGCGCTCGGCGCGCCGGAGCCCGCGGGCGGCGGGCGGTGGCGGGCCCGCTTCCGCGTCTCGTCGACCGCGGTCCCCGGCCAGGACCTGGGCGCGCGCGTCTCCCTGGCCGGCATCTCGCAGGAGCTGCCCGTCCCGGTCCAGGCGCCCGCGCGGTCCCCGCTCCTGCTGCCCGAGGTGGTCGAGGCGGTGGCGGGCAAGGACACGACCCTCCAGCTCCCGGTGCGGAGCACCCGCCCCCTGGCGCCGACCGACCTCCAGGTGGTCGTCGCCGAGGGCACGCTGGGGGGCACCCGCCAGGACGAGGCCGGCCTGTGGGTCACCTGGCAGGCGCCGGAGGACCCCATGCCGCGGGTGGTGCCCTGGGCCGTCCGCGACGCGCGCCACCCCCGGCGCCCGCCCTCGTGGGGCCTGCTGCGCCTCGAGGGGCGGCCGCGGATCCCCATCGAGACCGACCCCGGGGCCTCGGTGCGGGTGGACGTGGGCGGTCGCAGCTACGGCCCCTTCGTCGCCGACGCCGCGGGCGTGGCCGTCGCGGTCATCGACGTGCGGCCGGGCGAGACCGCGGCCGAGGTGGTGGCCAGCGACGCCCTGGGCAACCAGCAGCGCACCCGCATCGCCCTGGGAGGGGCGGCGCAGCCCCGCCTGCTGCTGATGGCCGAGGGGTCGCTCGTGCCGGGCCAGCCCCTGCCCGAGCTGCACATCCTGGCGGTGCGCGGAGACGGGCGGGCCTGGACCGGGGCGCCGCCGACCTGCCGCACCCCGGTGGGCGCCCCCCTGCGCCTGGCACCCACCGGGCCGGGCCTGTGGCACGCCGTGCTGCCGCCGGGCGTCGAGGCGCTGTTCGACGTGCGCGTCGAGTGTGTCCTCGACGGCCAGTCCAGCGCCATCCTCCAGGTGCCGGTCGAGGCGGGCGTGCCCGCGGCCGTGCGCCTGCGCGTCTGGCCGACCGAGCTGGACGCCGACCTGCCCGTGGCCCAGGTCCAGGCATGGCTGGAGGGCCCGCTGGGAGACCGCCTGCCCGCCGAGGGGATCCAGCTCTCGGCGCGCCGGGGCGCCATCGTCCCGGAGCCGGGGGGCAGCGCCGCCACGGTCCTGGCCGCGTACGACGGGTCGGCGGCCGTCGCGCAAGGGGGGGACGAGATCGAAGCCCGCTGGCAACCGCCCGAGGGAGAGGGCGGCGCGTGGAGGCTGGAGGCGGAGCTGGCGGGTCCGCCCGACGCCACCACCAGCACCCTCCCGATCCAGGTCCTGGCGCTGGACCGGCTGGGCAGGCCGCTGCCGGGGGTCGGGCTGCGGGTGGGGATCGGGCCGGCGGAGGCCGAGGCCACGACGGGCCCCGGCGGACGGGCGCAGGTGTCCGTGCCGACGACCGCCCTCACCGGCCCCTGGGTGGTGGAGGTCCGATCGGAGGCGATCGAGCGCCGCCGGATCCTCTTCGCGACCGACGCGATCGGCGCTTCGAGCGCGACCGGCGCGACGCTGGTCGGGCGGGCCGAGGTCCGCCTGAAGAGCGGAGAGGTCCGCCGGATCGCGGTGTCCGCCCAGCCCGACCGGCTGGTGGCAGGGTCCGGCCAGCGGGCGCGCATCGTGGTGCGCCTGCAGGACCAGTCCGGCCACGCCGTGACCGACGAGGCCCCCGAGCTGCTCGCCAGCCAGGGCCGGGTCGGCCGGGTGCGCCTGAACGACGACGGCTCCTGGGAGGCCGAGTACACGCCGCCCGAGGCCATGAGCTACGGCGAGGTGCAGGTGCAGGTGCAGGGCCCCGAGGCCCGCTGGTCGGCCGAGACCCGCCTGGAGGTCCTGCCCCGCCGGCTGCGCCACGCCGTGGGGCCCGCCGGTGGCTACATGCTGGGCTCGCGCCTGGCGTCGGGCCCCTTCGGCGGCGCGGAGCTGGACTTCGACCTGCCGCTGTTGCCGCCCGCCTTCCTCGGCCGCATCTCGGTCTCGGCGCACGGCGCGCGCCAGGAGGTGGCCGACGAGCAGACCGGCGAGGTCGTGACCCTCGAGAGCACCTGGATCCCCGTGGGCCTGGGCCTGCTGGGCCGCCAGGAGCGGGGGCGGCTGGCGGTCTTCGGTGGGCTGGAGGTCTCGGTGGTCCCCTACCGGCAGGTCTCGACCTACGGCGACCGCATCGCCACCCGCACGCCCGGCCTGGTGGCCCCCGGCCTGGAGCCCCTGGTGGGCGCCGGCTACCGCTTGTGGGGCACCGAGGTGCAGGCGCAGCTCTCCTACCTCTGGCTCAGCATGCCGCCCGGCGACGTGGGCTTCGAGGGGCTGGTGGGCGGCTTCCAGCCCGCCCTGTCCTGGAAGCTTCTCTTCTGAAGGGGCGACCTGGGGGAGGGCCGCTCCCCCGACGCGGTCGCCTCGCGCGGTAGGATGCTCAGGCGCATGAGCTCGCCCCGGCGCCAGCCCCCGACCGCCCTGGCCCTGGCCCTCGCCGCGGTCGTGGGGGGGTGTACGCCCGCCCTCCCCGATCCCCAGGTCCTCGGCGTCCGACCAGGGTGGGGCTTCAACGGCGAGGACACGCAGGTGGAGATCGAGGGCCAGGCCTTCTACCCCCGGGTGCAGGCCTCCGCGGGGGATCGCGTGGAGCTGGACCACGCCTTCCAGATCGTCCTCGAGGCGGACCCCGAGGTCGAGCTGTCCGACGTGGCGCTGGTCGACTATCGCCACCTGCTCGGCACGGTCCCCGCCGGCCTGGACGTGGGGACCTACGACCTGCGCGTGGTCTCGCCGACCGGCGCCGTCGGCAGGCTGGCCGATGCCTTCGAGGTCCGGGACACGCGCGCGGACCACCTGCAGGTGACGCCGGCCGACGGGCAGATCGACTGGCAGGTCATGGAGTACGCCGCGCTGACCGTGGAGCTGGTCGACCCCGACGGCGTGCGGGTCGCTGAGGATCTCGAGATCCAGGTCGTGGTCGAGGGCGCCGTGGACGGCAGCATCACCTTCCAGGACGGGACGCTGCTCGACCAGGCGCCCCTGGACGAGGGCACCGGCATCGTGGGGCGCCTGGGGCCCGACGGCGCGGCGACGATCGCGTTGACCAGCGACCTGGCCGCCGAGGCGCTGCTGCTGGGCATCGACCCCGTCGACCCGACCGCCGGGATCGCCGGCGTGGTGCAGGTGCTCAGCTTCACCCCCGGCGCGGTCGCGGGCATCCGCGTCGACCTGCCGAGCACCGTCTTCTCCACGACCGCTGGCGACAGCTTCGACGTCGACCTCACCATCGTCGACCAGGCCGGCAACACCGTGGACGGGGCCGACGCCCTGGTCGTGCTGCAAGAGCTCTGCCCGGGTGGCGGGCTCCTGCGCTCGGTCAGCTTCGCCGGCCAGCAGCTCGCGCAGGAGGTGACGGTCACCGCTGCCACCCAGGACGGCTGCCTCGAGAACGCCATCGTCGCGACCGGGGTGGCCGCCGGGACCTTCGTGCAGGGGCAGTCCGCGGGCTTCGCCGTGGCGCCCTCCGAGGCGGCCGCCCTGCACCTCGACGTCTGGCCCGACCAGGTCCAGGCCGGCGAAGAGGAGGTGCTGGCCTTCGTCACGGCGGTGGACGACTGGGACAACCGGGCCGTCGACCAGTCGGGGGCCATCGAGCTGGAGGTCTCCACCGACGGGGGCCCCTTCGACGTGCCGGCCTGGTCGAGCTGCACGGCGATGTCGGAGGGGGAGGCCTACTGCCGGTCGATCCTGGAGCAGGCCGGCAGCTCGGTGGTCCTGTTCGCCACGACCACCGGCCCCGGCGCGGTGTCGGGCGTGAGCGCGCCCTTCGCCGTCCTCGCCGGTGAGGCCGACAGCCTGAGCGCCGCGATCGACACCGACCCGGTCGAGGCGGGCCAGCCCTTCGCGTTGCGCCTGCTGGCGGTGGACGCGCTGGGCAACGGCGTGCTGCTCGACCCGCTGGGCAGCGACGTGCCCGCCTTCTCGGCGGGGGGCGAGGGCGAGGACCCGGACCTGGCCTGCGCATGGGACCGCTCCGACGACGGCAGCACGGCGGAGATCTACGCCTGCACCGCCACCGTCGCGACCGACCTGCGGTGGATCGAGGTCGAGCTGCCCTCGCTGGGCCTCTCCACCACCTCGCCGGGCTTCTCGGTGGTCAACGGCCCGCTGGAGCAGGTCGACTTCTCGCTCGTCGCGGCGCAGGTGACCGCCGGGGAGGCGCTGTCGATCCAGGTGCGCGGCGCCGATGCGTGGGGCAACCCCTACGTCGAGCAGGACGACCCGGTGGTCGAGCTGCGCGACGACACCCTGGACCTCACGCCGTCGACGGTCACGCTGGGAGCGGACGGATCGGCGGCCCTCGACGTGGTGATCACCGTCGCCACCGAAGAGGACCGGATCCAGGCCTGGCAGGGCGAGCGGCTGCTGGGCACCTCCGATCCCTTCTCGGTCTCGGCGGGCCCGGTGGAGGCCCTGGAGATCGCGCCCGCGCAGACGTGGGCCTGGCTCGACGAGGCGCTGGAGGTGGTCGTGCGCGCCGTCGACGCCTACGGCAACCTGGCGGTCGACCACGAGGCCCTCGTGACGCTGCAGTCGACCGGAGGCCTGGGCGATGCCGTCGTCGGCGCGCCGGTCGAGGGCGAGGTGACCCTGGCCTTCACCTTCGGCTCCCCGGGCCTGCGAGACCTGCTGACCGTCGACGACGGGACCCTCTCCGACAGCGCCACCGTCGACGCGCTCGACCCGGGCTGCGCCGCGCCCCCGACCGCCGTGTTGACGGTGGACGGCGACGCCCCCGCGGTCCTGTGTCGGCTGGTGAGCACGGGCACGACCCGCTCCGTGACGGTCTCGGCCGCCTCCTCGACGGCGGGGGAGGCGGCGCTGAGCCGCTTCCACCTGCGCGACGAGGACGGGACCTGGTCGGTGGGCACGAGCGCCACCTGGTCGCGCTCATGGGACAGCATCGGCGGGCGGCGCCTCGCCCTGGTGGTCGCCGATGCGGCGGCCTGTGGCGCCGCGGCCGAGGCGGTGGTCTACGTGGGAGACCCCGACGGACAGCCCACCGGGCCCGTCCTGCTGGAGGCGGACAGCACGGAGCTGAGCGCCGGCGACCCGGGCGACGCCGGCGAGACCGCGGTCCAGGTGCGCGCGACCGACTGCGCGGGAGACCCGGCCAGCGGCGGCGTGCTCCTGGCGCGGGTGGACCTGGGCAGCGTGCGGAGCGGGGACACCGAGGTGGCGACGACGGGCAAGGGCCTGCAGCTCACGCTGGACGCGGCGGGCGAGGCGGACATCCGGGTGTCGGTGGCGGACGAGACCTACGGCGGGTCGGGCACCCTGATGGTCGGCCGGACCGAGGCGGTGGCCTGGGGTGAGCTGGCGCTGGAGGTCCGCAACGACGGCGTGCGGCCCGCGGTCGCCGCCGCGCTCCCGGCAGGCTCGACGCTCCAGGTCTTCGACAGCCTGCGCCTGACCTTCACCGAGCCGCTGCTGGCCACCTCGGTGAGCCCCAGCAGCGTGCGGATCCTCGACCCCGACGGAGCGCCGCTCGCCCTCACCAGCGACCACCTCTCGCTCTCGGGGGCGACGCTCGACCTCACCCCGCCCGAGCCGGTGGACGGCTCGCTGGGCGCCTGGACCGTCGAGGTGGACGGGACGGTGCGCGACCTGGACGGCAACCGCCTGGCCGGCGCCTGGGGAAGCGCGGCCTCCGACTTCACGCTCCGCTTCGGAGACGTGCCCGACGAGGCGGTCGACCTCGACGGCTGCGCCGTCGAGCCGACGACCTTGCGCCCCGACGGCGACGAGGGCGCCGGGGAAGAGGGGGATGCCGTCCAGGCCCTGCTGCGCGCCGCGAGCGGCCCGGACTGGTGGTGGATGGTGGTGCGCGACGAGGCCGGAGAGGTCGTGCGGACCTTGTGGAGACCCGGGGACGGCAGCGACAGCGCGGCCCTGGAGTGGGACGGCCGAGGTGACGATGGCCGGATCCTCGGCAATGGTGGGTACAGCCTGACCCTGGGCGCGGCCGACGCGACCTGGAACCCGGGCATCACCTGTGAGAAGGCGGTGGCCCTGGACAACCGCCTGGAGGGGCCGTGAGCACTGTCCGGAAGCCACCTGGGGGACGGCGATGACGCGCGCCCCTCCCGCCCCGCGCGATCTCCACCTGCTCGAGACCGGCCGCCTGGCCGAGCTGGGCATGCAGAGCGCGGAGCTGGTGCACGAGCTGCGCCAGCCGGTGTTCGCCTCGGTGGGCCTGGCCCAGCTCGCGCGCGCCGAGCTGGACCGCCCGGCGGTGGACCTGGAGCGCCTGCGCGGGCAGCTCGACGGCCTGGTGCAGCAGCTCGACCTGATGCACGCGCTGTTGGGCCGCTACGGTGGCGCCGGGCGCCGTCCCTCGACCGTGGGGGGCCCGGTCCTGCTGGCGCCGCCGGTCACGGCCGCCGTGCAGATGCTCGACCCCCGGGCGCGGTCGGCGGGCCTGTCCCTGGTGCTCGAGCTGGTCGACGGGCAGAGCCAGGTGCTGGGCGAGGTGGTGGCGATCCAGCAGGTCGCGGCCAACCTGCTGCAGAACGCGCTGGACGCCGCGCGCTCGCGGGTCCGGGTGCGGGTGGAGGGGGCGGTGCTCCGGGTCCTCGACGACGGCCCGGACCCGGGCCCAGATGTGCTGGGGCGGCTGTTCGAGCCCTTCTTCACCACCAAGCCGCCGGGCAAGGGCACGGGCCTGGGCCTGGCCGTGACCCGCCACCTGGTGGAGGCGCACGGCGGCAGCCTGCGGCTGGAGCGCCTGGGAGATAGCACGGTCGCCACCGTGCAGTTCCAGGCCGTCTCCCCGCGCAAGGGCCCCTGATGTCCACCGACCCGCCCTCCTCCCCGGTCCCCGCCACCCCCGTCGACCCCACGCAGGCCGACGAGGCCCACCTCGCCGCTCTCGGGCAGCGCTTCCTCGGCGCCCTCGACCGGATGCGCAAGGGGGACGTGGACGGCGCGGCCGACGAGCTGCGCGCGGTGCTGCGGGTCGAGCCGCGCCTGGCCGAGCCGCGCCTGGAGCTGGCGCGCCTGCTGCTCGAGACCGATCAGCCCGAGGAAGCCGCCGAGGAGGCGCTGGAGGCGGCGCGGATCCTCGAGGGGGGAGGGCAGTGGACCGAGGACGTGCCCGAGCACGTGCTGCAGGGCATGGCCTGGGACCTGCACGGCGAGGCGCTGCGCCGCCAGGCCGACCGGGACGAGGTCATCTTCGGCGACCCGGCGCAGTGGCGGGCCCTGGTCGACCAGGCGCGGCAGTCCTTCCAGAAGGCCGCGGCCCTGGACCCCGACAACGCCCACGCCGCCTGGTGGGCGGGCGGGACCGACGCCGACCGCCTGCCGGAGGACGCCGAGGACGGCGGAGACGACGACGACGACCCGCTGCTCTTCCCGGTGGGCCCCTCCCGCGGCTGAGCGCGCCGCGCTCCCGCTCAGCGGGTCGCCTTGAGGATCCCGGGGTAGCGCACGTCCTGGCGCGGGTCGATGCCCGTATACGGCGCGCGCGCGTGGCCCACCTCCACCGTCCAGTCGAACTCGGGCAGGTAGACCCGGCCGTCCTTGGCGATGAGCTGCTCGGGCGGGTTGGGGAAGGGGCCCGCGATGCGGAAGGCCTCCACCACGCAGTCGTCCACGGGCTCAAGGCCGCTCCCCTTCTTGACGACGATGGACTCCAGCGCGCCGTTGCCGTCGAGGACCACGTCGACCACGGTCTGGTACTTCGGCTTCACCAGGGGCACCGACCGGGGCAGGTTGTCCAGGTTCTGCGCCCAGTAGAAGTTCACCAGCCGCCGGATCCGCAGCACGTAGTCGGCGTACTTGATCTCGACCGAGTTCAGCGCGACCCGGTCGCCCACCCGCTCGTCGAGCAGGTCGTTCTGGGGCGCGCCCGAGAGCGACTGGGTGCTGTGGGCCGAGGGCACCGGCTGCTGCAGGCCCTCCTTGTTGGTCAAGGTGAAGGGGGAGGGGAGGCTGGCCAGCGCGCCGTCCTGGTCGGGATCGAAGCGGTCGTTGCCCACCTGGGCGCCCGTGCTGGGCTCGGTCACGTCGAGGTCGAGCAGGTCCTCGAACTGGAGCTGGTCCTCGGTGCTGAACATGTCGGCCACGACCTCGGGGTTGATCCGCACCTGCTCGGTGCGGGTCTCCTCCGGCACGGTGCGGTCGTACTGGGCCAGGTAGTCGGCCTCCAGCGGGCGCTCCTGCTCCTCGGGCGGCGCGACCTCGACGATCTGGCCGCGGTCGGGCAGCTCGGGCTCCAGGGGCTCCTGCACCCGCGGATCGGGCACCTCCAGCAGCAGCGTGACCGGCAGGGTGCGCGGCGGCTTCAGCTCCAGGCCGTGGATGTGGGGCCAGGCGACCACCAGCGACAGGAGCAGCACCGCGTGCAGCAGGACCGACAGGCCGACGTAGGTGATCGCCCGCGGCAGGCGGTCCTGTCGGGCAGCGCGGCGGCGCAGGTCGGCGGCGGGGGCGGTCGGCGGGGCGGGCAAGGTCGGGTCGACGAGCCTCCTGCATGCCAGCGTGACACCGTGGACGGGGGGGCGCAATCCACGGGCGCCGCCTTTGTGACCCCGGCCGCGCGCCACGGTGCCGCGGTTACGGAGAGGACCTGCGCTGCCGAGAGGACCTGCGCGTGGAGGAGCTGTGTCCGGAGACCAGAGCCAGCGAGGCGCCCGGGGGTCCCGGCTGGTCGCGCTCGCCCGTCGGGTCGGCCAGCGGCTGGGGAGGGGAGGGGAGCCGCCCGTCCCCCAGGGGCCGGTCGAGGTGATCTTCGAGGGGCGGGCCCGCGGACCGGTGCCCGGCGGCGTCTCCCTGCTGGCGGCGGCCCGCCTGCTGGAGGTGGACCTGAGCCACTACTGCGGCGGCATGTGCTCCTGCGGCACCTGCAGGGTCCAGGTGGTCGCGGGGAGGGACAACCTGTCGCGCCCCCAGGGCAACGAGGCCATGGTGCTGGGGGACGCCCGCGCCCGCGCCGGGGACCGGCTGGCCTGCCAGGCGCGGGTGCTGGGGCCGGTCACCGTGAAGGTGCCGGCCTGGTTCTGACCAGCGGGCGGCTCAGGGGCAGTCCCGGTTCTCCGCACCGGGCGTCGGGCTGGCGGCGCACCAGGACAGCGGGTCGTCGTTGACCGCGGCGTCACCCGCCAGGGCCGCGTCGACCTGGATCCCCTCGGCGGGGACGCGCCACTTCGGGTCCCAGGCGACCTGATCGATGGCCCGCTCGCCAGCCACCAGCCGCAGCTCGTCCTGCTCCGGCAGGAGCGTGGGCCAGGGCTCGACGGTCGCGGCGCAGGAGATCTCCTCCGCGTCGGGCCCGCAGAGCAGGACCCAGCCCGGCCCGGCGGCGGCGGCCATGCGCACCACGCCGACCTCGGCGGTGGAGCGCAGCTCCCAGCCCTCCATGCGGAGGCCGGTGTTGACGTACAGCTCGACAAAGCTGTCCGATGTGCTTGCCGTCAAAGAGGAAAACGACCGCAGCTCGGTGAGGGCCGCGGCCCCGTCGCCAGCGTCCTCGTCGACCAGGTCGTCGCAGTCCTGGTCCTGCCCGTCGGGCACGTCCTCGGCCTCGGGGTGGCGGCTCTCGTCCTGGTCGTCGCAGTCGTCGCCGCCGGCCAGCAGGTGGGCGGCGCCGTCGTCGTCGCCGTCGGGATCCACCAGCCCGGTCAGCTCGACCGTCACCGGCGTGTCGGGGAGGTCGGCCGCGACGAAGGAGAGGCTGCCCGCGATCGGGCCGAGGGTCGTGGGCGCGAAGGAGAGCTCGACCGCGGTGGCCTGGCCGGGCTCCAGGGTCCAGGAGCCGACGGGCAGGGCGAAGGAGCCCGTGGGTTCGTCGAGCATGGCCAGGACGCCGCGGGGTGCGGGGCCTGCGTTCTGCACCGTCACGCTGGCCCAGGCTTGCTGCTCGAAGGCGACCGGCCCGACGTTGAGGGTGTCCGCCGACAGCAGCAGGCCCTCGTCAGGGGACGGGAAGGCGCGGTCCGCGGGCAGGCAGGCGGGCAGCGCGAGGCCCAGGATCAAGCCGCCCGCGGCGCCGATCCCGAACTTCCGATAAGGAATATTATGTAAAGTTATGGACCGGGGCATGCTCAGCCTCGCGGGTGGTGCACGGCGTGGAGCTGGCGCAGCCGCTCGTTGGCGACGTGCGTGTAGATCTCGGTCGTGCTGATGTCGGCGTGGCCCAGCATCGCCTGGACCGCGCGCAGGTCGGCGCCGTGCGCCAGCAGGTGCGTCGCGAAGGCGTGGCGCAGCACGTGCGGGCTCACCTTGCCGCGCACGCCGGCCTGCAAGGCGTAGCGCCGCAGCCGCTCCCAGAAGTTCTGCCGCGTCATCGGGCGGCCGCGGTTGTTCACGAAGGCCCAGGGGCTGTCGGGGTCGCCCCGGCGGGCCTGCCAGGCGTCCAGGGCCGCCGCCGCCCGGTCGCCGTACGGCACCAGCCGCTCCTTGCCGCCCTTGCCCCGCACGACCAGGTAGCCGTCGTGCCGCGCGCTGCGGGGCAGCTTCACCAGCTCGCTGACGCGCAGGCCGGTGGCGTAGAGCAGCTCCAGCATGGCCCGGTCCCGGCAGCCGGCCCAGCTCTCGGCGGCCGGCGCGGCCAGCAGGGCCTCGACCTGGGCCTCGCTGAGCACGGCCGGCAGGTGGCGGCGGCGGCGCGGCGCCTCCAGCAGGGTCGTCGGGTCCTCGGGCACCAGCCCCTCGTCCAGCAGGAAGCGGAACAGGCGGCGGGCCGCGACCCGGTGCCGGGCCCGGCTGCTGGCGGCCAGGCCGCGGTCGGCCAGGGCCACCATCCAGGCGGCCAGGTCCTCGGGCTGCACCTGGTCCGGGCGGGTCCGGCCGCGGCGGTGCAGGAAGGTCCGCAGGTCCAGCAGGTCGCGGTGGTAGGCCTCCAGCGTGTTGTCGGCCAGGCCACGCTCGACGCGGCAGCTCGCCAGGAAGCCGTCGACGGCCCAGGCGAGGGGATCGTCGGCGGGGCTCACCTCCCCTCCCCTTCGGCCGCGCCCTGCCGCGCCAGCCAGGCGCCCACGGCGTCGACCAGCGCGTCGGCCATCGCCTGCTGGAAGTGCGGCGCGCGCAGCTTTCGCTCGTCCTGGGGGTGGCTCACGAAGCTGCTCTCGAACAGGATCGCGGGCATGCGCGTCCGCGTGAGCACCGTGAACAGCGCGGTCTTCGTGCCCAGGTCCCGCACGCTGCCCGGCCCGTAGACCGTCTGCAGGTCGCGGCAGACCCCCGCCTGGACGTGGGCGGCCAGCTCCCGGGAAAGCCGCACCGTGCCGGCCGTGATGAGCTGGGCGGCCAGCAGGTCCTGCTCCTCGCCGCCGCCCTCCTGCCAGGCGATGGCGTTCTCCCGGGCCGCGACCCGCGCCGCGCCGGCGTCGCTGGCGGTGTCCATGCTGTAGGTCTCGATCCCCCAGGCCGCCGGGCCGGGGGCGGCGTTGGCGTGGATCGACAGGAACAGGTCCGCCTGCGCGTCGTTGGCGATGCGCGCCCGCTGGGTCAGGCCGACGAAGACGTCGCTGTCCCGGGTCAGGATCACCTCGGCGCCCAGGTCCCGGCGCAGCCCCTGGGCCGTCTTCAGGGCGAGCTGCAGGGCGACGTCGGCCTCTCGCGTCCCGGTGACGCCCACCGCGCCGTGATCCCAGCCGCCGTGGCCGGCGTCGACCACGATGATCCGCCGGTCCTTGGGCCGGCCCCCCGCGGCGCGCACCAGGTCGACGCCCTGCACGAAGGCGACGAGCTGCTCGCGGGTGGGCAAGGGCGAGGCCGAGGCCAGGGGAGCCTGGGCCGCGCCGCTCCCCTCCCCTGCGGCCGCCTCCTCGACCTGCAGGTCGACCAGGATCCCGCGGGGATCGATGCGCTCGGCCCGGATGAGGCGGGCCTCGTCCAGCTCGGCGGTCACCTGCACGCCGTCGCCCACCGCGGCCACCAGCAGCCGGCGCAGGCCGTCGGCCTCGACCGGGATCTCGACGGGCAGCTCGGGCGCGAGGCGCACGCCGGGGAGCATGGTCACCCCGCGCGCGGCGATGGGGCCGATCGGCGGCGAGGAGCGGGTCTGCAGCGCGAGCGCGGAGGTGTCGGGGTCCCCCCCCTCGGCCTCGGGGGCCAGGACCAGCAGCAGGCGCGCGTGCCCCGGCGCCGTGAAGGCCCGCACCCCGGTGAGCTGCAGGGCGCCCGCCGGCCCGGCCCACAGCGCCAGCAGCAGGAGCACCCACAGCCGGAGCAGGCCGCCGCCGTGGCTCACGAGACCCCCGCGCCCCGGGTGGCCAGCTCCTTGAGCCGGTAGAGGAGCTGGTGGGCCTCGCGCGGGCTCAGCGCGTCGGGATCGGCCTGGGCCAGGGCCTGCTCGACCGGCGAGGGGCCGGCCGCGCGCACGGGCGGGGGGGCTGGCGCCGCGGGGGCGGGCGGCGCGAAGAGCGCGAGCTGCCGGGTCGGCGGGCCGTGGCGAGGGCGCCGCTCCAGCTCGGCCAGCAGGTCGCGCGCCCGCTCCACCACCGGCCGGGGCATTCCCGCCAGCCGCGCGCACTGGATGCCGTAGGACTTGCTGGCGCCGCCCTCCTCCAGCCGGCGCAGGAAGATGATCTTCTCGCCCCACTCGCTGACGGCGATGTGCAGGTTCACCACCTGGGGCCGCTCGTCGGTGAGGGCGACCAGCTCGTGGTAGTGCGTGGCGAAGATCGTGCGGGCCCGCACCCGGTCGTGCATGGCCTCGGCGACGGCCCAGGCGATGGCCAGGCCGTCGTAGGTGCTGGTGCCCCGGCCGATCTCGTCGAGCAGGACCAGCGACCGCTCGCTGGCCTGGTTGAGGATGAGCGCCGTCTCGCTCATCTCGACCATGAAGGTGCTGCGCCCGTGCGCCAGGTCGTCGCTGGCGCCCACGCGCACGAAGATCCGGTCGCAGAGGCCGACGTGGGCCTGGGCCGCCGGCACGAAGCTGCCGACCTGGGCCATCAGCACGCACAGGGCGACCTGGCGCATGACCGTCGACTTCCCGGCCATGTTGGGGCCGGTCAGGATCACCAGCCGGCGCTGCTCGTCCAGCACCAGGTCGTTGGGCACGAAGGCCTCGTCCATGGGCATGGACTCGACCACCGGGTGGCGGGCGGCGATCAGCTCCAGGCGGCCGCTGTCGTCGACCTCGGGCCGGCAGTAGCGGCCGGTGGCGGCCACCTCGGCCAGGCTGCCGACGGTATCCAGCCAGGCGACGCAGCGCGCGATGGCCTGCAGGCCGGCCACCCGGGCGCCCACGCGGGCCCGCAGCGCGGCGAACAGCTCGTACTCCAGGGCCGTGCGGCGCTCGTCGGCGCCCAGCACCTTGTCCTCGAACTCCTTGAGCTCGGGCGTGATGTAGCGCTCGACCCCCGACAGGGTCTGCTTGCGCATCCAGTCCGGCGGCACCTTGTCGAAGTGGGCCTGGGTGACCTCCAGGAAGTAGCCGAAGACCTTGTTGTGCTTGATCTTGAGGCTGCCGATGCCGGTGCGCTGGCGCTCGCGGGCCTCGATGCGGGCGATGGCGCCCTTGCCCTCCCGCGACAGCTCGACCACCTCGTCCAGCTCGGCGTGCACGCCGCGGCGGATGAGCCCCCCCTCGGTCAGGGCCGCCGGCGGCTCGTCCACCAGCCAGCGCGCGATGTCGGCCTCGATCTCGGGCAGCAGGTCGCCGGGCAGGCCCTCGGCCAGCGCCGGCTGGCCCCGCAGGAGCGCGACCAGGTCGGGCAGGGCCTGCAGGGAGCCGCGCAGGGCGACCAGGTCGCGCGCGTTGGCCGTGCCCTGGGCCGCCTTGCCGCCCAGCCGCTCCAGGTCGGCCACCCGCTTGAGCCGCTCGCGCACGGCCTGGCGCAGGCGGGGGTCGAGCAGGGCCTCCACCGCGTCCAGGCGGGCCCGGATCGCCGGCGCGTCCACCAGGGGCGCGGACAGCCAGTCGCGCAGCAGGCGGCCGCCCATCGCGGTGCAGGTGCGGTCGAGCAGGCCCAGCAGGGTGCCCTTGCGGCCGGTGCCCCACAGGGGCTTGAGCAGCTCCAGGTTGCGCCGGGTCGCCGGGTCCAGGACCATCCGCCCGGTGACAGTGTAGACCTCCATGCTGGTGAGGTGGGCCAGGTCCAGCCGGGCCGTCTCGCGCACGTAGGCGACCAGGGCGCCGGCGGCCCGCAGGGCCGGGTCCAGCTCGCCGGCGCCGAAGCCCAGCAGGTCGACCACGCCCAGCACCTCGCACAGGCGCTGCTCGGCGGCGGCACGATCGAAGCTGGCCGGGTCGGGCACGGCGGCGGGCACCTGGCGCACGGCGCCGGCCAGCGCCGGCAGGTCGGCCACCGCGGGGTGCAGCACCAGCTCGCGGGGGTCACGCACCAGCAGCTCGCGCGCGACGGCCTCGGCGTCGGGCAGCTCGGTCACCCGCAGCTCGCCGGTGCTCACGTCGAGCAGGGCCAGCCCGAAGCGGCCCTGCGGCCCGTCGCAGACCCCCGCCAGCCAGCAGCGCTCGCGGGCGTCCAGGCCGTCGGGGCTCCAGGGCACGCCCGGGGTCACCACCCGCACCAGCTCCCGCGCGACCAGCTTCTCGCCACGGGCGCGGGTCTGCGAGGGGTCCTCGACCTGGTCGGCGATGGCCACCTTCAGGCCGGCCTCCACCAGCTTGAGCAGGTAGGCCTCGACCGCGTGGTGGGGCACGCCGGCCATCGGGATGGGGTCGGGGTCGTTCTTGTTGCGGCTGGTGAGCGTCAGCTCCAGGATCTCGGCCGCGCGGACGGCGTCGTCGAAGAAGCACTCGTAGAAGTCGCCCATCCGGTACAACAACAGCGCGTCGGGCACCTGGGCCTTCAGCTCCAGGTACTGCCGCATCATCGGGGTGTCGGTGGGCCCCCCGCTGCTCCCCTCCCCCGCCACCTCAAGGCCCGGCGACGGCGGCCTGGCTGGCCTCGTCCAGCGCCCAGCAGGACAGCGCCCCGCCGGTGGACAGCGCGCAGCCGTGCCCGACGCCGGCGGCGACCATCGCGTAGCTGCCCGACAGGCTGCCGCCCGCCTGCTCCAGCATTGCGCACCACGCCTCGCCGTCGGTCGTCAGGCTGCAGGCCTCGCCGCCGCCCAGCGAGAGCTGGCTGTAGGGATCGTCGCCGGTGAACAGCTCGGGCCAGGCGGCCGTGTCTCCCCAGCAGGTCGCGCCACCGCCGGCCGAGGCCCCGCAGGCGATGCCGTTGCCCGCCTCGACCCGGGCGTAGCCGCTGCCCACGACGTCGGTGGGGTGGTTGGGCACCGTCTTCGGGTCCAGGTCGTCGCGGCCCCAGCACAGGGGCTCGCCGGTGATCGAGACGCCGCAGGTGAAGCCCGTCCCCGCCGAGACGCTGTCGAAGCGGTCGTTGGGCGGGATCGTGGCGCCCAGGTCGTAGGCGCCCCAGCAGTTGACGTAGCCGTCGGCCTGCAGCGAGCAGGCGTGGTCGGCGCCGGCGGAGAGGTCCAGGATCGGCGTCGGGACCGGCGTGGACTGGCCCTGGTCGTCGGCCCCCCAGCAGGCGGGCACCCCGTCGGACTTGCGCGCGCAGGCGAAGCCGTCGCCGGCCGTCAGCTCCAGCCAGCCGTCGTCGGTGGGCGTCGCGCCGACCACGCCAGTGGCGTTGTCCCCCCAGCACTGCAGCTTGCTGTCGGTGTCGATGGCGCAGGTGAAGCCGCCGCCCGCCGCCACCGCGGACCAGGTGCCGGGCAGGTCCTGGACCAGGGAAGGGCCGGTGTCGCCTCCCTTGTCCTTGCAGGCGAGCAGGGCCAGCGGGAGCGCGAGCAGCGAGACGGGGAGCATCCGACCTCCAGGTGGGGCCCCATAATCCAGGCCGCCCCTCGCCTCACCCCTCGCGGCGCAGCACGAAGGCCTGGAAGGCGTCCTCGTGGCCTTCAGGCGGGCCGGTCCGCAGGGCCTGCTCGATCCGCCAGCCCGCCAGGCCGGCGGCGACCGCCTCGCCCTCCTCGGGCAGGGGCGAGCAGACGGCGTAGACCAGGCGGCCCTCGGGGGCGACGTGGCCGGCGGCGTGGCCGAGGATGCGGCGCTGGCGCAGGGCCATGGCGGCCGGGTCGGTGGGCTGCCGCCGCCAGCGGATCTCGGGGTGGCGGCGCAGGGTGCCCAGGCCGGTGCAGGGCGCGTCGACCAGCACGGCGTCGAAGACCTGGGGGTCCGGCAGGGGGCCGTCCAGCCAGTCGTGCAGGCGGGTGGCGACGGGCAGGCCGGTGCGGGCCGCGGCCTCGTCCACGCGGGCCAGGCGCTCGGGCACCAGGTCGACGGCGAGCACCTCGGCCCCCGCCGCCGCCAGCCGCAGGCTCTTGCCCCCGGGCGCCGCGCAGGCGTCGAGCACCCGCAGGCCCGGCCGGGGCTGGGCCAGGTCGGCGACGGCGGCGGCGGCGGGGTCCATCACCCACCACCGGCCCTCGGCGAAGCCGGGCAGCGCCTCGACCGGCCCCTGGGGGTCGACCACCAGGAAGGCGCCGGGCACCGGCTGGCCCGCGGCGGTCGCCGGCTCGGTCGGCAGGTCCGCCACCGGGGCGGCGGGGTCGCGCCACACGCCGGCCAGCGGCGCCGGCGTGGCGAGGCCGGCCACCCAGGCGTCCAGCGCGCCGCGCCAGCGCCGGGCCAGCCAGGTCGGCAGGTCCAGGTAGGGGTCCTGGGGCAGGGGCTGGGTCGCCGCCTTGCGCAGGACGGCGTTCACGAAGCCGGTGGCCCGCGGTGCGCCGAGGCGCCGGCACAGCTCCACGGCCTGGTCCAGGGCGGCGTGGACCGGCGAGCGCGACAGGTGGACCTCGAACAGGCCCAGCCGCAGCGCGGCCCGCGCCGGCGCGTCGACCTTGGCCATCGGGCGCCCGGCGACCGGCTCCAGCGCGGCGTCCAGGCTGCCCTGGCGGCGCAGCACGCCCATCGCCAGGTGCCAGGCCAGGCGGCGGTCCGCAGGCGCCGGGGGGGCCAGCTCGGCGAGCAGGTCCTCGGCGTGCCCCCCGCGCTCCACGGCGAGCAGCACGCGGCCCGCGGCGAGGCGGCCCGGGTTGAGGGCGGTCATGGGGTGGCGCTCCCGAGAGGCGAGGGAGGGGGGCCGGCGGCCTGGGCGGGGTCCCACGGCGCCAGCAGCTCGGCGGGCAGGGTGGCGAGGTGGTCGAGCTGCTGGTTCTCCACCACGTCGCGCACGCTCTCCAGGCTGCGGTGTCCCCGCAGGCGGTAGCCGTCGACCCGCCACGAGGGGGCCGCGCGCAGCCCGATCTCCGTCGCGGCCTGCTGGTCGAGGGCCAGCCGGGCGGCGGCGGGCGCGCCCAGGGCCGCGCGGAAGGCGGCGGGGGCCAGCCCGACCTGGGCCGCCAGCGCCTCCAGGGCCGTCGCGTCGGGCGGC
>JAKLKF010000093.1 GCA_023150805.1 Myxococcota bacterium | reverse complement strand
GTCCCTGCCCGCCATCCCTACACCGCCGCCCATCGCGTGGGGCCGACGATCCGGCGGTTCCCGGGAGCCCCTCACCCGCCGCTTCGCGGCACCCTCTCCCCCGCCGGGGGAGAGTGGATGGGGCATGGGCCTGGCCCGGCCGCCGCGCCTCGCCTGGACAAGGACCGGGTCGCCCGCTCGTTCCTCCCACCGCGCAGCGGGGGGAGGTGGCCCGGAGGGCCGGAGGGGGGCCGGGTGTCCCTGCCCGCCATCCCCCGGCCCCCGCGCATCGCGTGGACAAGGACCAGGTCGCCTGCCCGTTCCTCCCACCGCGCAGCGCCCTGTCGCGGCCCGCCCGCTCAGCTCGCCAGGGCCAGCGCCGCCCACGCCGGCCAGCCCGCCGCGCGGGTCTGCCGCGGGCTGGCGTTTGCCGGGTCCGCGACCCCCTGCGCCGCCAGCGCGTCGCGCACCGCCTGCACCACCGCGCCCTCGACCTCGGGCGGCACGCCCTGCAGCACGCCCTCGAAGACCTCGCCCTCGGCGGCCCGCATCGTGAGCCCCAGCAGGCAGGTGTCGACCGTCAGCAGGTCCGAGGTCGAGCGCTCGGCGTAGCGGGTCACCTGGTCGGTCAGCAGGTCGCGCGCCTCGATCCAGCGGCCGGGCTCGGTCCTCTCGATGCGCATCACCCGCAGCCGGGCCTGCTCCAGCGCCGCCAGGATCCGCCGCGAGGCCCCCGGCAGCGCCGGCCGCGACGCCACGTAGCGCTCCAGCAGGCTGTCCTGGTCGGGCGCCGGCGGGCACAGCAGCGCGAAGTCCAGCGCCATGCGGGCCAGGTAGGGGTCGACGTGG
Organism: Myxococcota bacterium; assembly: GCA_023150805.1. GTDB lineage: Bacteria > Myxococcota_A > UBA796 > UBA796 > UBA2385 > UBA2385. The sequence continues at coordinate 27,959 of JAKLKF010000093.1, read as the reverse complement.
GGCAGGCCGTGCACGAAGTGGCGGGCGCCCGCCTCCAGGGCGGGGCCGTGGTGCTGGGCGGCCCACTCCAGGGCGGCCTCGCGGGTCTGCAGCAGGGCGCGGGTGAAGGACAGGGACATGGGGGCTCCAGGGCGCGCGCTCCTACCGCTGCCCCTCCGCCTGGGCCACGATCTCCTCCATCGTCACCACGCGGGCGTGCGCCGCCGCCCACGCCACCGCCTCCTCCAGCGCCGCCAGGATCCGCCGCTGCTCTGCCTTGCTGCGCGGGTGCCCCGGGTCCGGCGCCGCCAGGTCATAGGGCGGCGAGCGCGGCGCCGACTTCTTGTTGTCCGTCCAGTACGTGTGCACCCAGGGGTCCGGCCCCCGGCGGCTGTAGTTGTTGTCGTGCGTCAGCACCAGCATGTAGGGCGCGCGCGTCCCCGCCCAGGCCGCCGCCTGCTGCGCCAGGTGCTCCGCCAGGCTCGCCCCGCGCCGCGCCTGCCCGTCGCGGTAGCGGTTCCACCACAGCTCCTCCTCCTGCTCGCCCGGGGCCGCCCAGCGGTCCACCGCCACGTCGCAGGGCCGCGCCAGCAGCCCCTGCTGCCACTCGAAGGGCTGGTCCGGCTTCGTGCGGGCCCCGTGGTACCACACCACCGCCCGCGCCCCCAGCTCCCGGTAGGTCGCGCAGGCCGCCGCCCGGATGGCCGGGCTGCGGTTCGGCATCGCCACCGTGCTCGGGGCCCGCCCGAAGGTGTCGCGCACCAGCGAGAAGCCGCCCGGCGCCTGCGGATCCAGGGCCCCCGTCGCCAGGTCCAGCGCCTGCGTCTCCGCCTGGAGCAGCAGCGTGGACAGATCCTGCGGCGAGGCCCCCTCCAGCCGCCCGTCGAAGCCCTCGAACAGCGGGTGCGGCGGGCGCACGTGGTAGCACAGCCCCTGGTCGCGCAGGGCCTCGATCGCGTCCCGCCGGCGCGCCAGGTAGCGCTCGCACATCGGTCCGTTCAGGTAGAAGTCCCCGCGGACCCCGTGCCTGCGGAAGATCGCGGCGAGTGCGACGACCGTGTCGGCGCTGTCGTCCAGGTAGCGGAAGTCCTGGACGTTCACGACGAAGGTGAGCTGCGGGAGGGGTGTGGGCGCGGGGGAGGGGGCGGGGGCCTGCGCGCCGGCGGGGGAGGGGAGGAGGAGCAGGGCGGGCAGGGCGGCCAGGGCGGGGAGCAGGTCGCGGCGCGAGGGGGGGCGGGGCATGGGGGGAGTGTAGCGGGGAGGGGAGGGGGGGCGCGCACCCGCTGTCCGGAGGCGCGCCGGTGCGATCGCCCGGGCGTCGCTCACCCACACCTCCGCGCCGCCGCTCGCGCGGTCCTCCGACGGGGGAACCGGGGACCGCCCCTCCGCTGGCGCGTGGTCAGCGCAGCGGCCGCGCGAGGCGGGAGTCCTCCCGCCGCTGCCGCTTGGTGTCCCGGGCGAGCTGGGTCTCCCAGCGACGCAGGTCCTCGGGCGCGGCCCCCTGGTCCGGCACCCGCCAGAGCCCCGTCGTCCTGTCGATCACGATCGGGGGACCGCAGAGCCTGGTGAGCAGGTCGGTGATGGCCGGGTTCAGCGGCTGCTCCGTGTCGGCGTCGTGGACCAGGACCAGGCGCAGGGCGCGGGCCTCCAGCAGGGCCAGGGTGGCGGCGGCGTCCTCTGCCGTCAGGGCCTGCGCCTCGCCCTTCACGGCGGCCCGCAGCGCCTCGTAGGCGGGCAACGCCCGCGCCATCCACACGCCGTCCCGGCCGAAGTACTCGACCCGCTCGACGGGCATCGTCTGGACCGGGTGTTGGTGCGCGATCTGGGCGGCCAGGCTGGTGCGGCGTGCCGGGAGGCTCGGGTCCACCGTGAAGCTCAGGTCCAGGACCCCTTCGCCGGGGAACTGCTCGGCGACCGGCGCGAGGCCCTGGACATCGGGAAGAGCGAAGGTGGCCCAGGGCCGCGGGACCTGCTGGCTCCATGCGATCTCCAGCGCCGCGAGGGGCGCCAGCAGCCCCCCCCACCCTCGCACGGCGTGGGCAGCCATGCCGGCCAGGCCCATCGCGGTCAGCGCCAGGAAGCGCACCGGGAAGTTGACCGGCTCGGCGGCGACGGCGAGCAGGCGGTTGAGCCACAGGCCGGGCAGCCGATACCCGCGACCTTGGAAGGTGACGGTGGCGCCGTCCACCGTCAGGTAGCTGCCGAGGGCAAGGACGAAGCCCAGGGCCGCGATCGCCAGGAACGGCCCGGCCTTGCGGGGCTGGCGCACGAGGCCGACCAGGGCCAGGCCGATGGCGATCCACCCCAGGTAGCGGCCGCCCGAGTAGGCGGCCCGTGCCTCGTCGGCGGGAGGTCGCGCCCTGCGCAGGACCTGGATGGGCTCGAGCCGGGCCGACGGCGGGTCGACCGCGCGCTGGCCCTGCGCGCCGGCGACCATGGAGGCGCGGTCCCCGTCCACGCCGCCGTGCAGGGGGTAGCTCGTCGCGAAGACCCGGGTGACGGGGAGCACCACGGCCAGGGCCAGGGCGGCGGCGGCGGCGTACCGCGGCAGCAGCGCGGGCCAGCCGCGGGGGGCTCCCAGGGTGCACGCCGCCCAGGTGGCGACCGCCAGCGCCAGGAAGAGGCCCAGGTAGAAGCCCGAGAGGAAGGCACCCACCAGCACGGCCGCCAGCGCCAGGAAGAGAGACCAGCTCCCGGTCTCCCGAGCCCGGATGGCCACCCCCAGGCCGAGGGGTAGCCACCACAGGTGCAGGAGCTCGCCGACTCCCACGTGGACGAAGAAGGCGGCGACGGAGCTGCCCTCCAGGAGCGTCGCGACGACCAGGCCGCCCACCTGCCGGCCCGTGAGCACGCGGCCCAGCCAGGCCCCCGCCACGCCGGTCAGCGCCAGGTTCACCAGCACCAGGAGGTTGCGCAGCAGCACCAGGTCGAGGTCCGGCAGGGCCACCGCCACCAGGCCGTTGAGCGGCTCGATCGGGAACAGGTCCATTCCCGTCGGGAAGTTGACCAGGTCCGTGTGGAAGGGGAAGCGACCCTCCCGCCACACGCTGGCCCGGACCCACCACAGGGTCCACAGGTGCTTGAGCCCGTCGGCGCCGGGATGGCCCAGGGCGGCCTGCCCAGGATGCAGCGGCATCGGCCAGGTCAGCGCCAGGGCGAGGAACAGGCTCCAGGCCAGCGCGAGGCCGTGGTCGACAAGCCATGGGACGCGAGGATTCTTCAGCACAGGCCCCCCCTGCGTCGACGGTATGACGATCGCGCGTCAGGCACCACCGCCGCTCCCCGGCGCGATCCGCCGCAGCTTGCGCCCCAGGCTGCGCATGCCGGCCCGGCTGCCTGCCGTCCTGGCCAGGCTGCGCCACCGCAACGGGTGGCTGTAGAAGCGCAGGTAGGCCCAACGCTGGAGCATCCGCAGCTCGCGCCGGTCGACCGCGCCGGTGAAGGGCTGGCGGGCGTAGTAGTCGTAGTCGGTGACGTCGCGGCTCAGGTCGTAGCCGGCGGCCACCATCTGTCTGTGTACATCGGTGCCCGGGATGGGCACGAAGAGGCTGAAGCTGGCCTCGCTGGCGGGCAGGCGGGTGGCGGCCTCGATGGTGGCGATCATCTCCCGCCGGCTCTCGTCCGGCGCGCCGAGCATCAGGAAGAGCAGGGTCTGTACACCGATCTCGTGCGCGTGGGTGACCGTCTGGGCGACGGCCTCGGCGGACACTCCCTTGCCGTAGATCCCCTCGCGCACGCGCTGGGTGGCGCTCTCGAGCCCGATACCGAGCTTGCGCAGGCCGACGCTGTGCATCCGCCGCAGCAGCTCGGGCTTGATCAGGTTCGCCCGCGTCGTACATCCCCAGAGCAGGCGCAGGCCGCTGTCCTCCAGGGTGTCGCAGAAGCCCTCCACCCAGTGCCGGTTGGTGGTGAAGGTGTCGTCGGTGAACCAGAACCCCTCGATGTCATAGCGATCCTTGAGCGCGCCGATCTCCTCGACCAGGGAGCGGGGGCTGCGCTGGCGCAGCTTCTTGCCGAACATCGCGTCGAGGACGGGCTGGCAGAAGGTGCAGGAGAAGGGACAGCCCCGGGCGCCCGAGACGTTCACGCCGCGCAGCCCGGGACGCACGCTGTCGAGCTGACCCCAGGCCGAGAGGTAGGTGGGCATGTCCACCAGGTCCCAGGCGGGCAAGGGCAGGTCGTCGAGGTCGGGCCAGGGGTCGCGGCCGGTGGCCGGCCACACGGTGCCGTCCCGTCCCTTCACCCAGGCACCGGGGACCGGCGCCGCGCGACCCTCGGCGAGCATCGGCAGCAGCGCCAGGAGGGGCCGCTCGCCCTCGCCGATCACCGCGGCCGAGATGGCCGGGTGGCGGAGCAGCTCCTCCGGCTCGGTCGTGGCGTGGGGGCCGCCTGCGACGACGGGGATCCCGCGGTCGGCGGCGAGCCGGGCCACCTGCAGCGCCTCGCCCAGCATCAGGGTGGACAGCCCGATCCCGACGACGTCGGGGCGCTCGCGGTCCAGGAACTCGGCGACGTGGCCCAGGCGCGGGTCGAAGGTCGTGTCGCACAGGGCCACCTGCCAGGAGAGCTCCCGGCGCACCACGGCGCCCAGCAGCGCCAGTCCGAGTGGATAGTCCCCCGAGGGATAGCGAAAGCGGGGGAAGATCAGGCCGAGTTTGGGCATTCGGAGTGCTAACCCAGGCCGTGGGCGATCAACGAGTGGCCAGGAATGGTCCGATCGCGAGGGCGTCCAGGCCGGCGGCGAGGAAGGTCCCGATGGCGTCGTCCGGTCCGCAGACGATGGGCTCCTCGTGCATGTTGAAGCTCGTGTTGAGCAACGCGGGCAGGCCGGTCCTGGCACGGTAGGCGCGCAGGATGGAGTGCAGGCCGGACGCGTCGCCTGGACCGACGAGCTGGGGACGCAGGCTGCCGTCGACGTGCACCACCGCCGGGCAGGCCTGGGCCAGCGCCGGGCGCGCCTGGACGGCGACGGTCATGAAGGCCGCGCTGTGGCGGACCGGGTCGAGGCCCAGTGTCCAGTCGTCGGCGTCCTCGGCCAGGAGGACCGGCGCGAAGGGCATGAAGTCGCTGCGGCGGAGGGCCTGGTTCAGGCGCTCGGGAATCGGCAGGGCGGTGGGAGCCAGGATGGAGCGGTGACCGAGCGCCCGGGGGCCGACCTCCATGGCCCCGTCGAAGCGCGCCAGGACCTCCCCGCGCGCGAGGCGGTCGGCCACCTCGGCGGAGAGGTCGGGCGCGGGCCGCAGGCGGAGCCCGGCGGCGTCCACGGCCCGGCGCAGGGCGGTCTCGTCCCACGACGGGCCCAGGAACGCATCGGGCAGGGGGCGCGGCTGCCAGGCCTCGGGCCGGGCCTCCGCCCAGGCCAGCAGGGCGGCGCCGATGGCCAGGCCGCCGTCGCCCATGTGGGGAAAGACCCACAGATGGTCGACCTCGGGCAGCGCCGAGAGCACCTGGTTCAAGCGCACGTTGGCGAAGACCCCGCCGGCCAGGGCGACCCGCCGAAGTCCCTGGCGACGGGCCCAGCTCCCGACCAGCCCGGACAGGTCCCGCTCCAGGTGGTGTTGGAGCCAGGCGCTCAGGTCCTCCCGGGAGTAGGGACGGAGCTGCTCCAGCCACGGGCGCAGGGACATGCCGTGGCGGAGGGTGAAGCGCCGGGCGTCGGGCGGGCCCTCGAAGGGGAAGGCCACGTCGACGGCGGAGGCGTCCCCGTGGGCAGCCAGGCCGGTGAGCTTGCCCTCGTGGCGGAAGGGCCGGAACCCGAGGAAGCCGGTGATGGTCGCGTAGAGCAGGCCGTAGCTGTCGGGGTAGGGGCGGGCGTCCAGCAGCTCCAGGGTCGGGCCGCGGCCGCGCCAGATCGTGGTGGCCAGGCCGTCGCCCAGCCCGTCGGCGACGACCACCAGGCCCTCGTCCCAGCCCGCGGTGTGCCAGGCCGAGGCGGCGTGGCAGCGGTGGTGGTCCAGCAGCCGCAGCGGGAGGTGGGCGGCGGCGGACCCCAGGGCCTCCCGGAGCTGGGCGCGCAGCCGACGCGCCAGCAGGGGCGCCAGGGCCCGGGCCACGGCGCCGTCGCTGCGCAGGTGGGGAAAGGGGCTGTCGAACTGGAGCCAGTCACCCAGGCGGCTGCCCGCCGTCGGGGACGGCCGGTAGTACCACTGCGCATCCAGGCGCCACCGGCGCTGGACGCCGCGCGCCACCCGCAGCCCGGGGTTGGGGTTGATCAGCCCGGCGAAGGCGACCGCGCCAAGGTCCTGAGGCGCCAGGCCCGCGCTGGAGAGGCAGGCCGCGATGGAGCGGGCGGGCCAGCCACCCTGGCCTTTCACCCGGGTCCACCGCTCCTCGTTGCACGCCGCGATCACCCGGCCGTCGGCCACCACGGCCGCGCCCGCGTCGTGGGTCCCGTCGAAGACGCCGAGGATGATGTCTCTGGGGGCGGAGGCGGTCACGGTCGAGGACCCGGCGGGGGAGGGGCATGATTAGCGCGGGCATGCCGCGGACGACAGCGCGCCGGGGCGCCGGTCGGAGGGGTCCAGGGGGGCGCCTGCCCTGCCGGGCGACGCCGGCGGGGGGCGGTCCCCGCGTGCGCCGGCTCCGGTCCCCGGCGGGTCGGGCTCAGGCGGCCGTGGGGAGCACCACCGCATCGACGAGCGTGGCGGTGACCGGGTCCGACCGCAGGGCGTCGACGAAGGCCCGCTTGAGCGGCAGCGGCAGGCCGCACTCCTCGACGATCTTCTTGTTGGCCTGGCGCGTCAGGGCCTCCTGGCGGGCGTGCAGGCGGGTCAGGCCCTGCCGCGTGTTCGCGGCCACCCAGGAGAGCAGGTCCTGTCGATCCTCCCGCGGCACGCTCGCGTAGATCGGAGCCTGGTCGAGCACGGTCTTCCAGTAGCCGACGCGGCTGTCGGCCATCCTCCCCGGCGGCCAGGCGGCGCGCACCGCCGCCCGCACCAGGGTCCGGCTCTCGAAGGAGGTCTCCTCCAACACCTCGTTGGCCAGGCGCGCGATCCACAGGGAGGTCGCCATGTGCCGGGACTCGTCCAGGCGGTGCAGGTGACTGAGCTCCCGGATCGGGGTGGGCGCGTCCGAGAAGCCGGCGATTCCGTTCTCGAAGGGCTTGAGGTTGTGGGTCTTGATGCCCCGCGACAGGAAGAACAGGGCCGGGAAGTGGTTGCCGAGCATGGCCCGCCCGGCCAGCCCGATGGCGTGCCGCAGCGCCCGGTTCGCCGCCTCGCTGTGGGCGCCCGAGGGGCTGTCCGCGTACAGGGGCCGGGTCCTGCCCGGCAGGTAGCGGCGCTGCAGCCCCTCGATCACCGTGCGGAAGGCCGCGACGTGGTCCTCCTCCTCGAAGCTCTCGCGCTCCTCCAGCTCGACCATGCTCGGCAGGCAGCCCTGGAAGGCGGCCACCGCGTGTCGGTTCATCACGATGAGCTGGCGCTCGCCCCGCCCCACGATGCTGTAGTCCAGGCCCCACTGCAGGTGGTTCCACGCCAGGCGCTGCCGCTCGTCGAAGCGCTCGCGGAACACCGGGTGCTCGTGCGCCCGGCCCAGGTCGTAGTCCGCGGGGACCCAGGGCAGGTCCCAGATCCCCTCGTCCCGGAACAGGACCCGGGCCTTGGCGTGCAAGGTCCCCTCCCGCGCATACTGGTCGCGAGAGTGCCGGACGTTCATGCGGGCGAACCGGTCCAGCTCGGCCATCGCCCGCTGCCGACGTGCGAGATCTGTCTGCTTCAAGCTCTCTCCCTCCCGGAACGATACTGGCGGCGCCTTGCCGCGTCAACCCGCACCCCCGGACCTCCGAACATGCCCGCCTGGCGCTCCTGGTTGCTCCACCTGGCCCTGTTCCTGGCCCTGGCGGCGCTTCCCCTGCTGTCGCTGCTGGGAGCCGAGCCCGGCGCCTTCCTGGCGCACCCCGGCAGCGAGCTTCCCGTGCGCCTGTGGGGCATCCAGACCTACCCGGACGTCGGGCTGCTCGGCGGCTTCGTGTCGACCATCGGCCATCCCCACCCGGGTCCGCTGAACAACCCGGACGTGGTCGGCACGGTGGTCGTGGGCCTGCTCCGGCCCCTGCTGGGCCTGGCGGGTGCCTGGAACGCGCTCGTCGTCCTGCTGCTGTGGGCGAACATGGTGGCGACCTGGGCGCTGCTCCGGGCGTGGCTGGGGGAGCCGGTGGCGGCCGTCACCGGTGCCCTGGGCGTCGGCTTCATGCCCCTGGCGCTGAGCTACGGGCTGAGCTCGGCCATCGTGGACACCCTGGGGATCTGGCCCTATCCGCTCGGCCTGTTGGCCCTGTTGCAGGTGTCCCGCAACCGTCGTCCGGGCCTCTGGGGCGCCGCCGCCGGCCTGGCCGCTGCCCTCGCGGTCGTCTCCAGCCCCTACACCTTCGTGGTCGCCTTCAGCGGGTTGCCCGTCGCGGCCCTGGTGTTGGCGCCCGGCCTGCCCCGGCGCCTCCGCGACCGGGCGTTTCGTGCCCGGTGGGGCGTGGGACTGTTCGCCCTGGCGCTGGTCGGCGGGGTGCTGGTCGGCGCCTACGCCCTGCACCTGCGCAGCCTGATGAGCGCGCCGGGCAGCCTGATGTCCTCGGAGTACGTGGCGCTGACCCGCAACGCGCCGCCGTGGGACTCCCTGCGCCCCGGCCACCTCGGGCAGTTCGTGGCGCCCCTGGCCGAGTACCTGGCCATCGGCAAGGCGGCCCTCGCCGAGCGCGACACCGCCTCGCACTACGCCCGCACGGTCGCGCTCACCTCGACCCTGTTCGCGCTGGCGCTGGTCGGCGCCCTTGCGGACCGGCGCGCCCGGCCGTGGGCGGTCGTGGCCCTGGTCGCCGCCCTGGCGTCGACCGGCCCCTTCCTGGTCCTGGCTCCCGACCTCGCCTTCGATCAGCCGGTCAACCCCTTCTTCCTGTTCGTGCACTACGTCGCCCCGGGGGGGCGGATGCTGCTCGAGACCTTCCGCTACGGGGGCCTGGCCGGCTTCGCCACCGCGATGGCGGCGGCGGTCGGGGTGGCCTGGCTGCGCCGGCGAGGGGGGGCGCTCGCGGTCGTCGGCGCGCTGGCGCCCGTCGCCTTCCTGGTGGACCTCGCCCTGCTCTCGCCGGTCCCCGTGCCCCTCCCGGTCGCCCGCCTCGAGGTGAGCCCCGCCTACGCCCGCCTCGACGACGTCCTTCCTCCCGGCCCGATCGTCGAGCTGCCGCACTCCGACGGCGACACCGGCCGCTTCACCCGCATCCAGTTCTTCCACCAGCAGGTGCACCGCCGCCCCATCGCCAACGTGGTCCGGGGCTACCCGCCGGACCTGCTGCTGGACAACGACCTGCTGCGGGCGCTGCTGGCCGCGGAGATCCTGGTGGACCCGGTGACACCCGACAGCCGCCTGCCGCCCGGCCGCCATGGTCCGGGGGCGCACGGTGGCCCCTACCGTCGGCTGCGCTTCGACGAGCGGCCGGGGAGCGACCCGGTCGCGGGTCGTGCGGAGCTGGTGCGGGCGGGCTTCGTCGGCATCGTGATCGACCCGTCGGCCTACACCTCCGAGGCGTCCCGCCAGCGCGTGCGCGAGCTGCTCGGTCCCGACCTGGTCACCGTCGAGGATCGCTGGGTCCTGCCCCTCACCGTGGACTCGCAGCCGCGGTGAATTAGGACACTGCGTGAACGTTCCCGGCTCCCTTTGAGTGGAACCCCATGACCTGGATCCCCCTGCTCCTGCTGGTCGCCTGCAGCAGCGAACCGCCCCCGCTGCCACCCTCGGCGCCGCAGGGCGCCTCGGCCGCACCGTCCACCGACGCCACCTCCCCGGGCGCCCCCGCTCCCGCGGACCCGGCCGCCGCCACCGTCCCGGCAGACCCCAACGTCCCGGCAGAGCCCAACGTCCCGGCAGACCCCAACGTCCCGCAGCACGTCGTCCACCTGGCCGGCGGTGTCGAACGCACCTACGACGAGGCGCGGTTCGCCTGCTGCAAGTTCTCGGACTTCGAGCCGGTCTTCGCTGCCTACCTCCAGCTCACGGCCGCCCTGGCCGCCGGGTCCCAGGCGGACGCCCAGGCCGCCGTCCAGGGCCTCCGTGGCGCCCTGACCACGGTGATCGCACACCCCGAGGTCGACGCGCCCGCCAAGGCGGAGCTGGAGAAGATGGACGGCGTGGCCGGACGGATGGACGGCGCCAGCATCGAGGACATGCGCGCCCACCTGCTGGAGCTGTCCCGGACCACCATCATCTTCGCGCGGGCCCGCGCCGGCGGGAACATCACCCTGGTCGAGGCCGGGTGCGCGGAGACCTCGACCGTGTGGTTGCAGTCCAGCGGTACGATCGCCAACCCCTACTCGGGTCCCTCACCGGCCCCCTGCGGCACCTTCCGGTAGCGACGACGAAGGGGGGGGGGCGCGCAGCCCCTGTCACACGGCGCGCCTTCAGCGCGGCGGGATCGTTCCCGGGCTCGACGGCAACGGCGGACCCCGGGGAGGTGACGTCGGCTTCGGGCCCTTGCCAGGGGCGGGCGTCGAGTAGCCGGCTGGCGGCCGCGCCTGGAGCAGCTCGGAGCTGAAGAGCGCCCCGGCGGTCCCCGCCCCCGTGGCGGCGGCCGCGCGGTCCAGGGCTTCGCGGTCGACGCGGTCGACGGGCAGGGTCCGGCGGGCGCCCGAGAGCAGCTCGTTGCGATCCGCGACCGCGCGCACGACCTCGACCGGCCAGCCTCCCAGCCGGGCCACCTCGGCGTCCCAGCGGGGGCGGTCCGCGGCGGCGACGGCCAGGGCCTCGTCCACCAGCGCGACCAGGCGGGCTGCGCGGGGCTGCCCCTCGACCGGGGGCTCGGGCAGGGACCAGGGCACGCTGGCCGCGAGCACGCTGCGGAAGGGGCGCTCGGCCAGCACGACGCGGTCCTGGGGCGCACCCTGCAGCCACAGCTCGATCCAGGGGTCCCAGCTCACGACCGCGTCCACCGTGCCCGCCTCCAGCGCCTGCTCCAGCTCCTCGGTGGGCAGGTCCACCACCACCGCGCCGAGGCCCTTGCCCCAGGTCTGCCAGTCCATCGCCGGGGTCGAGCCCGCGGTGAGCCCCACCCGCTTGCCGGACAGCTCCGCCAGCCGGGTCGCGCGATCCCGCCGGGCCAGCACGGCGATGCGCCCCAGGCCTCCCGGCGTGCCGACGATGCGCGTGTCCGGTCGACTGTGCAGCATGTGCACCGCCGGGATCTCGCAGGAGAAGTAGGCGTCCAGGTCGCCGCGCGCCAGGTCCGCTCCCTGCTCCTTGCCGCCGTCGTAGCCCGACAGCTCCAGGGTCAGTCCATGCTTCGCCGCCAGCTCCGGCATGGCCTGGAGGACGGCGCCGACGTGGGCGTGCACCGGGGTCTTGCGGGACCAGCCCAGGCGAAGGGTCTCGGCGGTCGGCGCCGGGGGCGGGCCCCCGATCTCGACCTCGCCTTCGGCCCCGGGCACCAGGCCCCACCGCAGCAGGTCGGCGGCCACCTGCTGGCCCAGCCGGCGGTGTCCGGCGGCGTTGGGGTGGAAGACATGTCCGACGATGTGCAGATCCTGGGCGCGCTGCCGGACCCAGCGGTCGTCGACCTCGACGATGGGGAAGCCGCGCTCGGCGCCCAGCCGCCGCGCCGCCTCGCGGTAGTCCCAGTCCACGTAGCGCTCGACCAGCTCGGGCTGCAGGCGGTTGACCGGCATGTCGATCCACACGAAGCCGAAGCCCATGGACCTGCCGGCGTCCTGCAGGGCGCCCAGGTTGCCGACGAAGTCCTCGATCGGCACGCGGGGCACCAGCTTCGCGGCCTCCTCCGGGGACAGCTCCCCGTACTTGGGGTCCGCCCCTGCCTTTCGTGCCGTGTAGGTGGCGCGGGCCGCGGGGCTCACGCGGCGCACCAGCGAGAGGAGCACCTCGCGACAGAGGAGGTAGACCTCGCTCTTCCATGCCAGGGCCGACAGCTCGCGCCGCGGCCCGGGGGGCAGCACCCGGTCCGCGTCGTGGAAGTAGTCGGGGCCGGGGTCGTTGTTGAAGCCCGCGAGGAGCAGGTCGGGCTGGTAGGCAGCCACCCGCAGGCCCAGGTCCTCCACCGCCTGGTAGGTGGTCCATCCTGGCGTCGCCGCGTTGATCACCTCGACCTGGCGCGGGGTGAGCGGGTCGAGGATGTCCTCGAGCACCGCCGACCACATCTCCTCGCCCTCGACGCCGTGGCCGAAGTTGCTGGAGTCGCCGGTGACCACGATCCGGAAGACGTCATCGGACCCCGGCCCCGCCTCGCGGATCCGGTCCGTGCCGGGCATGCGCATGCCGTCGTGGTTGGTGGTGATCCGGCCGCCCCCGGTCAGGTTGTCGAAGTCACGCAGGTCGGGTCGCACCACCCAGTGCAGGATCGGGTGCGGCCGGAAGTAGGTGACCATGTCGACGGCGAGCCAGGCGCGCACGGCCCCCTCGGCGGCGACGAGCGCGACGAGCAGCGCCAGCCAGGGAGCCAGGACGTGGGGGCGGCGGGAGCGGCGCCACAGCGCCAGCAGCACCAGGTAGAGGTCGAGGACCAGGCAGGCCGCGACGCTGAACAGGACCTGGGCGTTCTCGGGGCTGTAGGGGGCGGCGGGGTCGATGAGCGGCCCCTTCTTCCAGCCCGGCACGACGGTCTGTCGGAACACCAGGCTGAGGCCGACGATCCCCAGGTTCAGGGCCAGGACGACGGCGAGGGCGACCCAGGTGCGGCGCTTCACGGGCGCTCCGACGGGAGGAGGGGCAGCAGGCTCGCCACCGAGGCGCGGGCGGCGATGGCGTGACCGCGGGCCGTCCAGTGGCCGTCCTCCGCCAGGTAGAGGGGATCGTCGGGCTCCTCGGCGGCCGCGAGCGCCGGGCAGAGATCGACCACCGGCCCGTGGGCCGAGGCCAGGGCCCTGGCGCGGCGCATGGCCGCCGTCGTGTCCCAGGTGGCGAGCGTGGGCCAGCGCGCGGCCGCAGCGGCCCGGCCCGACCGGGTGCACTCCACCTGGTCGGGGACCAGGACGGTGGCGAAGCCGGCGTGCAGCGACGCAGCCTGGTCGGCCAGGGCTTCCACCAGGGCATCGGTGAGGGACCAGGCCCGCTCCCAGGCCTCCCCTCCGGCCGGGTCGTGCACGCGCAGCTCGGCGGGCAGCCCCTCGCCGCGCGCCAGGTTGTCGGCGACCGCCGCCCGGCGCGCGGCCTGTCGGCCGACGGCGCGGACCAGGTGGCTGTGGCTCCACAGCCGCCCCTGGGCCCAGGGGGGCACCCGGGCGTCCTTCGGGTCGAGCGGGACCAGCGCGCCGCCACGCAGGACGAAGAAGGGCTTGTCGGGCTTGGGGTCCAGGGCCGGGTCGTTGTTGAGCACGTCGTTGCTGGTGGTGAAGCCGTAGACGAGCAGGTCGGGGTCCAGGGCCGGGACCTCCTGCCGCGCGAGCAGCAGGGCGGTCGTGGTCCCGGCGCCGGGCACGCCCAGGGAGAGCACCTCGACCTCGTGTCCGGCGGCCTCCGTGAGCAGCCGGGCCAGGACCCGGCCGTAGCCCTGGTCCAGCGAGACCTGGGCGGCCTGCACGAAGGAGTCTCCCACGATCACCACCCGAGGGACGCCCGGCCGCCTGGGCCCCCACTCCGCGTCCACGAAGCCCGCGGCGTTGACATGCACGACGGTGTCGACCTCACCGCTCCGGACCCGGTGGTCCCCCGGCGTGGTGAACATGCCCCGGTTGAGGCCGACCACCCGGGCCGCCGGGGCTTCGGGAGCAAGCAGGCGAACCCCCGCCTCCGCCAGGAGCAGGCCCATCACCAGGCCGCCCGCCAGCAGCAGCAGCCGGGCCGGGAGCCGCCTCAACACGCTGCCTGGCCGCGGGAGGCCGCGTCCGGCGCTGCGCCGATGGGCTGCGGAGCGGACAGGCGCACGACGACCTCGGAGGGCGAAGGAGAGTATCATGGCCCTCCCAGGGTGCGGGCCCATCGAGGGCGCGGGGGCGATGGCGAGCGTTCCTCCGCCCATGTGGCGCACGCGAAGCCCGGGCTATGTTCCGCCGGTGTCCGCTGCCCTGCTGCCTGCCCTGCTGCCTGCCATGCTGCCTGCCCACGCCCCGCACCACGCGTCCGTTCCGGTGTGCGCCCCTGACCGGGCACCCATCGACCGCGCCAGCGACGCCCCGGCCGAGCTCGTGGCCCCTCCCCGCCGCGACGGGAAGGCCCTGGCGTGACCGCCAGCCTCCCCGACCTCCATGCCGCCGCGCGATCCCAGGCCCGCACGGCGCTGCTCCACCGCGGCCTGTGGTCCACCCGCCACCTCCTGGGCGCGGCGCGGCTCGGGGCGCGATGGTCCCTGCGTCCCGACGGCACGGCCCCCGACCCGATGGCCATCGCCTGGTACCTGACCCACGCCTGCCCCGAGGCCTGCGAGTTCTGCAACGTCAGCCGGGCCCTGGCCGCCGAGACGCCGCACCTGGCCCTCCCCCGCGCCATCGCGCTCGTCGACCGCCTGGTGCCGCGGATCCCCGTCGTTGCGCTGGGCGGCGGCGAGCCCATGGCCTACCCCCACATCCTCGACCTCGTCGCGCACATCCACTCGCGCGGCGCGCGGGTGTTCCTGGTGACCGCTGGCACCACCATGGGCCCGACCCGGGCGCGCGAGCTCTGTCGGCAGGCCCCCGCGGTGCTGATGGTCTCGCTGCTGGGGGACGAGGCCACCCACGACCGCCGCATGGGCCGACCCGGCGCCTTCCGGCGCGCCGTCATGGCCATCGAGGAGATCCAGCGCCATCGCGACCCCCGGCGCACCCACCTGGTCCTGAACTGCACCATCGGGCCCGCCGAGCGGCAGGTGCTGGAGCCGGTCGCCCGGCTGGCCCGGGACCTGGGGGTCGACATGCTGCGCTTCAGCTGGCTCAGCTTCATGCGCCCCCGGGAGGCGGCGCTCACCCCGATCGCCACGCCCTACCTGGTCCTGCCCGACGAGGAGGTCGACGCCTTCGACTGGGCGGGCCTGCGGGACGAGGTCCGCCGCATCGAGCGTGTCCACGGCGACCGGGTGCAGTTCACCCCGCGACTCGACGACGACGAGCTGCAGGCCTGGTTCGCCGGCTCCGGCCTCCGCCGGGGTTGCCTGAGCCTGTGGCACACGCTCTTCCTGCGCCCCGACGGGCAGGCCGTCCCCTGCGGCCACATGCAGGAGGACCCGATCGCCGACGCCACCTCGGCGCCCCTGGACGGCTGGTGGAACCGCGAGGACCTGCGCGCCCTGCGGATGAAGCAGCGCCAGGAGGCCTTCTCCATGTGCGCGCGCTGCTGCAAGGTCTGAGGCGGCTCCCGTCCTCGCGCGCGGCGCCCGCCCTGCCCTACTGCCCGACCACCCAGGCCCCGCTCGGCGCCGTGAACACCAGGTCCGGCCGCGCGGGCAGCCGCACCTGGGTCGCGTCGGCGTGCAGCGTCCCGGCCAGGGTGGGCACCACGTCGAAGCTGGCGGTCCAGGTGGTGGCCTCCTGCGGGGGGACCTCCAGGGTGAGCAGGCCGTCCTCGGCCTCCCAGGAGCTGATCCTGCCCTCGACCACCAGCTCGGACAGCCGCGTCGGGTCGGGCTGCACCCCGGCGGGCAGCGGCTGCGCGATGGACAGCGCGGTGCGGGCGGGGGCGGCGGTGGCCAGGGTCAGGGCGCTGCGGCGGCCGACCGAGAGGCGCTCGGGCAGGTCCAGCGCGACCTCGACGCCCAGGCCGGCCGGCGGGGTGGGCCAGGGGACCCAGGTCTGCAGCGACAGGCTGAAGCCCAGGCCGGCGACGGCGGGCTCGGCGCGCACCGTCCAGGTGTGCAGGCCGCGGGCCTGGTCGCCCGGCGCTTCGAGCACGAGCAGCTCGGTGCGCCGCTCGCCGGACAGGCTGCCGCGGCGGACCTCGACGCCGTCGCGCTCCAGGACGACGGTCACCTGCGCGGGCAGCGGATCCTTGAGCAGTGTGGCCACCGCGCGTGTACAGAGCAGGTCGGCCCTGCCCTCGCCCCAGCCCCCGGCGGGGCGCCAGGCGCCGAGCAGGGCGCCGCCCAGGTCGGGCAGCAGGGCGGCGGCCTCGGGGTCGCCCTGCAGGGCCAGGGCGGCCAGGGCCGTGGCCTCGGACACCGACGGCGCCTGTCCATCTCCGCGGACGACCCCCTCGGGCACGGGCAGCACGCGGCTGCCGTCGGGCTGCTGGACGATGGCGTCGCGCACCATCGCCCGCAGGCGGCCCTGCAGCTCGCCCTGGACCGCGCCCGAGGCCAGGATGGCGGCGGCCGTGTAGGGGTCCTTGACCAGGCCCTGGTGGCGCTCGAAGGCCGACGAGGCCGACAGGCGCACCCGGGCGGCGCGCTGCTGGTCGGCGGGCGCGGCCTCCCCGCCGCCCGGTGCCTGGGCCAGGCTGGCGACGGCGGCGGCGGCCTCGGCGGTGCTGACGAGCATGCGCTGCGCGGTGGTGCCGCCCTCGCCGTAGGTGCCGTCGGGGCGCTGGGCCAGGGCGAGCTGGTCGGCCAGCCGGGTGGCCAGGCGGGCCATGACCGGGTTGCCGGGGTGGGCGGCGGCGGCCGGCAGCAGCAGGGCGGCCGTGGCCGTGTCGGGGGCCAGGGCGTGGCGCATGACCCGCTGCCCGGCGCGCAGGCCCAGGTCGCGCAGGGCCTCCTGACCGTCCGGGTCGACGGCCTCGCCCAGGGACTCCAGCAGGGCCGGGGCCTGCCCGGCCAGCAGCAGGGCATAGGCGTCGGCGGACACGCTGCCGTCGCCGGCCTCGGCGCGGACCAGCTCCCGGCGCAGCACGGACAGGGCCCCGGGGTGGACGACCAGGCGCACCCGGGCGCTGTCGGGGTCCATGTCGGCGGGCCCGACCAGCTCGACGCTGCGGGGGCTGGCCAGGGTGCCGCCGCGGCTCTGCTCGACCAGCATCCCCGCCGGCTTGACCGGCACGGTGCGCACGACGGCGTCGGCCTGGCCCAGGCGCAGGGAGAGCGAGAGCTCGCCGGCCCGCGGGGCGGACAGCGGCACGGGATAGACCCGCGAGGCGCCCGCCGGCACGCTGACCGTGCCCGAGAAGCCGGCGGTGGCCGCGCCCGAGACGTCGACGGAGAGGGGCCCCGACCAGTCGCCGTCGGTGGTGTTGACCACCTGGACCGGCAGGGTGATCCGGTCGCCGCTGACCAGGAAGGCGGGCACGACGGGCTCGACGTACACCGGCAGCGTGCCCAGGAAGCTGTGCACGTCACCGGCCTGGTGGCCCTGCCGGTCGTGGGCCAGCGCCAGGACCCGCCAGGTGGTCAGCCGGTCGGGCACCCGCACGGGCACGCTGGCCAGCCCCTGGGCGTCGGTGACCAGGGCCGGCGTGAACAGGAAGGTCTCGGGGAACCAGGACCGGGTCGCGGGGGCGGCGGCTTCGTCGTCGCCGCCCTTGTCCTTGCCGTCGGCGGGGGCCTCCTCCTCCTTCTCCATCGGCATCGGCTCGGCCGCGGCGGGCGCGGCGTCCGTGGCCGCCTTGGCCTGGCCGCGGGCGCCGGGGGGCGCGGGGGGGGCGGCCGGGGCGGGCGCTCCCCCGGCGGCGCCCTCGCCCCCCTGCTCCAGCTCCTCGACGTACCGCTCGGCCTGGGCGGAGGGGGCCATGTCCGCCGACCGCCCGCAGGCGGCCAGCAGCAGGGTGACGGGCAGGCTGGGGCGTGTCATCGCGGCTCCTCCTCGGCGACCCAGGGGCTCCAGGCCACGACGTCTTCGGGCAGGCGGGTGCTGTCGATCACGACCACGCGGGGATCGGTGAGCTGCAGCAGCTCCGGCGGCAGCCAGTGCAGGCGCAGGGGGCGGCCGTAGGCGTCGCTGACGTCTTCGCCGCGGGCCTGGCAGGCCTCCCGCGCCTCCCGCCACAGGCCGGCCATGGTCGGGTTGTCCATCAGGGTGCCGGCCGGCGCGGTGGCCTCCCACGCGCGGACCTGGGCATGCAGCTCGGCCAGCAGGGGGTAGAAGCGCTCGGACAGCGGCAGCACCGGGTCGAAGCTGCCCTGGTGGTATACGGCCACGTCGGCGTCGGTGTCGGCGGGCGTGGGGAGCTGGCCGACCCGCAGCACGGTGGCGGCGGCGGCGTGTTCCCCCTGGATGCGGCCCAGGCTGAGGGCCTGGCCGTCCAGGGCGCCGAAGGCCGGCGCGGGCGTCAGGACCGGGTCGCGCAGGACCTGCAGGGCGTCGGGGCCCGGCAGGGGCACGAGCTGGCCCAGGCTCTCGTCGACGCCGACCAGGCCGACCGCGGCGGGCGCGCCCTGGCCGCCCTGGGTGGTGCGCACCGTGAGCGTGGCCGTGTCGCCGGGGGCGTAGGTCGCGTGGTCGCTCGCCAGCTCGACGGCCAGCTCGCCCTGGGGGCGCACGAAGGCGCGGGCCACGCCCTCGGCCCACTCGACGGTGAACCAGCCCTCCAGCTCGTCGGGCAGGTCGAAGGTGGCCTGGCGGGTCTCGGGGTCCAGGTCCGCCACGACGCTCTTGCCCCCCTGGTGGCGCATCACCAGCTTCTCGGGCAGCTCGCCCTGGAAGTCCGGGCCGCGCAGCAGCTCGACCCGCACCGTGGCGCCCTTCTCGGGCAGGATGGGCGTGGCGCGCAGGCGGATCGAAGGCACGGCGCCGGGGGAGAGGCGCAGCACCGTGCTGCCCAGGTCCTCGGCGCCCGCGAGGGCCTGCACGTGCAGCTCGTAGCCGAGCATGGTGGTCGGCTCGGGGCGGGCCAGGCGGGTGCGGGCGGCGGGCTCCAGGTCCAGGTCGACCAGCCCGATGGTGGCCGGGTCGGCCGGCTCGGGCAGCCGGAAGCCGGAGAGGCGCCCCTCGACGCAGGCGACGGCCGCGGCGGGCAGGGTCGTCGGGCCCCGGGGGAGCCAGCGCGTCGTGACCTCCGTCGCGTCGGGGCGCGTGCGCAGCTCCAGGCGGCGCGGCAGGGCGGTGGCACCGGCGTCCTCGGGCAGGCAGGCGCGGGCGTCGAGCGCGGCCTGCGCCACCTGGGCGGACAGCGGGCCGGGCAGGCCGGGCCAGCCGCGGGCGGTGGCCGACAGGCGGGGCAGCTCGGGGTCCTGGACGGGCCAGGAGACCTGGAGCAGCCGGTCGTCGCCGGGCGGCAGGCGCCGGCCCGAGAGCGCGCCGGCCAGGCAGCGGGCCACCGCGCCGTCCGGCGCGAAGGGCTCCAGGGCGCCGGTGGCGGAGACCCGCAGGACCAGGCTGGCGTGGCCGCCGCCGCCGTCCTGGAAGCGCGCGCAGGGCTCGAGCGCGGCCGTCCAGGCGTCCAGCGCGCGCTGGTCGGCCAGGGCGACGGTGCGACCCTCCACCAGGTCGGCCACCTGGGGGCTGCGCAGGCCCGCCACGCGGGGGGGCGGCCGCACGGGCGGGGCGGGCACGACCACCATCACGGCCGGCCCCGGCGAGATCTGCAAGGCGGCGACGCCGTCCTGGTCGGTGCGGGCCAGCTCCCCCTCGTCGGTGGGATCCCAGGCGCGGCGGACCCGCAGGTCCACGCCCAGGAGCGGCGCGCCGGCCGCCGTCGTCGCGCGCAGGTAGACGCGGTTGTTGGCGTCCTCGACCAGCCCCTCGCCCAGCTCGGTCACGGCCTGGACCTGGATGCGGTCCTGGCTGAGCAGCAGGGAGAGGGCGCCCTGCACGCGGTCGCCGGCCGGGTCCACGGCGTCGACGACGGCCGAGAGCGTGGCCTGGCCCAGCAGGTCGGCGGGGACCGGGGGCAGGGCCAGGCGGAAGGCGCCGCTGCTGTCGGTGGTCGCCTCCACCGGCAGGCCGCCGGGGCTGCCGTCGGTCCAGGCCGTGGGCGGCGGCCAGGCGCCGTCGGCCCGCCACCGCAGGCGGAGCGCCGCCTGGGGCACGGGGGCGCCCGAGGCGTACTTCACGCGGCCGGTGATCACGGGGCTGTCCCCGGGGCCGTACCAGGGGCGGTCGGCCTGGGCCTGGACCTGGAAGCGGGGCAGCGTGAAGGGCTCGACGCGGATCACGGCCTGGCTGCTGGCGCCGCCGCTGTCCCAGCGCACGGTCCAGTCGCCGCTCTGCGCCAGGCGGTCGAGCGGGAAGCTGCCGCTGACCACCCCCCAGTCGTCGGCCACCGCGCGCTCCTCCAGCAGCACGGTCCCGGTCGGGTCCATCACCACCCAGGTGCCCGGCCGGCCCGAGAGCGGGCTCAGGTCGGCGGCGCGCAGGGCCACCGCGCGGAACTGCACCTGGTTGCCCGGCTCGTAGAGGGGGCGGTCGGTGAGCACGTGCAGGCGGGCCGGCGCGTACAGGGGCAGCGGCGCGTCGGTCGTCACCTCGCCCAGGCGGCTGTCGACCCGCGCGCGCAGCAGGTAGTCGCCGTCGGGCAGCTCGGCGGGCAGCATGATCTCGCCCTGGCGCGAGCCGCTCCAGCTCCGCTTCCAGCGCTTGCGCGGCTCCAGCGCGGTCTCGGTGCCCTCCGGCGAGACCAGGGCCAGCTCCACCGCCGGGTAGCGGACCTCGGTCGTCCAGGCGGTGTCGGCGGGGCCGGGGCTGTAGTGGGCGGTGGCGCCGACGTTGATCGTGCGCCACTGCCCGCGGCGCAGGCTCGACCCGTCCAGCCAGGCGGTCGCGGCGGGCCGGCCGGCCGGGCAGGTGTCCAGGACCAGGCCCCAGCGCAGCCACGCCGGCAGGCAGACCAGCAGCGAGGCGCAGGAGAGCGCGATCAGCGCCATGGCCCCGCCCACGGCGAGCAGCAAGCGGCGCCACGGGAAGGACCGGGGGGCGCGGGTCGGGGGAGTGGGGTCGCTACCGGCGGGCACGGGCACCTCCGCGGCGACGATACGCCGGAGGAGGGCTTCGGCTTACACCGGCACGCCCGAGTCGGTCTCGCCGGTGGCCAGCCAGCGGCGCACCTGGGCCGCGACGGTCGCCGAGGTGCGCGCACAGTCGCGGACCCCCGGCCCGTCCAGGTGGCTGCCGGCCAGGAACAGGCCGGGGTGTCGGACCTGGGCCTGGCGGGCGACGGCGACCCGGCGCAGGTGGCCCTGGCTGTACTGGGGGATGGCCTGCGGGTGGCGCACGACGTGCACCAGCCGGGGTTCGCCCTGGGGAGCGCCACAGAACTTCGCGTGGGCGGCGTGCACCCGGGCCAGCAGCGCCTGCTCGTCCAGGGCGGCGCCCGAGGGGTCGGGCTGGCCGCCGACCATGGTGCGCAGCAGCACCTCGCCCGGCGGGGCGTGGTCCGGGAAGGTCGAGGAGACGAAGATCGTGCCGAGCACGGGCGCCTCGTCCCGGCTGTCGCCGGCGACCAGCACGCCGAAGCCCTCGACCGGCGCGGAGAAGGCCTCGGCCGGCCAGGCCATCGTGACCACCGCGATGGGCGCGTAGGGGATCTCGTCGAGCGCCCGCGCCGCCTGGGCGTCCAGCCCCCGCAGGGTCGCGGCCTGGGCGTGGGCGGGGGTGGCCAGCACCACGGCGTCCGCCGTGATCCGCCCCTCGTCGGTGTGCACGGCCCAGCCCTCGCCCATCGGCTCGACCGCCTGGACCCGGCGGCCGGTCTTCACGCGGTCGCCCAGGATCCCCGCCAGGCCGCGGCTGAGCGTGCCGGCGCCCCCTCGCAGCGCCTGCAGCTGCGGGCGCGGGCCCGGGCTGCGGCTCTTCATGGCGCCGATGAGCAGGCTGCGGTGGTCGTGCTCGAGCTGCCACAGCTTGGGGAAGGCGGCGCGCACCGACAGCTTGCGCGGGTCGGCGCCGTAGATGCCGGCCACCATGGGCGACACCAGGCGGTCGACCACGCCCTCGCCCAGGCGGCGGGCCATGAAGTCGGCCACCGACTCGTCGGCCTCGGGGTCGCCGCGGCCGACGAAGGGCTCGCCGAACAGGCGCAGGCGGGTGCCCCAGGGGATCAGCCGGGTCGACAAGAGCGAGGGCGGCGCCATCGGCACGCGGTGGCGCTCGCCCCTCGCCCAGATGAAGCGGGCCTTCGAGGCCGGGCTGGGCGAGAGGAGCTGGTCCTGCAGGCCCGCCAGCTCCAGCAGCCGGTCCAGCGCCGGCTCGCCCGACAGCCAGCTCGACGGGCCGTGGTCCAGCACCCGGCCCTCCTTGACCTCGCTCCAGGTGACGCCGCCCGGCCGGTCCCCCCCCTCGAGCAGCACGACGGCGGCCTGCTCGCCGGCCTGGGCGTCCAGCGCCAGCCCCGCCGCCACGGAGAGCCCGCTGATGCCGCCGCCGATGACGCAGACCTGGGTGTGCACGTTGTCCTCCCGCCGGGCTCAGCCGGCCTTGCCCGCGGTGGGGTGATGCTCGTCTCTGCTGGGGCTGTCGCTGTTAGCGGCCCGCGGGCGCCAGGGCACGTCCCAGCCGGCCCGCGCCTCGGCCTGCTCGACCAGCTCGGCCAGGGCGCGGACGAAGGTCGGGCGGGTGGCGACGGTGGGCGCGCGCTGGACGTGGCGCACGCCGGCCGCGCGCGCCGCCGCCGCCACCTCCCGGTCCAGCTCGACCCGGGTCTCGACGTGCTCGCTGGAGAAGCCCAGGGGCACCAGCACCAGGCAGCGCGCGCCCTGCTGGCCCAGGGCGGCGGCCTGCTCGGTCGCCAGGGGGCGCAGCGGGCGGCCCAGGCCCGGCGTGGCGGTGTAGGCCAGGTGCCAGGGCCGGCCCAGGCGGCAGCGGGCGGCGACGGCGCGGGCCGTGGCCAGGAGCTGGTCAGGGTAGGGGCCGGGGCGCCCAGGCAGGCCGCGGGCGCAGAACAGCACCTGGTAGTCGGCGCTGCCGGCCGGCAGGTCGACCAGCGCCTCGCGCAGGGTCTCGGCCACGGCCTCCACGTAGGCGGGGTGGTCGGGGTAGCCCTGGACCTGGGCCACCGCGACCGGCAGGCCGGCCAGGGCCGACAGGGCGTGGCGGGTCGGCGAGACGGTCGTCGGGCCGCTGACCTGGGCCTCGACCGGCAGCAGGATCACCCGGTCGCCCGTGCGCAGGTCCTTGGCCGCCTGGGCCGCCGAGGGGCCGGCGTAGCGCATCACGGGCCGCACGGCGTAGTGGGCGCCCAGCACCCGGCCCAGGTCGCGGGCCTGCAGCTCGACCTCGGCCCAGCGCAGGGTGTCGGCGTCCAGGGCCTCGCAGCGGCGGGCCAGGGCCGGCGCGCTCCACCGCGCCGCCAGCCAGGCCAGCAGGCGCCGCAGCCAGGGCAGGGCGGGGGTCACGGCGTCGGCGTCGGCCCACAGGGCGGTCACCCAGGCGGCCGCGCCCTGGGGCGAGGCGGGCGCGCCCAGGGACAGCAGCCAGACGTGGGTCGTGCCGGCCACGCCCTCAGGCGCCCGCGGCCGAGGTCGGCTCGGTGGACCAGCGGAAGGCGCGCACCGCCTCGACCACCGTCTCCACCGCCTCCATCGGCGTCTCCGGCGTGATGCCGTGGCCCAGGTTGAAGACGTGGCCCGCGGGGCCGGCGGCGCGGATGATCGCCTCGGTGCGGCGGCGCAGCTCGGCCTCGTCGGCGAAGAGCGCGATGGGGTCCATGTTGCCCTGCACCGGGACCTCGGGGCCCAGCACCGACCGGGCGTGGCCGATGTCCACGCGCCAGTCCAGGCCGATCACCTGGGCGCCGCTGTCCCGCAGCCAGGGCAGGAAGGGGCCGCTGTCGCGGGTGTAGTAGATGGTCGGCGCGCCCTTGACCCGGGAGAAGGCCCGCTGCGCGGCCGGCAGGGCCCAGCGGCGCAGGTCCTCGGCCGACAGCGTGCCGGCCCAGGTGTCGAAGAGCTGCACGCCGACGGCGCCGGCCTCGACCTGGGCCTGCATGTGGTCGCCGACCGCGTCGGCCAGCCGGTCGAGCAGGGCCTGGAAGGCCGCCGGCTCGCGCCACATGAGCTGCTTGGTGCGGATCCAGTCCTTGCTGCCGCCGCCCTCGATCGCGTAGCAGGCCAGGGTGAAGGGCGCGCCGGCGAAGCCCAGGATCGGCACTTCGGTCGCCGCCTTGAGGATCTGCAGCGCCCGCAGCGGGGCCGGCAGGTCGCGGACCGGGTCGAAGTCGCGCAGGGCGTCGATGTCGGACCGGTCGCGCAGGGGGTTGGCGAAGACCGGGCCGTGGCCCTTGCCGAAGCTCAGGTCCAGGCCCATGCTGGCCAGGGGCAGCAGGATGTCGCTGAAGATGATGCCGGCGTCGAAGCGGAAGCGGCGCAGGGGCTGGAGCGTCACCTCGGCGCACAGGTCGGCGTCGGCGCACAGCTCCAGGAAGCCCAGGCCCTGCCGGATGGCCATGTACTCGGGCATGTAGCGGCCGGCCTGGCGCATCATCCAGACCGGGGGGCGGGGCAGGGTCTCGCCGGCCAGGGCGCGCAGCAGCAGCGGTCGGGACACGAGGGGCTCCTTTCGGGCAGGGGGGGCGCCGAGGGGTGGACTCCCGGAGTTAGCCCGGGGCGGTGCCGCCTGCCGCCTCCCGCGTCGCCGTCCTGCTCGCCAGCCTGGCTCCGGGGCTGGCGGCGCTGGGCCTCTTCCTGGTCGGCCTGGGGATGCCGCAGGACCGGATCCTCGGCCACGTGCTCCAGGCGGCGCTGCTCTCGGCGGTCCCCTGGGCGCTGCTGCTGGGCCTGCCGACCTGCCTGTGGCTGCTGCGGGCGGGGCGCCCGCTGCGGGTGCTCCCGGCGCTCGTGGCCTACCTCCTCTGCCTGGGGCCGCCGCCGGGCTGCGCGGCGGGGACGGGCGAGGGGCTGGTGGTGGTCAGCGCCAACCTCGACGCCTACAGCGAGGGGCCGCCGGGCGCCGAGCAGGCCCTGGCCGGGCTGGCCCCCGACGTGCTGCTCACCATCGAGCGGCGCGCCGAGGTCGTGCCGGGCCTGCTGCGGGTCGCGGACAACTACCCGGTGCCCATGGCGCGCCCCTCGCACGGCCACGCGGTCCACTGCCGGCCCGGCCTGTCCTGCCCCGCGGCCATCACGCCGGAGTTCGGCAGCGCCAGCACCGTGATGCCCGCGGGCCTGCTGCGGGTGGAGCTTCCCGGCGCGCCCGGGGGCCGGGCCTGCGTCCTCAGCGTGCACGCGCCGCCCCCGGCGCCCAAGGACCCCAGCGGCCTGCACCCCTACATGGCGCGCGTCGCCTCGCAGCTTCGGGAGGGACGCCTGGCGCGCCAGTGGGGACCCTGCCTGGCGGGCGATCCGGCCCTGGTGGTCGGCGACTTCAACACCGTCCCCGGCAGCCCGGCCTGGGCCCGCCTGCGGGCCGCGGGCCTGCGCCCCGCCGAGCCCCACCTCGCGCCCTGGCAGGCGAGCTGGCCCGCCGGCGGGGGGTGGCCGGACCTGCCCTTCTTCGCGCTCGACCAGGCGATGGTCGGGCCGGACCTGCGGGTCGAGGGGCTGCGGAGGGTGCGGATCCCGGGCGCCGACCACAAGGCCCTGGTGTTCCGGCTGCGGGCGGGCTGACCGGCGCGCCGCGGGCCGCGCATCACGTTCTGTCGCCTTGCGGCGCGGACGCGCCAGGGCGCCACGGGGCTGCGCTATCTCTCTGGCGTGGGAGGTCGGCGCCCCTCGCGGCGCGGCGCGGGCCTCCTCCTCGTGGCGTGCCCGGCTGGCGCGCCCCTCGGAGCCCCATGCCTTCCCCCTCCGCTCGGATGATGGCCTCGGCCGGCTTCGCGCTGGCCGTGGGGATCGGCCCGAGCCTGCTCGCCTGCGGCGCGGCGGGAGGCCCGCCCCCGCCAGCGACCTCCGGCGAGGTCGAGGTCCACCTCCTGGGCCTGCCCGCCTCCACCGTGGGGCAGCCCTGCGGGACGGCCGAGGAGCACCTGGTCTGGGCCGAGGAGGTCGTCGGCAGCGTACGCCCCGGCCACGGCCTGATCCGCTTCGGCGCCTGTGGCCCGCGGCCGGCGACCAGCGTGCTGCCGCCGGGCTCGACGGTGGTGGTGCGCAACGAGGGGCGCGACCGCATGGGCCTGCGGTGGACCCAGGGCGCGGAGCAGGGCCAGGCCACCCTGGCGGTCGGCGGCGAGCGGCGGATCGTCCTGGGCGCCCAGGGTCGCCTGGAGCTGCAGGCCGAGGGCCAGGCCGCCACCGTCGTCGCCGCCCCGGTGGGCGGCCGGGTCGACGCCGAGGGCCGGGCCACCCTGCAGGGCCTGGCGCCGGGCCCGCAGCGCCTGACCGTCCGGAGCGCCGCCGGCGACGAGCGGGTCGCGACCGTGACCGTCCCCGAGGGGCAGCGCGTGATGGTCGAGGTCGAGCTCTGAGTCCGCCCCGCCTTGCCTGACGTTGCTAGCCACAGGACGACTGGCTAGCGCTGTTCGATCACAGGTGCCGGCTGTTATCCTTTGATCTTTCCCGGCCGGTGCAGGTGATCCGCGGCTCGGCACCTCGTCCTCATACCTGGTCGTGCGACCAATCTCCGGGTCCGCGCCGCCGACCGCCCGGCCGCGCCCCACCGCAGCCCGCCCGCGCTACCTTGCAGCCCATGACCGACCGCCCCTACAAGCAGGTGCTCCTGTACCGGCGCGACCTGAACATGCGGAAGGGCAAGATCGCCGCCCAGTGCGCCCACGCCTCGATC
This sequence comes from Myxococcota bacterium, assembly GCA_023150805.1. Lineage (GTDB taxonomy): Bacteria > Myxococcota_A > UBA796 > UBA796 > UBA2385 > UBA2385. The sequence goes on along the minus strand of JAKLKF010000093.1, from coordinate 1,557 downwards.
TCCGTCTTCCTGCAGCGCGAGGTGCCCGCGCCGGCGGGCCTGGACCCGGCCCGGGCCATGGTGCTGCTGGTCGACCCGGCGATGCTGGCCTGGGCGCGGCACGGCCAGGCGAAGATCGTGCTCTCGGTCGACGACGAGGCCGCCCTGGTCCGCGCCCACGCGCTGGCCCGCGAGGCCGGGCTGCCCACGGCGCTCATCCGCGACGCCGGCCACACCGAGTTCGGCGGCGTGCCCACCCTCACCGCCTGCGCCATCGGCCCCGCGCGGATCGAGGACATCGACCCCATCACCGGCCCCGGGGGCGTGGTGGCCACGAAGCTGGCGTGAGCGGCCGGCCAGGGACGCGCCGGGTCTGCTACGCTTCGAGCCCCTTCCGCCCTCCTCCGAGCCCGGCGCATGAACCCTTCGCACGGCCCGCGCATCGCCGACCTCGCCCCGAACGGCCGCAAGCTGCTCGGGCCCGCCTCCGACCTGGTGGAGCTGGACAGCGACCGCGGCCTGCGGCACACGGCCATCGTCTTCCACCCCGAGCACCGCGGCCACCCGGCCATCGGCGGGGCGCTCGACGTGGTGCTGGGCTTCCTCGAGTCGCCGATGGTGACCGGCCTGCTGGAGCTGGTCGCGGTGGACCGCGCCCAGGGCGCCTTCGTCTACCCCACGGGCGAGGCCTGGTCGGTCGCCGAGGTGATCCGCATCCTGGCCGACAACGGCGAGGCGGGCGGCGTCCGGGCGGGGCTGGAGCTGATGTACGCCTGCGGCCAGGTGCTGGTCGAGGCGGCCGACGTGGGCGAGGCCCAGGGCGTGTACTCGCACGGCGGGCTGACGCCCTGGCGCATCATGCTCAAGCGCGACGGCCAGGTGCTGGTGATCGGCCACGCGCTGCCCCAGGTGGAGATCCTCCAGTTCCAGGCGGACAACAGCCGGGTCCCGCGCGAGGACAGCTTCCGCTACTGCCCGCCGGAGCGCATCGAGGCGGCGGCCGAGGACCTGTCCAGCGACCTGTTCAGCCTGGCCCTCGTGGCCTTCGAGCTGATGACCGGCAAGCCTGTCTACGACGGCCTGGTCAACGACATCCGCCAGCAGGCCGCGCGGGGCGAGGGGACCCGGCGGCTGTTCCGCTTCCGCGAGGTCCTGCCGCAGTCCGTGCGCGACGTGCTGACCTGGGCCCTGCGCCCGGCGCGGGAGGATCGCTACCCGACCGGCGCCGACTTCCTGGGCAGCGTGCGCGCCGTGCTGTCCAGCGCCGACGCGACGGGGCCGAGCCTGGTGGACCTGATGCTGCGGGTCAGCACCGCCCGCCAGCGGACCGGCACGGCCCTGGAGGGCGGCAAGACCCAGATGCTGTCCAAGGACCAGCTCCGGGCCATGCTGGAGCAGGACGACGGCGCCCTGCAGACCTCGGGCGACGGGGTCAAGGGGCGCTCCGCCGCGGGCGTGTGGAGCCCGCCGCCGGACCGGGAGGCGCGCCGGCCGCGCCGGGTCGACGAGGCACCGCAGGCGCCGCCCGCCTCGACGCCGCCGCCCGCGGCCGGGCCCGGCGCGGAGCCCGCCACCACC